>NZ_CP144555.1:6600000-6885934 GCF_036607905.1 Streptomyces sp. SCSIO 75703
CCCGACCTCGCCACCCCCGGCCACCACGTGCTGGTCGCCGCGGGCTCCGGCATCACGCCGATGCTCTCCATAGCCGAGTCGGCGCTCGCCGCCGACGACCGCTCCACCGTCACCCTCTTCTACGGCAACCGGCGCACCGACACCGTCATGTTCGCCGAGGACCTGGCGGACCTGAAGGACCTCTACCCGGCCCGCTTCCAACTGGCCCACGTGCTCTCCCGCGAACCCCGCGAGGCCGAGGTGCTCTCCGGACGGCTGGACGCCGAGCGGCTCTCCGCCCTCATCGGCGCCCTCGTCGACGTGGACCGCGCCGACCACTGGTGGCTGTGCGGACCGCAGGGCATGGTCGCCGACGCCCAGCGGGTCCTGGCCGGCCTCGGCGTCGGCGCCGACCGCGTCCACCGCGAACTCTTCTTCGCCGAGGACGAACCGGTGCGCGAGATCCGCCACGAGGACGCCGGCCCCGCCGGACCCGTCAGCCGGGTCACCCTCACCCTCGACGGCCGTTCCACCACCGCCGACCTCCCCCGGGACCGCAGCATCCTCGACGGCGCCCAGGCCACCCGCCCCGACCTGCCCTTCGCCTGCAAGGGCGGCGTCTGCGGCACCTGCCGCGCCCTCGTCACCGGCGGCGAGGCCGAGATGCGCCGCAACTTCGCCCTGGAACCGGCCGAGGTCGACGCCGGGTACGTGCTGACCTGCCAGTCGTACCCGGTCACCGAGACGCTGACGGTGGACTACGACGGCTGACGGCTCCCCCGGCACGAGCCGTGGGGGAGGGGCCCTCGGACCGCCCCGGCGCGGCACCCCCGGGCCGAGGCGGTCGGGCGCACCCGGGCAGACTCCGCAGAGCAGGCGCACGGACCCTCCGCGTCCGGAAGCGGACGGGTCCGCGGGGCCGAGGGGGAGCGCGCCCAGGCCGGGGAGAAGGCCGGCGCGACAACACGCTGGGCGCCGCTCCCCGGGGCCGGCCCCTTTCCGCGCTCCTTCCGGAAGTCTCGGAGGCTCGCGCCGCCGGCGGGGGCCCCGGGTGGTGGCGGGTGCCGGTGGCCGGGGTGCCCGTCGCCGAGGTGCTGACAGGCGGGGTGCCGCCTGTCACGGTGCCTGACGGTATGCCGCCCTGTCAGGTGCCCCCTTCGGGGTGCCGTCCGACGGCGGGCGGGCCGAAGCGCTGCCGTGGGGCGCGGGGTCGCCCGGCGCGGTGCCGGCGGGCCCGCTCCCCGCGCCGTCCGACGGCAGCCGGGCCGGGGCCAGGACCGAGGCGACCGCCAGAGCGGCCGCCGCCGTCAGGGCCGCCGTCAGGGACCGGGCGGCGAGCGGCCCGGCCAGCGCCGCCCCCGCCGCGAAGCCGGTGATCTTCAGGCTGGCGCCGGTCGTGAACACCTGTCCGCGCAGCTCCGCCGGAGCCTCCCGGTGCCGTACCGCGAACAGGGCCGTGAGCTGCGGCCCCTCGCCGGCGCCGACCACGACCGCGGCGGCCACCAGCACGGTCGGCCCGCCGCCCGCCAACGCCGCCAGGGCGAACCCGGCCCCCTGCGCCAGGGCGCCGGCCCGCACGATCCCGTCCGGCGCCGCGGCGTCCGCGTACCGCGCGAACAGGGCGTTGGCCACCAGCGCGGACAGCGCGGCGCAGGCGAACAGCAGCGCGCCGCGCCCCGCCGAGCCGAACGCGCGCTCCCCGAGCAGCGGCACGCAGGCGGTGAACACTCCCTGCGCCACGCAGCAGATCACCGAGGTCAGCGTGGCGCGTCCCAGCAGGGGCGAGCGCGCCACCACCCGGATCCCGGCGGTGAGACGGCCGGCCACGTCGCGGACCGCGCCCACCCGGCCGGCCACGTCGCGGACCGCGCCCACCCGGCCGGCCACGTCGCGGACCGCGCCCACCCCGCCGGCCACGTGGCGGGCGGCGCGCTCCCGGGCGGTGGCGCCGGACGCACGCGGCCCGGCCGCAGCGGTACCGCCGGCGGACGCCCCGCCGGTGTCGTGCCCCCGCGCCGCACCCCCCTCGGCCCCCACACCCGCCCTTGTCTCCCGCCGGGGCAGGCTCCACGCCGCCGGCATCGCCAGGGCGATCAGCGCGGCCGAGACCCCCACCGCCGCCGACGCGCCCGCGATCTCCGCCACCGTTCCCGCCAGCGCCGGACCCGCCAGGCTGGCCACCCCGAAGGACATGGCGTCCAGCGCGTTCGCCCGCGGCAGCCGGCCGCCCGGCACCACCCGGGGGAGCTGCGCCGTCCAGCCTCCCGACAGTGCGGGACCGAGCAGCCCCGTGACCACCGCGATCAGCAGCGTCAGCGCGAAGGGGAGGCGGCCGAGGGCGGCCAGCACCCCCGTGACCCCCGCCGCGTACAGCAGCAGCGCGGCGGCCAGCAGGCGGCCCGGCCGGGCCGCCGAGTCCAGCAGCGCGCCGATCACCGGCCCGCCGGCCGCCGCGGCGACCGTGACGGCGGCCAGCAGCGACGACGCCTCGGCGGCCGAGCCGGACAGCGCGAAGCCGGCCAGCAGCAGCGCGGGCCCCGACATCTCGTCCCCGGCCCGCGCCGCCACCGCCCCCGTCAGGTACGAGGTCAGGGGGTACCGCCGTGTCATCCGTCCGGTCATCCGCGAGACGCTACGGACGTAACGCAGAACGACGCAAGATGCGTTACATTCGGATGGTGCTCCCGCCCCGTGAGAAGCGCCCCGGACACCCGCACGAGAACCGCCGCGGGAACTCGCGCCGGGAGCCCGCCGACAGACCCGGCGACAGCCCGGGGCAGGGGCCGCCCGCGCCCCGCGACCCGAGGTCCGCCCGGCACTCCCCGTCGGCCGCCGCCCGGCGCACCGCCGACCTCGTCAACACGCTCGCCGACGACGCGGCCGGCCCCGGCGACATCGCCGCCGCCCTGCGCGCCCACGGCGAGAACGACCCCCTCCACCTCACCCCGGCCGACCTCGCCGGACTGCGGGAGGCGGCGGGCCGGCTCCGGGAGGTCTTCGCCGCCGGCACCGCGGAGCACGCCGTCACCGTCCTCAACCGCCTCCTGCACGAGCACACCGGCCCACTGCGGCTCACCTCCCACCGCGGCGCCTCGCCCTGGCACCCGCACGTCGACCCGGACGACGACGCCCCCTGGCCCGAGTGGTTCCTCGCCTCGTCCTGCCTGGCGCTCGCCGTCCTGGTCTGGACCCACCAGCGCCCGCCCGGGGGGATCTGCGCCGCCGACGGCTGCCTCCGGGTCTACGTCAGCCAGGGCAGCGGCCGGGACCGCCGCTACTGCTCACGCCGGTGCGCCACCCGCGAGCGCGTCGCGGCCCACCGCCGCCGGCACTCCCCGCCCCGGTAGTCCGGACCGTCCGCGCACCCCCATCTACAGTGCTGTAGAAAACGTTCTGGAACTTGATCACTTGAGTACGGAGCGGACACGAGCAGGATGACCCCACACCCCGACCACGCGGACACGTTCGGACGGGCCCGCCTGGCACTGGCGCGACGGGCGGGCGCCGTCACCGAGGCCCGCTGGTTCTCCCTCACCGTCTTCGTGCTCATCGTCGTCAACGCAGCCCTGCTGGGCGCCGAGACCTTCCGCGGGCTGGCCGAGGAATGGCACCAGTGGTTACGTTTCGGCGAGCACCTGTGTCTGGCCGCGTTCACGGTGGAACTGGCCTTGCGGCTGTGCGCGTACGCCGACCGCCCGCGCGCCTTCTTCCGCGACCCGTGGAACCTCTTCGACCTCGCCGTGGTGGCCTGCGCCTTCCTCCCGGTGATCCGCGAGAACACCACCGTCCTGCGGCTGCTGCGCCTCGCCCGCGTCCTGCGCTCCGCACGCTTCCTGCCCCAACTGCGCGTCGTCATGGTGGCGGTGGTGCGCAGCGTGCCCGGCACGGCGAGCTTCCTGCTCGTGGGCACCCTGCTGATGTACGTCTACGCCATGGTCGGCTGGGTCTTCTTCGGCCGTGACGACCCGGAGCAGTACGGTTCGATCGGCCGCGCCGTGCTGACCCTGTTCCTGCTGATGACGCTGGACGGCCTCGGCGACGCCGTCCACGCCGGTCTCGCCATCTCCCGCTGGAGCATCTTCTACTACGCCTCGTACGTGCTGTTCGCCTCCTTCGTGCTGGTCAACGTGCTCATCGGCGTCGTCATCAGCTCCCTGGAGGAGGCCCGCGAGATCGAGCGGCGGCACGACCGCGACGCCGCGGTGCGCTCCGGCCCGCCGGAACCGGACCTCAGGGCGCGCATCGCCGCCGCCCGGCACGCCCTCGACGAACTGGAGGCGAGCCTCGGCCGGCCCCCGCTGCCCGCCGCCCGCACCCGGGACCGTGAACCCGAACCGGACGCGGCCCCCGGTGCTCCCCGGCCCGGCTGACCGCTCGCGGCGCACGAGGGTGCGGCGGCCGGGAGAGCCGCCGCACCCGGGGGGCCTTTGCCCCCGCTAGGTGGTGGCGCAGGTGACGGTGGGCCAGGTCCAGGTGCCGTTGGCCTGGAGGGTGACGCCCCAGGTGTTGCCGTTGCCGTTGGGTTTGGCGGTGAGCACTTGGGCGCTGGGGTAGGTCGCGGAGACGTTCCAGGTGGCGATGATCTTCTCGGGTGCGGGGACGTTCATGGTGACCGTCCAGTCGGAGGAGCCGCTGACGGTGACGTCGAGGTTGTAGCGGTCGCTCCACTGCGCGCCGGCGGAGAGGGTGGCGGTGCAGCCCCCACCGCCGCCACCGCCACCCCCGCCTCCGCCACCCCCACCGGAGCCGGACTCGCCCACGGTGATGCTGGAGCTGCCGCTGCTCTGGTAGCCCTCGGTGGCGAGGATCATGTAGTTGAAGCCGCCCAGGGGCATGCCGTTGCGGGCCCAGGCGTCGAAGTGGTTCCCGCTGCTGATCGTGCCGCCGGTCCGCTTCGCCTGGCGCACGCTCCAGTACTGCTTGAACGTCCGCGTGCCCTCGATGGACGGGGCGTTGACGCGTGTCGTCTCGTAGATGTCGTAGGTGCCGCCGTCGCTGGTGACGGTGCCCTTGTACGTGCCCGTGGGCCGGTAGGTGCCCCAGTTGTCGACGACGTAGTACTCGATGAGCGGGTTGGTCGTCCAGCCGTACAGCGCCAGGTACGCGTTGCCGGAGGGGTTGAAGCTGCCGGAGTACGTGACGTTCTTGCGTCCGCCGGTGCTCCAGCCCTTGCCGGCCACGAAGTTGCCGGTGTTGCGCCACGAGGTGCTGTACTTGCCGCCGGAGCCCATGGTCATGGAGACGGTGCCCTGGCTGTCGGTCCAGAAGGAGTAGTAGTGACCGTTGTCCGTGCCGGTCTGGTTGGTCGTGACGACGGTGTCCGCCGAGGCCGTGCCCGGCAGCAGCATCGCGGCCAGGGCGGCGAGCGCGACGGCCCACGCGGAGCGGACCGGCAGCCTGGTGCGGCCCCGTCCGGGGCTTCTGGGACGTGCGAGCGGGTTCATGTGCGTGCTTCCTCCTTGCGGTGGGTGCCGGGTGAGACGGGCGGCGCGCGACGCCCCCGGGGCGGCGTCGCGGGACGCGATGCGGAGCGCGGACCGGCGTCGCGGGGGAGCGGGGGAACGGGGCGGAGCGCGGGGAGAGCGTGGTGCGAAGGCGGGGGGAACCGGCGGGGCCGGGCCCTCTCGACGGCGACCAGTCTTGGCCTGTCCCCGTCAAGCGTCAATGCTTTCGGTAGATGTTTCGAATGATTCGCTGGAGTGGAGGAGTCGGCCGGATGGGTTCCGGCCAGTCGGAATACCGACAGGGAGGGGGTGCTGGTGTCCGGCTCTCGTACGCATCCCCGGGGCGCGGGCGGGTTCGATGGGCCGCAGTTCGTCGAAACTTTCGCTGAGCTTCCGGAGGCGGGACGGAACGCCGGGGCGTAGTAGGCTCCCCGACCACGAGGCTCCCGGGGTGCGCGGGGCCGGTGGACCGCGGGGGAGTGGCGTGTGGTGCGGCCGAAGGCGTCCCGGGACGCACCCGCCGGCGCCGGTCGCCGGCCGCCGTGGTCGCGGGAGGCCGGCTGGTTCGTCGTCATCGGCGTCGCGTCGACCGCCGGACAGGCCCTCCTGTACTGGCTCCTGCGGGCCTGGTGGCCCCCAGCCGCCGCCAACCTCGCCTCGCTGCTCGTGCTGACGGTGCTCAACACGGAGGCGAACCGCAGGCTGACCTTCCGGCACGCGGGCGCGTCGGCCGCCCGCGCCCACCTCGGGGCCGGCGGCCTCTTCCTGCTCGGCTACCTGGTCACCTCCGGGGCGGTCCTCGCCTTCCGGTACGCCGCCCCGGAGGCGTCCCCGGCCGCCGAGGCCCTCGTCCTCGCCGTCACCTCGGTCCTGGTCACCGTCGTCCGCTTCACCGTCCTGCGGCTGGCCGTCTTCCGGGGGCCCGCGAGCGACGGCGGCTGATCGCGCGCCGTCCGGCGGCCGAGATGCGCGAACGGGGCCGATGCGCTACAGTCGATCTTGTTCGAACGGCCACCCGGCCGAACCGAACGACACGCGTTGGTCGTCTAAGGAAAGACGCCCCACTTCCTGTGGGGAAATGCAGGTGCAAGGCCGGCCCAGCGCTCCGAGGGGGTCCCCGTGCCACGGAAGTGGCACGGGGACTTCGTGCGTTCGCGGCCGAACACGCCTCCGTGGCACGCCCGCGTGACGTCAGCCGGCGCCGGTCCGGCCCAGCAGTGCCGAGCGCACGGCCGACAGCCGGGGGGTCAGCCCGGGGGCGGCCGGCTCGGGCACCGGCACGGGGCCGTCCAGCGCGGCACGCAGCGCATCGGAGCCGGGCAGACCCGCACGGGCCGCGGTGGCCAGGGCCGCCATCTGGTCACCCGCCCGTACGCCGGCCTCGACGGCGGGTGCCGGAGGGCCGCCGAGCACGGACCACGAGAGCAGGCGCCGGACGGCCAGGACGGTCGGCCACAGCCGTTCGGCGGTTCCGGAACGGCGAACCTCCTCCGCCGGAACGGAGGCGTACACGGTCCACAGCTCGGCCGTCCGCCGCCAGGCGAAGCCGGCGCACTCCGCCCCGGCGGACCCGGTGCACAGGCGGACGCGGAGGGCGGCCCCGGTCGCGCCCACCGCCTGCGACACCGCGGCGCACACCCGGCCCGAGGGCACCCCCCGCACCACCAGCGCGGTGGCCACCCCGAGCGCGAGACCCAGGGTGAGGTCCAGCAGGCGGTACGCGGCGAGTGTGCCCAGCCCCGTTCCGGGCGGCGACGCGGCGCTCGCCAGCAACAGCGCGACGGGCGTGGACAGCAGCATGCGGGAGAACAGCGCGCTCGACGGCACCGTGCGAGAGGCCCCGTGGGCCAGGGTGGCGCAGGCGACGGTCACCCACACCCCCGGTTGGTAGGAGTGGAACGCCAGCGCGGTGACCGCCACACCGGCGACCGTGCCCGACAGCCGTGCCACCGCGCGCCGCGTGGGCTGCACGCCCGGCCCTCCCTGCAACGCGGCGGCCGCCCCCACCGCCACCCATGACGGATGCAACAGCGGCAGCACGGCTCCCAGCGCGGTGCCCACCGCGACGGCCAGGCCCACGCGCAAGGCGAGGGGAGGGGCCGGGGAGGAGCGCGACAACAGCCCCCGCAGATCCGCTCCGACACCCTGTCGCGGGGGCAACCGCACGGTCCCGCGCACGTACACGTCCCCTGGCGCCGCCGACGCCACCGCCCTGGCCCTGGCCCACGGTGCCCGTGGCGGCCGGCGACTGGGAGGAGGTGGCAGCCACGGACGTACGGCTGTACGCCTCCAAACTGAACCGGGAGACCCGGCAGGCCGCCACCCGGACCGGACGCCAACTGCTGGACCTGGCCCGTGAGGTCTTCGGCGCGGACGGCATCGCCCGCTACCACCGGACGGTGTCCGCGCGCGAGGCGCCCGGAACACAGGCCGTGGCCGCCGGGGTCGTGTACGCGGCGACGGGGGTGCCGGTGCGGCACGCGGTGGCCGCGGACCTGTTCGTGTTCTGCGCGAGCTTCGCCGGAGCCGCGCTCAGGCTGCGGCTCACCGACCACCGCGGGGCCCAGGTGCTGCTGCGGCGGACCGCCCCCGTGATCGAGGAGACCACCCGGGAGGCGCTGGCCCGGAGCCCGGCCGACCTGGGGGCGACCACCTTCGCCGCGGACGTCATGTCCGCCCGCCACGAGCGGGCCGAGGCCCGCCTGTTCGCCAGTTGACGGGCCGCGCCGCGCGGCCGGCACCGAGAGGAAGACCATGACAGACAACATCCTGCGCGTCGGTATCGGCGGGCCCGTCGGCTCCGGCAAGACCGCCCTCATCGAGGCACTGGTCCCCGTCCTGATCGGTCAGGGCCGCCGGCCCGCGGTGATCACCAACGACATCTACACCCAGGAGGACGCCCAGCACATCCGGCACACGCTGGCCGGGGTCCTCGACCCCGAACGCGTCGTGGGCGTGGAGACCGGCGCCTGCCCGCACACGGCCGTGCGCGACGACCCGACGATGAACCTGGCCGCGGGCGCCGAGATGCTGGAGCGCTTCCCCGACGTCGACGTCCTCCTCTACGAGAGCGGGGGCGACAACCTGACGCTCACCTGCCTGACGGGCACGGGGGTCGCCGAGGTCGCGGACTTCCTGGAGTCCCGGCGCGCGGTACTGATCTGAGATGCCGGGGACACGCGACCGGCTCGCGCCGGAATACTACGAACCCGTCCGGCTGCCGCCGGAGTTCGCGGGCCTGGCCACCGTGCCCGACACCCTCGGCCCCGGGTCACCGGCCAAGGTCGGCGTCCTCGACCTGACCTACGCGCTGCGCGGCGACCGGACCGAACTGGTCGGCCGCTACCAGAAGTCGCCGCTGGAGATCATGCGCCCGCTCTACGTCGACCCGTCGCTGCCCGGCATGGCCTGTACCTACGTCATGGCGACGGGGGGCGGCATCGCCCAGGCCGACCGCTACCGGCAGGACATCACGTGCGGGCCGGGGACCGAGGTCCTGATCACCACCCAGGCGGCCACCAAGGTCTACCGGATGGAGCACGACTACGCGACGCAGCGCATCCACATCGGCGCCGACGACGGCGCCTACGTCGAGTACCTGCCCGACCCGCTCATCCCCTTCCGGGGCGCGCGCTTCCACCAGAGCGCGGTACTGACCGTCCACGAGAGCGCCACCGCCGTCTACGCGGAGACGGTCACCGCCGGCCGGATCGCCCGCGGCGAACGGCACGCGTACACCCTGCTCGCCGGCGACCTGGAGATCCGCCGCCCCGACGGGACGCTGCTCGCCGTGGACACGCTGCGGCTGCGCCCGGCGGGGCCCGGCGGGGTGACCGGACCCGCCGTCTTCGCGGGCCACGACCACGTCGCCTCGCTGTTCGTGGTCAGTGGGCGCCGCCCGGCCGCGGAGATCGCCGACACCCTGCACGCCTGTCTGACGGGCATGGAGGTGGTCCACGGGGCCAGCGTCCTGCCACAGGACTGCGGGGCGTGGGTGCGCGTCCTGGGCCGGGAGCAGCCCCGGGTCGCCGACGCGGTGCGGGCCGCCTGGGACGCCGTACGGCGGCTGCTCACCGGACACCCCGCACCCGATCTGCGCAAGCAGTAGCCCCCGCCCGACGCCGGAGGAGACCGAGCCCGTGATCACCGCACCCGCACCCATGCCGCCCGCCTACGACTCCGGCGACACCGCCTGGATGCTGGCCGCGGCCGCCATGGTGCTGCTGATGACCCCAGCCCTCGCCTTCTTCTACGGCGGGATGGTCCGCACCAAGCACGTCCTGGTGATGCTCAAGATGAGCTTCGCCTCCCTGTGCTTCGTGAGCATCCTCTGGTTCATCGTCGGGTACACGCTCGCCTTCGGGCCCGATGCCGGCGGCGTGGGCCTCATCGGCAACCTCGACCACGCCTTCCTGCGCGGCATCGCGCCGAACACGCTGACCGGATCCATCCCCACCTACGTCTACAGCACGTTCCAGATGGGCTTCGCCATCGTCACCGTGGCACTGATCAGCGGTTCCATCGCGGGGCGGGCCACGATGCGCGGATGGCTGGTCTTCTCGGTGCTGTGGCTGCTCATCGTGTACGTGCCCATCGCACACTGGGTGTTCGACACCAAGAACGGCTGGATCTCCCGGCACCTGGGCGCCCTGGACTTCGCCGGAGGGCTGCCGGTGGAACTGAACTCCGGCATCGCCGGGCTGGCCGTCGCCCTGGTCATCCGTGGCCCGGCGGACTTCCGGCGCAAGGAACCACGGCCCAACAACATCCCCCTGGTCATGATCGGTGTGGCGCTGCTCTGGTTCGGCTGGCTGGCCTTCAACGCCGGTTCGGCGGTCCGTGACACCGGCACCGCCGCCACCGCGTTCATCAACACGCAGCTCGGGGCGGCGGGCGCCATGGTCACCTGGCCGCTGGTGGAGTACTGGCGGACCAGGCGGGTCACGATGATGGGGGTCGGTTCGGCGGCCGTGGCGGGCATGGTCGCGATCACCCCCGCGTGCGGGGAGATCGACCCCTCGGGCGCGCTGGTCACCGGGCTGGTGGCCGGCGCGTTCTGCGCCTTCGCCGTCACGCTCAAGTACCGCCTGAACGTGGACGACACCCTCGACGTGGTCGGCGTGCACGGAGCGGGCGGACTGATCGGCCTGCTCATGGTCGGTCTCTTCGCCACCTCCGAGGTCAGCGGCAAGGAGGGCCTGTTCTACGGTGGCGGCGGCTCGCTCCTGTGGCGCCAGGTGGTCGCCATCCTGGCCGTGGCCGCCTACTCCCTCGTCCTCACCTGGCTGCTCGCCAAGGCCGTGGACAAGGTCGTCGGATTCGCGGACCCCGAGGCGTACGCCTCCGTCCCGGGCGAGGACGAGGAACGCGCCTACGACTTCCGCACCGCGGCCCGGCTGGACGCGCTGGCGGCGGGCGGCGCGGGCCTGGACAAGGCGACCGTCGCCGAGATCGGGCGGCTGCTGCGCGAGCACCGGGAGGGGTAGCGCCGGGCCGGGGCGCGACGGGCGGGTGCGGGGAGTGGTTTCCGGGCGTCCGGGCAGGTGGGACGGTGGTGGCGGGAACGGCGCGGGAGCGTGTGAGGATGGAGGTCCGGCGGTCGCCGGCGTGTGTGCGCGCAGCGAACGGCGCACGCGCGAGCCGCGGAGAAAGGGTGACACCTGATGACTGAGCGTACGCAGCGGGCCCTGCTGGCGGGCGGCTGCTTCTGGGGCATGCAGGAACTGATCCGCAAGCAGCCCGGCGTGCTGTCCACCCGGGTCGGATACAGCGGCGGCGAACTGGCCCACCCCACCTACCGGCGCCACGACGGGCACGCCGAGTCGATCGAGATCCTCTACGACCCGGCCGTGACCGACTACCGGGCCGTCCTGGAGTTCTTCTTCCAGATCCACGACCCGACCACCCGCGACCGGCAGGGCAACGACATCGGGTCGAGCTACCGGTCCGCGATCTTCTATCTGGACGACGAACAGCGCCGTGTCGCCGAGGAGACCATCGCCGACGTCGAGGCGTCCGGGCTCTGGCCGGGCCCGGTGGTGACCGAGGTCGAGCCGGCCGGGGAGTTCTGGGAGGCCGAGCCCGAGCACCAGGACTACCTCCAGCGCTACCCGAACGGCTACACCTGCCACTTCCCCCGTCCCGGCTGGCGCCTGCCGAGGCGGCAGGAGGTCTGAGCCGGAGCGCGGGCGGGCGCGTGGGGCGCCGGCGCGGCCCCCGCGCGCACCCGCGTGGGGGCCGGCGGCGGGCCCGCCCGGCTACCACGGCCCGCGCCAGTACGGCCAGAAGCGGGTCAGCACCAGCAGGGCGATGACCCCGTACCAGCCGGCGAGCAGCAGACCGTGGGTGTCCCGCAGCAGCACCCGCACGCCCGGGGGAGCCCGCAGCAGCCCGTGCTCCAGGCAGAGCAGGGCGAGGAACCAGAACAGGGCGATGGTCACCACCCACACGACGACGCAGTACGGGCAGAGCTTGTTCAGCTCGTACAGCGACTGCCACAGCAGCCAGTGGACGAACACCACGCCCGCCAGCGCGCCCCCGGCCAGCGCGCGCCACGTCCACGGGGGCAGCCGGGTCCCCGCGAGGACCGCCACGCCCACCGCGGCGACGACGGCGAACGCGGACAGGCCCAGCACCATGTTCGGGAAGCCGAACAAGCTCCCCTGCGGGCTGGACATGACCCCGCCGCAGCTCACCACCGGACTGATGTCGCACGAGGGCCGGTAGGCCGGATCGCGCAGCATCCGCCAGTCGTCCACCGTGAGCCGGAACGAGGCGTACCAGCCGACAATCCCGGCGAGCAGCAGGACCAGTCCGGTGCGCCGGTCCGCCGCCACCGGGGCGCCGCCCCGCGGCCCCGCCGCCGGTCCCGCCACGGCCGGCCCCGGCCCGTTCACACCGGCCGCCGCGAGGCCGCGCGCCGGCCGCGTGCGCCGGCCCCCTCGGGCGGGGCCGCGGGGGCGGGGCAGGTGCTCACGGACGGCCGCTCCCCGTCGGGCCCGGCGCCTGGCGCGGCACCCGGGCCGGCGTCGCGAACTCCCCGGCTCCGTGGGCCCCGTCCGTCCCGAGGGCGCCGTACGGGTCGAGCCCCGCCCGCTCGCCGGGCGGGCCCTCGGCGAGCGGCTTCGCCACGGCCTCCCGGCCGGCCCGCGTGGCCGGCGGCAGCACGGTCAGCAGCGCCGACAGCACGCGCCGGTACGGGGAACCGGCGTCGGACGGCGCCCGGTGGCCCCGCCCCGGGCCCCGGCGGCGGCGCGGCGGAGCCTCGCCCGCGCCGGGGCCGGCCGGCGCGGCGAACTCCGGGGCACGGCGGCGCACGGCCGCGCGGACGCGGGTGCGGACGATGGCCGGGATGGTGGCGGGCAGGGGGCTCATGCGGGTCCTTCCGTGACGGTGCGGAGCAGGGTGGGTACGCCGAGCGGGCCCGGGCACCCGGCCGGCGGTCCGGGGCCCTCCACCGGGCACCGGTTCCCCGGGGCGCCCGGCGCCGCCGCGTCCTCGCGGTGCGGGGACGGCAGCGCGTCGCGGCCGGCGCGTCCCGGCGCGGACCGCGGGCCGCCCGGCCTCGATGCGCGGGAAGCGGAAGGCACACCTCTCCGCCTCGCCGGCGGCGTGGTGACGTCCGCCTTCGGGTGCGGGCAGACGGTGACGCGCATCCGCCGGCCGCGGCAGCGGTCCTGGTGTTCCCGGTTCCCGTCGCGCTCGTTTCCCATGGTCCGAACGCTAGGCGGCCCCCGGCGCGCGGCCCCGGGGCCGCCGGGCCCCGCCCGGTCGGCGTCCGGCCCACCCGGCGCCCGTGGTCCAGGGACCAACGGCCCTCTTGCCAGGGCCGGTCGGCCGCGAGTACGACGGGCTCGGCGGTGCATGCTGGCACTGGTCGAACCGCTGCCGCCCACCGCGACGACGGCACGGGCCGGACCGCCAGGTCATTCCCCCGTCCCTGGCCCCGGCGCGTGGCGCGCCCGGCGCGCGTCAGCCGGTCCGGTCCCGCGTCCGGCCGCCGCCCACCGCGGCCGGGCGCGGTCATCCGCTCTCCCGGAACCGGCCCCCGGCCGGCCCCTGACGACCCGGCGGACGCGCTGTTCCCCGCCCGCGTCGCCCGCCGGCGCCGGACCGACCCGCCGGAGGCCCCCATGGACCCCCTCACCCTCGCGTCGACGCCGGAGGACGCCGCCGCCCTGCGGGCCGCCGAGGCACACCACGCCCGCCTGGTGGGGGAGTTGACGGCCCGGGTCACCCTGCTGCTCACCGGCGCGGGCCGCGACCCGGCGGCGGGCCGGCGCATCCACCGCGGCCTGCTCGCCTTCTGCGACCGCGCCGTCCTGCCGCACCTGTCCGCCAGCGCGGCCGTCCTCTACCCCGCCGCCCGCGCCCTGCCCGAGGCCCGGCCGCTGATCGACGGCCTGATCGCCGAACACGCCTGCCTGGGCGGGCTCGTCGGCGCGCTGCGCTCCGCAAGCCCGGCGGGCGCGATCGCCGACGCCCGCGCGCTCCAGGTCCTCCTGGAGGAACACCTCGCCAAGGAGACCGGCCTCGTGCTGCCCCTGCTCGCCATGGCCCCCGGCATCCGCCTCTCCGTCCTCCACGCCGACCTCGACCGGCGCCTGTCCACCGGACCGCCCGAGACGGACCCGCGGGCCCCCGGGACCCGCGAGGGCGGCGAGGCAGGCGGCGGGGGCGGGCCCGCGGGGACCGGCGGAGCGTAGCCGGCGCCCGGGGCCCCGCGCCGGACGCACCGCGGCCGGCCCGTCCAGCCCGGCCGCCCCCGCGTCACCAGCTCACCGGCACCCGTGATCCTCCCCACCCGGCTCGCCACCGGCCGGGCCCCCGCCCGGTACCGCGGCCTCACCCGGGCCTCGCCGAACCCGGCTACGGGCGCCCCTCGCCGCCGGACCCGGCCCCTTCGCCCCGGTCGTGATCGCCGCCGGACCCGGCCCCGCCCCCGCCAGGGGCCGTCCGGCGCCCGCGCCCTCGCCGTGGCCCCCTGACCGGCTCCCTCGGCGTGGTCCTGTCCGCCACCGCCCCGCCCGCGAGCCGACGCCCGCTCCCATGGGGCCGGACGGCCCCTTGCCCGGGGCCGGTCAACCCTCGCCCCGCACCCGGGGACGGCGGAGGGTGGGGGAGAACGGGCCGAGCCGTGTGAAGGAGCCGCCATGCAGACCCGCGAAGTCGACGCCACAGCCGTCCAGGCCCTGCTGGCCGCGGCGGTGGCCGCGCCGTCCATCCACAACACGCAGCCCTGGCGGTTCCGCCTGGACCCCGACAGCCGCTCCGTCGAGGTCCGCGTCGACCGCAACCGGTCCCTGCCGCTGACCGACCCCGAGCGGCGGGCCCAGTTCCTCTCCGTGGGCGCCGCCGTCCTCAACCTCCGGGTGGCCGCCGCCCACCTGGGCTGGACCCCGCTCGTGCGGCTGCTGCCGACGGTCGAGGACCCCACGCTGCTGGCCACCGTGCAACTGGCCGGCCCCGCCACCGGCACCCCGGACCCCGTGGCCGGGCTCTACGACGCGGTCGAGCGGCGGCACACCAGCCGGATGCCGTTCACCGGCCGCCCCGTCCCGGACGCCGTCGTCGCCGACATGACCGGCGCGGCCCGCGCCGAGGGCGCCCAGCTCGACGTCCCCGACATCATCGGGACCCGGCGGCTGCTGCGCCTGACCCAGGCCGCGGAGGCGCGCAACGCCACCCACCCCGAGCGCGCCGCGGAGACCCGCACCTGGCTCACCACGCCGGGCGCCGAGTCCGCGTACGGCATCCCCGTGACCGCGCTCGGCCCCCGCGACAGCGCGGGGCACGTGCCGATGCGGGACTTCTCGGCACCCCTGCGGCTGCCGGCCCTGCGCTTCGAACGGCACGTCCAGGTCGCCCTGTTGTGGACGCCCCGGGACCGGCTGGGGGACTGGCTGCGGGCCGGCCAGGCCCTGGAGCGGGTCCTGCTGACGGCCACCGTCCACGGGGTGCGGACGTCGATGCTGCACCAGGCGATGGAGTGGCCCGACCTGCGCGCGGCGATGAGCGCACCGCGCAGCCGCTGCTGCCCCCAGCTCCTCATCCGCTTCGGTTACGGACCGGAGGGCGGACGAACCCCGCGCGCCGCCACGACCCGCACCCCCCGCGCCTTCCCCCACGGCTGACCCCGGGCCGTACTCCCCGCCCGCGCTCGCGCCCTCGCCCGGGGCCGCCCCCGTCCCCGGCGCCCGCTCCCGGACACGGGTGGCCCGCGCCCGGCCCCGCCCCTTGCCCGGGGAGGCCGGAGCCACGCCCCCCTCCTGACGGCACACGGCGGCCCCCGGGCACCGCGCCCGGGGGCCGCCCCCCGTACGGGCTCAGGCCGCCGTGTCCGGCAGCCACAGGTCGGGGCCGAAGACCTCGTACCGGATGCGGCGCGCCGGCACCCCGGCCGCCAGGAGCCGGCCGCGGATCTCCCGCATGAAGGGCAGCGCGCCGCACAGGAACACCGTGGCCGCCTCGGGCAGGGCGATGTCCGTGAGGTCCATCAGACCGGTGCGGGCGTCCGGCTCCTGCGGGCCGCCCCGCTCGTACCAGAACTCGGCGCGGGCGTCCGGCAGCCTCTCCACCAGGGCCCGCGTCTCGGCGCGCAGCGCGTGCTCGGCGGGGGAGCCGTCGGCGTGCAGGACCAGCACCGGCCGCCGGGCCCCCGTCTCGGCGAGGTGGGCGAGGATGCCCGTCATGGGGGTGCAGCCGATGCCGGCCGACACCAGCACCACGGGGCCCGTGCCGTCGTCGTCGAGGAACACGTCGCCCGCGGGGGCCGACAGGGTCAGTTCGTCGCCCCGGCACACGTCGTCGTGGAGCAGGTTGGACACCTCGCCGGCCGGGGCGCCGTCCTGGGCGGGGACCCGCTTCACGGTGATCCGGCGCAGCTCGCCGCCCGGGTCGCCGGAGAGGCTGTACTGCCGCACCTGGCGCACACCGTCCGCCATCCGCATGCTCACGCTCACGTACTGCCCGGCGCGGGCGCGCGGCGCCGGACCGCCGTCCGCCGGGCGGATCACGAAGGACACCACGCCGGGTGTCTCCGGGCGCCGCTCGACGACCCTCCACTGCCGCCAGACGCGGCCCGGCCGCAGCCCGGCCTCGTGGTACAGACGGGCCTCCCGGCCGATCAGCGCGCCCGCCATCAGCCAGTACACCTCGTCCCAGGCCGCCGCCACCTCCGCCGTGACGGCGTCGCCGAGCACCTCGGCTATGGCGGCGAAGAGGTACTTGTGGACGATCGTGTACTGGTCGTCGGTGACGCCGACGGAGACGTGCTTGTGCGCGATGCGGTCCAGCAGCGCGTCCGGCCGGGTGTCCGGGTCGTCCAGGAGCGCGGTGGCGAACGCGGCGATCGACCCGGCGAGCGCCCGGCGCTGGGTGCCGCCGGCCTGGTTGCCCCGGTTGAACAGTCCGTCGAGCAGTTCGGGCCGGTCGTGGAGCATCGTCCCGTAGAAGCGCGTGGTGATCTCGTCGAGCGCGGCGGCCACCGCGGGCAGGGTGGCGCGCACCACGGACGCGGATTCTGCGGACAGCATGGGGCCTCCCGTAGGCGGATGGAGCGGCGGGCCGGCGCACCGGGCGCGGCGGCGGAACTCTGTCTACCAGCCGGCGGACCCCGCTCCGGGGGGCTTACGGCCCCGGAGCGGGAACGGGGACCATCGGCCCCCGTGATCGGCCCGCTGGTCCCCGTCACGGGGAGGCGGCCCGGGACCGGAGGTCCCCGGAACGCGGGACCCCCGGGCCCTGCCGTCCGGCGACGGGGACACGGGGGAACGGGGAGGACGCGGAGCTCGGGGCGGCCTTCGGCCACCGCCGGCGGCCCGCCGCGGGAAGCGGGCGCGCCCGGCGGGGTCAGTCGCCGGCCGCCTCGGTGAGCCGTATGCCGGTGACCAGGTCCGGCCGGATGCGGATCGCGTAGTCCATGGTCTGCTCGACCCAGGGGCGCAGCATCGCCTGGTAGCGGGCCAGGTCGCGGGGGTCGGTCACCAGCCGCGCGTACCCGGTCACCACCACGCTCCAGCCCAGGTGCGTCTCCGGGTCGATCGCGTCGGCCTCGTAGGCGACCACGACGCCCGGATCGTCGGCCGTACGGGTGCGGGAGGTCAGGGCCGCGCCCTCGTGAGTGCGGATGACGACGTCCCCGTCGTCCAGGACGTGGTTGACCGGGCGCACCGTCGGCAGCGCGTGCTGGGTGAAGACGATCCTGCCCAGGGAGACGCTGCCCAGCAGCCGCAGGGCCTCCGCGCTGTCGAGTTCGGTGCTGCGGCGGGGCCGGACCGGGATCGAGCGGACGTTGTCGAGAGTCATGGCGTGCTTCCGTGCGGTTTCATCGCTCACTGTCCTGTCTCCGCCCGGCCTTCGGGACGGCCGGGAGGTCTGCCACCGGGGAGCACGGGGGCCGGTCCGGTGCGGCGACCTCCCGCCGCGGCCCGCGGGTGTCCAGAGGTGCTCAGTTCATTGGAGCTCCGGGAACCGGGCCCCTGCTAGGGCCGTTCGGCCCTACGGCGGGCCGGCCGGATCATGCCCGGCCCCGGCCCTCGGACCGGGCGCGAACCGAGGGGGACGCGGGGCCCCGGGACCCCGCTAGGCTCGGTGACGTGCCGCCGCGCGGTGCGGAGCGCCACGGCGCCGGGCGCCGCACGCGTGCGTGCGGGCGGGGCGGCCGGGACCACGGGCGGCCCGCGGAGACGACGCAGACGAGGAGTGTTCGATGGCGGACAGCGAGCGGCCCGGCAGTGACGAACCGATCAGGGTCTTCCTGCTGGACGATCACGAAGTGGTACGGCGCGGGGTGCGCGACCTGCTGGACGACGAGCCGGACATCACCGTGGTCGGGGAGGCCGGCACGGTCGAACAGGCCCTCGTCCGTGTCCCGGCCCTGCGCCCGCGGGTGGCGGTGCTCGACGTGCGGCTGCCGGACGGCGACGGAGTGAGCGTCTGCCGCGAACTGCGCTCGCGCATGCCGGACCTCGCCTGCCTGATGCTGACCTCCTTCGACGACGAGGAGGCCCTCCTCGACTCGATCATGGCGGGCGCCTCCGGGTACGTGCTCAAGCAGATCCAGGGCTCCGACCTGGTCTCGGCCGTGCGCACCGTCGCCGCCGGGCAGTCCCTGCTCGACCCGAGCGCCACCGCCAAGCTGATGGCCCGGCTCCGCGGCGAGCAGGAGAAGGAGCAGGAGCCGGAACCGCTGCCCGGACTGACCGACCGGGAACGGGAGATCCTCGCCCTCATCGGCGAGGGCCTGACGAACCGGCAGATCGGCCAGCGGCTCTACCTCGCCGAGAAGACGGTGAAGAACCACATCTCCCGGCTGCTGGCCAAGCTGGGCGTCGAGCGGCGTATCCAGGCCGCCGTCATCGCCACCCAGGCGCAGGACCGGCTCCGGCAGGACGGGCGCTGACCCCGGCCGCCACCCGGCCGCCGGGTGGCGGCGTGCGGCCGGTCCGGTCCGTCCCGTCGCACGGTCGTGGTCACCCTCCCGTGTCCTCGGCCCGCCCGGACCGCTACCGTGGACGGGAGACCGGAAACGAACGGCTGCCGGCGCGTCGGAGGGACCTGGAGGACCACTGGTGGAGAGCCCTGACGAGCGGGCCCGCCCACGACTGCCGCAGCTCAGACTGGACGAACTGCTGGAGGAGCTGCAGGCGCGGCTGGACGCGGCCCGGGGCACCCGGGACCGGGTGCACAGCCTGCTGGAGGCGGTGCTCTCGGTCGGCCGGGAACTCCACCTCGAACAGGTGCTGCACAGCATCGTCGAGGCCGCCGCGGCCCTCGTCGACGCCCGGTACGCGGCCCTCGGCGTGATCGGCCCGGACGGCAAGCGGCTCTCCGCCTTCCACACGGTCGGCGTCAGCGAGGAGCAGATCGCCCGCATCGGCCCCTACCCCGAGGGCCACGGCATCCTCGGGGAACTCATCCGCCACCCGGAGCCGCTGCGCCTGGCGAAGCTCTCCGAGCACGCCTCCTCCTACGGCTTCCCGGCCCACCACCCGCCGATGAACTCCTTCCTGGGCGTGCCCATCCGGGTCCGCGACCAGGTGTTCGGCAACCTGTACCTCACCGAGAAGCGGGGCGGCGCCCAGTTCGACGAGGAGGACGAGTCGGTCCTGTCCACCCTCGCCGTCGCCGCGGGCGTCGCCATCGACAACGCCCGCCTCTACGAACGGTCCCGGCTGCGCGAACGCTGGCTCCGCGCCAACGCGGAGATCACCCACAGCCTGATGTCCGGCAGCGAGCGCGGCGAGGCCCTGGGGCTGATCGCCGAACGGGCCCGGGAGATCACCGGCGCCGCCCTCGCCGTCCTCGCCATGCCCATGGAGGGCACCGACTCGCTGGTCGTCGAGCTCGCCACCGGGCAGGGCGCGGAGGAGCACCGGGGCCTGGTGCTGCCCGTCGGGGACAGCCTCACCGGCCGGGCCTTCGCGACCGCCGCCCCGGTCCGCTGCGACGACGTCAACCAGGACGAGCGGATCTCGCCCGCCGCCCCCGGCTTCGCCGGACTCGGCCCCGCCGTCGCCGTCCCCTTCGGCGTCGGCAAGGGCGTCCGCGGCGTGGTCCTGCTGGTGCGGCAGGCGGGCCAGGCGGTCTTCTCCGAGAAGGAGACCGAACCGCTCCAGGGCTTCGCCGCGCAGGCCGCCCTCGCCATGGAACTCGCCGAACGGCGCCGCGACGCCGAGCAGATCGCCGTCCTCCAGGACCGCGACCGCATCGCCCGCGACCTCCACGACCTGGCCATCCAGCGCCTGTTCGCCACCGGCATGACCCTCCAGAGCGCGGGCCGCCTCATCGAGCACAGCGCCGCCTCCGAACGCGTCCTGCGGGCCGTGGACGACCTCGACGAGACCATCAAGATCATCCGGTCGACCATCTTCGGACTGCGCGCCCGCGGTGAGGACGCCGGCGCCGGTCTGCGCGGACGGGCGGTGCGCGCGGTCGGGGAGGCCGCGCCGGTGCTGGGCTTCGCGCCGAGCCTGCGGATGGAAGGGCTGCTGGACACCGAGGTGCCCGGCCGCGTCGCCGACCACGTGGTCGCCGTGCTCTCCGAGGCGCTCACCAACATCGCCCGGCACGCCCGCGCCGGCCGTGCCGCCGTCGCCCTGGAGACCGACGGCCGCGAACTGCGCCTGACCGTCACCGACAACGGCGTCGGCATACCGGCCGGGGGCCGCCGCAGCGGACTGCGCAACATGGCCGAACGCGCCGCCCAACTCGGCGGCGAGCTGCGGCTGTCCACCCCGGACGGGGGCGGGACCACCCTGGAGTGGCGAGTGCCGGTGCCGGACGGCGGCTGACCCCGCCGCGGCGGCCGGCCGGTGCGGACGCTCCCGGCGGCACGGCCGCGCCCCGTACGCGCCGTTCCTCGCGGCCCGTCCTCCACACCCCGAACAGCCCCTGGAAGCAGGGCCGTTCAGCCCCGGGCCGCGGACCTTCGGCGGCGGGCGCCGGCGCCCTCGTACAGCGAGAGTGGGAACCGCCGGGAACCACCCGGACAGTCCCCGAAGGGATCACCGCCATGGCCGTCCACGAACAGTCCCCGCACCGAGCGGGCCGGCGCCCGCCTCCCCTCGGCACCGGCCCGGCGGCCTGCGGCCCCACCACCGGCACACCGGCCCGCGTCCTCGCCGGAGCGCGGATGCTCATGGGGTTCGTCTTCCTGTGGGCCTTCCTGGACAAGCTCCTGGGCCTCGGCTACGCCACCCCGTCCGGCAGGGGCTGGCCCGACGGCGGCTCGCCCACCCGGGGCTTCCTCGGCTCCGTCGAGGCCGGACCGCTGGAGTCCGTGTTCCACTCCTGGGCCGGCGCCGTCTGGGCCGACTGGCTCTTCATGCTCGGCCTGCTCGGCATCGGCGTCGCCCTGATCGCCGGCGTCGCGCTGCGGCTGGCCGCCCTGGCCGGGTCCGTGATGATGGCGCTGATGTGGATGGCCGAATGGCCGCCCGCCCGGCACCTCTCGGACGGCTCGCCGAGCATGTCGACGAACCCCTTCGCCGACTACCACCTGGTCTACGCCGTCCTCCTGGTCGTCCTCGCCGCCGCCGCGGCCGGCGACACCCTCGGCCTCGGCCGGACCTGGGCCCGCCTCCCCGTCGTCCGCGACCACCACTGGCTCCGCTGACCCCCACCCGCCCCCGGCAGCCCCGCCCCCGGCAGCCCCCGCCCCCGGGGGCCGCCGCACCGGCCCGTCCGGAGCCGGCCGGCCCCGGTCGGGGCCCGCCGGCCCCTGCCGGACCGGCCTCGCCGCCACGAGGCCAGCCGGGGCCGTACCGCACCGGCCGGCGTCCGGGAGGTGGGCGACGTGCCCCGCACCGTCACCGTGGTCTCGACGGATCGCCGGAGAGCCGGGCCGCCGCCGCATGGGCCGCCCGCGCGGCGACACCGCGCCGCCTGCCCGTCGCCCCCTCCACATCTGGGCGTCCGGGCCGGAGCCCTTGCCCAGGACTCGCCTCTCGATGCCGAGCCCCGGTGGGGAGTGCGGGCCCTCGACCGAGGGGCGGGCGTACCGGCGGCCGGGCGGGGCGCGGGCCGGGCGACGGTCCGGTGAAGGGAACCTCCCTCCCCTGCCGGACACCGGAGCTCCCGCCGGGCACCCGGTCCCGCATGGGCCCCGGCCCGTCGTGCGAGGGGCGCGGACGCCGGGCCCCCGCCCGCGCGCGGATCAGACCCTCACGGGCCGGTGCGCGGTGAACCAGCCGGCCGCCAGCCGCGCGACCGCGTCCAGCGCGCCCGGCTCGGTGAAGAGACGGGTGGCGCCCGGCACCACGGCCAGGCGGTGCTCACAGCGCAGCTGCCCGGCGGCGAGCCGGTTCAGCCCGAGCACCCGGGCGTCCAGCGCGCCGACGACGAACAGCGTCGGCGCCCGCACCCGGGCGAGGGCCGCCGGCCCGGCCAGGTCGGGACGGCCGCCGCAGCAGACCACGGCGTGCGCGTCGCCCCAGGCCGCCGCCTCCAGCACCGCTCCGGCGGTCGTGCCGGCGCCGAGGAGGCCCACCGGCAGGCCGGTCTCCCGGCCGAGCCACCGGGTGGTCTCGCCCAGCCGCCCGGCCAGCAGGGGGATGTCGAAGAGGGCGTCCGGGAGGCGTTCCTCGCCGCTGGTGAGCAGGTCCAGGAGGAGGGTGCCGAGGCCCGCCCGGCCGAGGGCGGCGGCCAGCCGGCGGTTGCGCGGGCTGTGCCGGCTGCATCCGCTGCCGTGCGCGAGGACCACCAGGCTCCCCGCGCCCGGGGGCAGGACGAGACGGCCCGCGAGCCGCGCCGGGCCGACCGGCACCGCGACCTCGCCTCCGGGCCGCTCCCACGGCCCCTCGGCGGTCATCGGGACCGTCACCGGCCGGCCGCCCACGGGGCCGAGGCCCGCGGGCGGGGCGCCCCAGGCCGGTTCGTCCACGGGAGGGATGGCGTATTGGTAGTCGTCGCGGAGCATGTGCCACCTCCTCGGGTTCCGGCGGGCCGCCGCCGGGGGCGGCGCTCCCGCCCGTGCGGACCGCGCCCGGCGCGGGCCGCCCCGTCGTCAGCCGGTGCGCCGGCTCCACCGCGGGCCGACCCGCTCCCACTCGCGGGCCCACTCGTCCAGCCGCCGCCGGTCCAGCCGCCACCGCACCAGGGCCCCGGTCCCGTAGATGAGGCCCGCCACGGCCACGGCCGCCCCCGCGCCGTAGAGCGCGGACTCGACGGACGCGTTGGCCGGATCCGTCGGCGCCCCGGTGAGCGAGCCGCCCCGGTCCTGCCAGAGCATGATCGACGAACCGGCGCGCAGCCCCGATGTCGCCAGGGTCTCGCCGGTCCGGGACGTGCCGTCCGGCGCGGTCCAGCGGACCTTCACCAAGGCGCGGTAGGCGGTCTGGGTGGGGGACGCGCTCTGCGGCACGTCCGCGACCAGAACGGCCCGCACCGACTGGCGCTCGGCGCGCTGGAGCGCGAACGAGGCGTCCGCGGCGTGCGCCGTCAGCAGACCCGCGAGGGTTCCCCCGGCCGCGATCACGGCCCACACCAGCAGCACGATCCAGGCTTCGACGGTGTCGACGCGCCGGCGCAGCGGACTGCGCCGCCACCGCCACGGTCGCTTCCTCTCGGCCTTGCCGCCGTACATGAGCGGCACCTCCTCGATCCCCCCTGGAATTCGACCCTGGCACGGGCCGCGCCCCGGGGTCTTGGGCCGGTGAGGGGGGTCCGCGTGGGCCGAACGGACCCTTCCGGCCGGCCCGCCCGGTCCGCCCGGCCCATGCGGGGCGGCCGGTTCTCGGCCAAGCTGGAACGGCGGGGTCATCCCGCCACCGAGCCGTCACCGGCTCGGCCCGGCCGGCGTTCCGCCGTCCGGTTCCGGCCTCCCGACGAGCGAGCAAGAGGGTGAGGATCGGCATGAAAGGCTACGTTTTCCACGGTCCCGGACAGGCCGCCTGGGAAGAGGTCCCGGACCCGTCCGTCAAGGACGCCACCGACGCCATCGTGCGCGTCCGCGCCGTGACCGTCTGCGGCACGGACCTCCACATCATCAAGGGCGACGTGCCCGAGGTCCGGCCGGGGACGGTCCTCGGCCACGAGGCGGTCGGCGAGGTCGTCGAAGTGGGCGGCGACGTGCGCACCGTACGCCCCGGCGACCGGGTCCTGGTCTCCTGCATCAGCCCGTGCGGCCGGTGCCGCTACTGCCGCGAGGGCGCCTACGGCCAGTGCCTGGGCGGCGGCGGCTGGATCCTCGGCCACCTCGTCGACGGCACCCAGGCCGAGTACGTCCGCGTCCCCTTCGCCGACCTCGCCGTGCACCCGCTGCCCGGCGCGCTGCGTGACGAGGACGCCGTCATGCTGGCCGACATCTTCCCCACCGCCTACGAGGTGGGCGTGCTCAACGGGCGGGTCCGCCCCGGCGACACCGTGGTCGTCGTCGGCGCCGGACCCATCGGACTGGCGGCGATCGCGACGGCCCGGCTGTTCTCGCCCGAGCGGATCGTCGCCGTCGACCTGGCCCCCTCCCGCCTGGAGGCGGCGACCGCCTTCGGCGCCGACGCGGTCGCCGACGCCCGCGAGGACCCCGGACAACTCGTCGACGACCTGACCGGCGGGCTCGGCGCGGACGTGGTCGTCGAGGCGGTGGGCGTGCCGGAGACCTTCGAGATGTGCACCCGCATGGTCCGCCCCGGAGGGCACGTCGCCAACATCGGTGTGCACGGGGCCCCGGCCACACTGCACCTGGAAGACCTGTGGATCAAGAACGTCACCATCACCACCGGACTGGTCGACACGCGCACGACCCCGACCCTGCTGCGCATGGCGTCGGCCGGCCGGCTGCCCACCGGGCGCATGGTGACCCACACCTTCCCGCTGGAGCGGATGCAGGAGGCGTACGACGTGTTCGCGGGCGCGGCAGACACCGGTGCGCTCAAGGTGGTGCTCGGCGGGGCGCAACGGGAGGTGGTACCGGCGGCGGACGCCTGACCGTCCCCGGCCCGACGCGGCCCGACGCCGGTGCCCCCGCTCCGCGCGGAGCGCGCGCCGGGGCGCGTTACGTGCCGGATGCCACCGCCCTCGCGCGCGGCCGGGCGCCGGTCCCAGCGGGACGTACGGCCCGGTCCGGCGCGCCCGGAACAGGAGGGCGGACCGGCGGAGCGCGCACGGACCCGCCACGGCCGGGGTCCGCCGGGCCGCGCCGCGCACCGCCGCGCACTCGGCGCGCCGGTCCGCGCAGACCGCGGTGACCGGCGACCCGCGCCGTGGTGGACGCCGTCCACCCGCTCGGCCCCGCGGCCGGCCCCCACCCGGCGCTGGAGGCGCGCGGCGCCCGGGACAGGCACGTCCCCCGGATCGGACGGCGCCCGGACCCGGCACGGACGGCGCCCGTGGGGGACACTGGGAGCAGCCTGTCGGGAGGAGGACACCCATGGTTCCCCGGCCCCTCGACGAGAGGACGGTGGCCGCGCTGGTGGCCGACGCCACCGCCGCGCCCTCCATGCACAACGCCCAGCCCTGGCGCTTCCGGTTCCTCGCGGGGGAGCGGCGGCTGCTGCTGAGCGCCGACCCGGAGCGCGCCATGCCCCGCACCGACCCCGACGAGCGGGCCCTGCATCTGGGCTGTGGCGCGGCCCTGTTCAACCTGCGCGTGTCCGCCGTGCACGCGGGACTCGACCCGCGCGTACGGCTGCTGCCCGCACCGGACGTCCCGTTCCTGCTCGCCGCCGTCGACCTGGCCGAACCCGACGGCACCCCGCCGGACGCCCCGCTGGCCCGGCTCCACCCCGCGATCCGGCAGCGGCACGCCAGCCGCTACCCCTTCGCCGAGAAGACCGTCCCCGTCCCGGTCCTCGACCGGCTGGCCGAGGCCGCCGCCGAGGAGGGCGCCCAACTCGTCCTCCCGCACCCCTGGCACACCGACACCGTCCTCGACCTGGTCCGGGACGCGGAGAGCCGCGAGGCCATGACGCCGCAGGCCCGGGAGGAGATCGACCGCTGGACCCGGCTCGGGCCCGAGGCCGCCTCCGCCACGGACGGCGTCCCCGAGTACGCCTTCGGGCCACGCAAGGCGGGCGGCAGGGCCCCGGTGCGCGACTTCGCCGGGGACCGGCCGGTGGCCGACCGGGGAGCCGCCTCCTTCGAGCAGACCCCGCGCCTCGCCCTGCTCAGCACCCCCGAGGACCGGCCCGCCGACTGGCTGCGCGCCGGCCAGGCCCTGGAACGGGTCCTGCTGGAGGCCACCCTCGCCGAACTGGTCACCTCCCTGACCTCCCACGCCCTGGAGGAACGCGACCTGCGCCGGCTGGTCCGCGATCCCGGGTCCGGCGCCGGACAGGTCCAGATGGTGCTGCGCCTCGGCTACGGGCCCCGGGGCCCGGCGAGCCCCCGCCGCCCGGTCCGGGAGGTCCTGGAGATCACGTGACGGCTCCCGGCGTACCCGGTGTGCCCCCGCCCCGGCCGCCCGGCACGCCCCCGGGCCCTGAGAGGATCATCCGGAACGGAGGTCCACCCGGGTCCCGGAAGGAGTCGAGGAGACATGCGAGTCAGCGCGGACGGCGGTACGACGGAGGCACGCGGATGAGCGGCGGCACCGGTGACCCGGTCCTCCGCCACACCACGGGCCGGGCCGCCCACCTCGTCCTGAACCGGCCCCGGGCGCTCAACGCGCTCACCCACGAGATGGTGCTCCGCATCGACGAGGCGCTGTCTGAGTGGGAGCGCGATCCGGCCGTGGAGACGGTCGTGCTGACCGGTGCCGGCGAGCGTGGCCTGTGCGCGGGCGGTGACATCCGCGTCGTGCACGCCGACGCGCGGGACGGCGACGGTACGGCCTCGGCGGCGTTCTGGCGGGACGAGTACCGGCTCAACGCCCGGATCGCCCGCTACCCCAAGCCGTATGTCGCGGTCATGGACGGGATCGTGATGGGCGGCGGTGTCGGCGTGTCCGCCCACGGCGGTGTCCGGATCGTCACCGAGCGGTCGGTGATCGCCATGCCGGAGACCGGGATCGGCTTCGTCCCCGACGTCGGCGGCACCCACCTGCTCTCCCGCGCCCCCGGCGAACTGGGCACCCACCTCGCGCTGACCGGCGCGCGGGTCGGCGCCGCGGACGCGCTGCTGTGCGGCCTCGCCGACCACCACGTGCCGTCCGCGGCGCTGCCGGACCTCCTCGCCGACCTGGCGGTACTCCCGGCGGCGGAGGCCGTGGCCCGGCATACGCGGCCCGCTCCGCCGGGTGGTCTCGCCGCGGCCCGCGAGTGGATCGACGCCTGCTACGGCGCCGACACCGTCGAGGAGATCGTCGGCCGGCTCACCTCCCACGGTGACCCGGCCGCCAAGGAGACCGCCGAGACCCTGCTCACGAATTCCCCCACCGCCGTGAAGGCCACCCTGGCCGCGGTGCGCCGGGCCCGGGTCCTGGGCAGCCTCGAAGCCGTCCTCGACCAGGAGTACCGCAGCTCCCTCGCGGGCCTCGGCAGCCACGACCTGGTGGAGGGCATCCGCGCCCAGGTCGTCGACAAGGACCGCTCCCCGCGCTGGTCCCCGGCCACCCTCGCCGAGGTCACCGACGACGACGTGGAGCGCTACTTCGCTCCCCTGGGCGAGCGTGAACTCGGCCTGGCGTACGCGGCGGAGGGGACGGACGCCGGGGCGTCCTGAGCCGGTCCGGCCGCGTCCGCCGCCGTGGTCCCGTCGCCGGGGTGCATCAGGCGGGCGCTCGCGAGGAGGGTTTCGACGACGTCGTCGAGGTCGAGGCGTCGTTCGACCGAGTGGAGTTGGGGGAGTCCGGCGCGGGTGCTGACGCGGGGTGGGGCGAGGAGGCCGCAGCAGTCCTCGTCGGGGAGGACGGAGATGCCGGCGGTGCCGATGGTGCGGGCCTCGTCGATGATCTCCTGTTTGTCCCAGGCGAGGAGGGGGCGCAGGAGGGGGAGGGTGGTGGCGTCGTCGACGGCGGTGAGGTTGGCGAGGGTCTGGCTGGCGACCTGGCCGAGGCTGTCGCCGGTGACGAGGGCGTGGGCGCCGGTGGTGGTGGCGAGGGCGGTGGCGGTGCGGATCATGAGGCGGCGCTGGGCGACGACCTGGAGGCGTCCGGCTCCGGCGACGGCGAGTTGTTTCTGTGCCTTGCCGAGGGCGATGACGTGGAGGTCGCCGGGGGGCTGGTAGCGGTTGAGTTCGCGGGCGAGGGCGTAGGCCTTGTAGACGGAGGAGGGGTTGGTGTAGGGGGCGCCGTTGAAGTGGACGAAGTCGCAGGCCAGTCCGCGGCGCATGGCGCGGTGGGCGGCGACGGGGGAGTCGTAGCCGCCGGAGAGCAGGACCAGCGCGCGTCCGCTGGAGCCGACCGGCAGTCCGCTCAGGCCCGGCAGCCGCTCACAGGAGAGGTACGTCTCCTTCCGGTCGATCTCCACCGTCAGCGTCAGCTCCGGTGCCGTCAGGTCCACCCGCAGCGCGGGCACGGCCTCCCGCACTCGCGCCCCGAGGTGCCCGGCCATCCCGTACGAGGTCACCGGGAACCCCTTGTCCCGCCGCTTCACCCGCACCGCGAACGTGGCCGCCGGGCGCCGGGCGAGGGCGGTGCGCACGGCGTCGACGGCCGCCCGCGTGATCTCGCCGGGGTCGCTCGGGACGCGCACGGCCGGCTCGACCGCGTTGAAGCCGACCACCCTGCGCGCCCGCTCCACCAGGACCTCCCGGGGGACCTGCCCGCCGAGCACCGTGACGTTCTGCGCGGTCTTGATCCACGTCGAGCCGCCCACCCCGCGCAGCGCGATCCGCAGGTTGTCCTGCAGCCGCTCGGTGAACCGCCGGCGGTTGCGTCCCTTCAGGAAGATCTCCCCGTGCTTGAGCAGCACGCAGGGGCCGTACCCGGCGGGCCGGCGGGCGGCGGGCACCTCGGGCCGGTCGGTGACGTGTTCACCGGACATGGGGACCTCCTTGGCGAATCCGGTCGTCCTCGGTGCGCTCCCGCGGCGCGGCGGTGCCGGGGGCGCGCCCGGTCACGGTAGCTCCGGCCCGTACGGAAGCGCGGCCGGCGGGGCGGGCGCGGGCCCGGGAACCGCGCCGGGCGGTCCCGGGCCGCGCCCCCGCCGTGGGGCGTCAGCCCCCGGTCAGCTCCTCGCGGACCGTCCGGGCGGCGGCCACCAGATGCTCCAGGGACACCCGTGTCTCCGGCCAGCCCCGGGTCTTGAGCCCGCAGTCCGGGTTGACCCACAGCCGCTCGGCGGGGATCGCCGCCAGCCCGGTGCGCAGCAGGGCGGCCACCTCCTCGGTGTCCGGCACCCGCGGGGAGTGGATGTCGTAGACACCGGGGCCGGCCTCGCGCGGATAGCCGTGCGCGGCGAGTTCGCGGGCCACCCGCATGTGCGAGCGGGCCGCCTCCAGGCTGATGACGTCCGCGTCGAGATCGTCGATGGCCCGCACGACGTCACCGAACTCGGCGTAGCACATGTGCGTGTGGATCTGCGTGTCCGGCCGCACCCCGCTCGTGGTCAGCCGGAACGCCTCCGTCGCCCAGGCGAGATAGGCGGGGCGCCCGGCGGCGCGCAGCGGCAGGGTCTCGCGCAGCGCGGGCTCGTCGACCTGGATGACCGACGTCCCGGCCGCCTCCAGGTCCGCGACCTCGTCCCGCAGGGCGAGGGCCACCTGGCGGGCGGTCTCGCCGAGCGGCTGGTCGTCCCTGACGAAGGACCACGCGAGCATCGTCACCGGACCGGTGAGCATGCCCTTGACGGGACGGCCGGTCAGCGACTGGGCGTACGTCGTCCAGGTCACCGTCATCGGCGCGGGGCGCGCGATGTCACCGGCCAGCACCGGCGGGCGCACGTACCGGGTGCCGTACGACTGGACCCAGCCGTTGCGGGTCGCCAGGTAGCCGGTGAGCCGCTCGGCGAAGTACTGCACCATGTCGTTGCGCTCGGGTTCGCCGTGCACCAGCACGTCGATACCGGCCTTCTCCTGGAACGAGACGACCTCCCGCACCTCGGTCCGCATCCGCTCCTCGTACTCGGGCCGGCCGATCCGCCCGGCCCGCAGGTCGGCGCGGGCCGTCCGCACCTGCGTGGTCTGCGGGAACGAGCCGATCGTCGTGGTCGGCAGCAGCGGCAGGCCGAGGCGGGCGCGCTGGGCGGCGGTCCGCTCCGCGTAGGGCAGGCAGCGGCGCCCGTCGGCGTCGGTCACGGCCGCGGCGCGGGCGCGCACCGCCGGGTCCCGGGTGATCGGCGAGTCGGCGCGGGAGGCCAGGTCGGCCCGGTTGGCGGCGAGTTCGGCGGCGATGGCGTCGGTGCCGTGGGCGAGGCCGCGGGCCAGGGTGACGATCTCGGCGGTCTTCTGCCGGGCGAAGGCGAGCCAGCGCAGGATCTGCGGATCGATGTCCCGCTCGTCGGCGGTGTCCAGCGGCACGTGCAGCAGGGAGCAGGAGGCGGAGACGTCGACCCGGCCGGCCAGGCCCAGCAGCGTGCCGAGAGTGGTCAGTGAGCGGGCGAGGTCGTTGACCCACACGTTGCGGCCGTCGACGACGCCCGCGACGAGCCGCTTGCCCGGCAGCCCGCCCACGGCGGCGAGATCGTCCAGGTTGCCCGCGGCGGCCTCGGCGAAGTCCAGCGCCAGCCCCTCGACCGGCGCCTTCGCCAGCACCGGCAGCGCGTCCCCGAGCCGGTCGAAGTAGGAGGCGACCAGCAGCCGGGGCCGGTCCTCCCGTCCGCCGAGGTCGCGGTAGGCCCGCCCGGCCGCGTTCAGTTCGGCCGGCGTGCGGTCCTGGACCAGGGCGGGTTCGTCGAGCTGGGCCCACGCGGCGCCCGCCGCGCGCAGGTCGGCCAGCACCTCGGCGTAGACGGGCAGCAGCCGGTCCAGCAGGGTGAGCGGGTCGAACCCCTCGGCGACGCCGGGCGCGGGCTTGGCGAGCAGCAGGTAGGTGACCGGTCCGACCAGGACCGGCCGGGGGGCGAGGCCCTGCGCGAGGGCCTCGCGCACCTCGGCGACCTGCCGGGAGGAGTCGGCGGTGAACACGGTGTCGGGGCCCAGTTCGGGCACCAGGTAGTGGTAGTTCGTGTCGAACCACTTGGTCATCTCCAGCGGCGCCACCTCCTGGGTGCCGCGGGCCATGGCGAAGTAGCCGTCCAGCGGGTCGGCGGCGACGGCGGCACGGTGCCGTTCCGGCACGGCACCGACCATGACGGTGGTGTCGAGCACGTGGTCGTAGTACGAGAAGTCGCCGGTGGGCACCTCGTGGATGCCGGCCTCGGCGAGTCGCCGCCGGTTGTCGCGGCGCAGTGCGGCGGCGGTGGCGTGGAGGGCGTCGGCGCCGACGCGGCCCTTCCAGTAGCCCTCGACCGCCTTCTTCAGTTCCCGGTTCGGGCCCTGACGGGGGTAGCCGTACACGGTGGCCCGTGCTGCCGCGGCTGCGGACTCGGTGGTCACGGAGATCTCCTTCGCGAGATGGATCCCTGAGGTCCCGGCGACGGGACGAGTGCGCGAAGGGGTGACGGACCGGACGGGACGACAGCACGCCGGTCCGCCGCGCTCGTCCGTCTGGTGTGTACGCCGACCCGCCCTCGAGGTCACCGGGATGTCCGGGCGCGCGGGGTGCGCGCTCGGGCAGGTGGCAGGTCTTCGGACTCGCGGGCACGTCCTTCTCGGTCACCGAGGAGGACACCTACTGACCGTCGCTTCCCAGGCCCTTCGGCCCAGTGCTCATGACGGCGGTCGTTCCCGCTCACCGCTGCGGGGCAGTCCCGGATTCCCACCGGGTTCCCTCTTGCGACGCATCCCGCCTGGCGGACGGGGCGAACCAGCTGCACCGCCCACCCTAGACGCCCACGCCCTTGGGCGGGCGACACGTCCGCCATGCGGATGGCGGCGTGGACACCCGCCGGGCACCGGTGCCGCCCCACGGCGTCGTGCGGAAGGTGCGGTGCGGCCCCCGCCCCGGCGCGGCAGACGGTTCCCCGGCGGGACGCCGCGACGGCCGGGCGGATCCACGCCACCGGGTCGCGGGACGGTCGCACGCCGCCGCCCGGGACGGGCGCCGCGGCTCTCGCCGCCGGGCCCGCGACCCCGCCCGGCGGGGGCGGTCCGCCCCGCGTTCAGGCGGGGGCCGTCGCCGGCGCGGCCACCGGACCACCTCGAACCCGCCCCCCACCTCGGCGAACGCACCTGCGCCTACGTCATCCTGCGCTCCGGCGCCGAACGGCCCCGGCCGGTGGCGATCACACGCTTCGTCCACGAACGGGGGCCGGCCGCGTACGAGGTGCCCGACCGCGTCGCGTTCGTGACCGAGTTCCCGCGGACCGGTGTCGGCAAGGTCTCCCGGAAGGACCTGCGGGCCGCGCCCGCACCCGACCCGCACGCCGGACGCCCCGCCCGCCGCACCGCCTCCTCCCGGACCTCCGAACAGCCCTCGGGCCCGGGAGCGGGAGCGGCGCGACGGGGGAGCGGCCGGTCAGGACTTCTTCTCGTCCTTGCCGTCCTTGTCGCCCTTCTCGTCCTTGTCGCCCAGCTTCCCGACGAAGTCCTGCGCCTTGTCGACCGCCGTGTCGATCTTGTCGCTGTGCTTGCCGCGGGTCTTGCCGTCGACGAACTCGCCGACCTTCTCCAGTCCGTCCGAGATCTTGTCGCCGTGCGTGCCGGCGACCTCCTCGGCCTTCTCCTTCAGGTTCTTCAGGGCGTCCTTGTCCTTGAGGTTCTTCAGCGCGTCGAACATGCCGGCCTCGTGTCTCCTTCACTCAACTGCCTGGTGGAAGCACGATTTTACGGTGCGACGGTGCCCGGTATGCCCCGCAGCGGTCAGGACGGCGGTTTCGCCCCGGTGTCCGTGCGCAGGTCCGCCAGCAACTCGGCCTGCCCGGCCAGCACCCCGGACAGGATGGTGCGGGCCACCGCGAGCAGTTCGGCGATGTGCGGACTGGTCAGCGAGTAGTACACGGTCGAGCCCGCCTTGCGCGACACCACCAGGTTGGCCCGCCGCAACACCGCGAGCTGCTGCGACAGGTGCGCCGGCTCGATGCCCACCTCCGGCAGCATCTCCGCCACCGCGTACTCCCGCTCGCTCAGCAGCTCCAGGACCCGGATGCGCGCCGGATGACCGAGCGTCTTGAAGAACTCGGCCTTCAGCTTGTACAGCGGAGTGCTCATCGCCCTGCCGCCCTCCCGGCGCCCCCGCGGGTCCCCGACCGGCGGCTCCCGGCTTCCTGCATCCCACCGCTCCTCAGCACCTCGTCACCCGTCCCCGCGCCACCGCGGCTGCCCGCGCCCCGCCCGGGAGGGACCCGCGTCCCTCCGCCGCGACCTGCGCGGTTGCCGAGATTAGCAATTCCGGGTCCCTGACGGAGCCGCCCCCGGCACCGCCCGCACCGGGCCCCGGGCCGGTCCGGGAGGGGCTGCCCGGGGGAGCGGGGAGCCGCTGGGCCGTTCGGGTGCCCGCGGTGTCCGTCCGGCCAGTCGGCGGGCGGCGGGGCGGACCCGCGGTTCAGATGGCGGAGAGACCCGGACGCCGCGCCCTGACCACGGCGCCCGGCGGGGCACCCGGAAACGGACGGCGGAAGCGAGGCAGCGGTGACGGAGCGGGATGGACGGCAGCCGCCGGACGCGGACGACGGTCCCCACGGGGCGGGCGCGGACGACACGCCCTACATGTCGATGCTCGACCTGCCGCTCAGCTCCGACCTGGACCGCATCGGCGAGCAGATGCACGCCCTGGCCCGCGCCCAGAACACGCTCCAGGAACTCCTCAAGGCGGTCGTGGACATCACGGGCGACCTGGAGCTGGCCACGGTGCTGCGCCGCATCGTGCGCACCGCCATGGACCTGGTCGGAGCCCGCTACGGCGCACTCGGCGTCCTCGACGAGGAGGGCCGCTACCTCGCCGAGTTCATCCCGCTCGGCCTCACCGCCGCCGAACTGGGCGACCTCGGGGGCGTCGAACTCCCCCGGGGGCGGGGCCTGCTGGGACACCTGATCCGCCACCCCGAGCCGCTGCGCGTCGACGACATCGCCCGCCACCCGGAGTCCGCCGGTTTCCCGCCCGGCCACCCTCCCATGCACACCCTGCTCGGCATCGCCATCAGTGTCCGCGGCCGGATCTACGGCAACCTCTACCTCTCCGAACGGCGCGACGGCCGCCCCTTCGACCGGCACGACGAGGGCGTGATCCGCGCCCTCGCCGGCACCGCCGCGGTCGCCATCGACAACGCCCGCCTCTACCAGCGGGTCCGCAAGAGCGCCGAGCAGTTCCAGCGGGCGCTGCTGCCCCGCCTGCCCGACCTCACGCCCTTCGCCGCCGGGGCCGCCTACCGCCCGGCCAGCTTCCCCGCGGCCCTCGGCGGCGACTGGTACGACGCCATGCTGCTGCCCGGCGGAGCCTGCGCGGCCGTGATCGGCGACGTCGTCGGGCACGACCTCCAGGCCGCGGCGGACATGGCCCAGATCCGCAACATGCTGCGCGCCCTCTACTACGACTGGGGCCGGCCGCCCAGTTCCTCGCTCGCCCGCCTCGACCGGCTCATGCACGCCTGGGACGAGGCGCCCATCGCCACCGCCCTGCTCGCCCGGCTGGAACCGGCCGACGGCGCCTGGCACCTGCACTGGTCCAGCGCCGGGCACCCGCCGCCGCTGCTGGTGCTGCCCGACGGGCGGGCACGCTTCCTCGACACCGAGCCCGGCACGCCCCTCGGCGTCGCGACCGGGCTGCCCCGCCCCGACCAGCGCGAGGCGGTACCGGTGGACAGCACCGTCGTCCTCTACACCGACGGTCTGGTGGAGGTCCCCGGCCAGTCCCTGGACCGCGGCCTCGACGAACTGGCCGGCACGGCCGCGCGCCACGCGGGCCGCTCGCCGCAGGAGCTGTGCCGGGCGCTGTCGGAGAACGGGCCGAGCGACGGCCGCGACGACATGGCCGTCATCGCCCTGCGTACCCCGCCCCTGACGGGATACGGCCGCTCCTGACACGCGGCGCGCCCCGCCCCGGACGCGTGCGGACACCGTCCGGCCGCCCCCGGGCGGGGCCGCGCGGTCACAGCGGGAGCGAGACGCCGACGCTCTTGCCCCGGCCGTCGGCGTCGGGCCGTACGACCGCCGTGCCGCCCAGGCCGAGGACGAGTTCACGCACCGTCGCCAGGCCGCCCGAGGTCGCCTCCCGCAGCGGCGGGAGCCCGGGGTGCAGGTCGTGCACGGCGAACGCCAGCCGGCCGGGCCCCGCCCCGTAGCTGACCGTGACCTGGGAGGAGAGCGGGGCGGCGTGCCGGACGCTGTTGGCGACCAGTTCGCTGAGGACCAGCAGGGCCGGGCCCACCGCCGGGTGGTGCGCGTCCACGCCCCACTCGGCGAGCGCCAGTTCCGCCGTCTCCCGGGCCAGCCGCACCGCCCCCGGCCGGGTGGGCAGCGTGAGGTAGTGCCGGTGGGGGAGACCGAGGTCGAGCAGCGCGGTCATCGCGCCCCCGGCCGTGCGCCGCCCGGGTCGGCACACGGCCCCCGGCCCGCCGCCCACGGGGACGCCGCGCTCACCGCAGTCCCCCTTCCGCCGGTTCCTCCGCGACGCGGACCCCCTCCGCCCGCCCGGCGAAGAGCGGCCGCCCGTGCGCGCCGGCCGGCGCCGGCAGCACGCCCGCGCGTTCCAGGTGGGCCCGCGCGTCTCGGATCGCCTCCGGAGTCGTCGCGTACTCCCGGCCCAGCGGGCGCATCAGTTCCAGCGCGCCGACCGAGTCGAGCACCTGCCGCTGCCCGGGGCGGACCCCGGAGGCGAGGACGGTGATGCCGCGCCGGTTCAGTTTCTCCACCACGTCCTTCAGTACCAGCGCGCCGGTGGCGTCGATGGTCATCACCCGCGACATGCGCAGGATGACGACCTGGACGTCGGCGACCTCGGCCAGTTCCAGCAGGAAGCGGTGGGCCGCCGCGAAGAACAGCGGGCCGTCGATGCGGTAGGCCACGATGTGCTCGGCGAGCAGTGCGTGCTCCTCGTCGCCGTGGTCGCCGCGGTCCAGCGGCACCTGGTCCAGCCGGGCCTGCCGGGCGACCGCGCGCAGGGCCAGGGCGCCCGCCACCAGCAGGCCGATGATCACCGCGAGGACCAGGTCGAGCGCGAGGGTGGCCACGGCGGTCAGGACGAGGATCAGCGCGTCCGCGCGGGTGGCTCGTGCCATCGCCCGCAACGAGCCGACCTCGATCATGCGGACCGCGGTCGCCAGCAGCACGCCCGCGAGCGCGGCCAGCGGGATCCGCGAGACCAGCGGTGCCGCCGTGAAGACGATCACCGCGAGGACCGCGGCGTGCACGAGCGCGGCGAGCCGGGACCGCGCGCCGGTGCGGACGTTGACGGCGGTGCGGGCGATGGCGCCGGTGGCGGGCACGCCACCGAAGAGCGGGGCGGCGATGTTCGCCAGCCCCTGCCCGAACAGCTCCCGGTCGGGGTCGTGCTTCTGCCCGACGGTCATGCCGTCGGCGACGGACGCCGACAGCAGCGACTCCAGCGCGGCGAGCGCGGCCACCGCCACCGCCGGGGCCAGCAGCGAGCCGAGCGCGCCCACGTCCAGGAAGGACAGCGACGGCGCCGGCAGTCCGGACGGCAGGTCGCCGATGGGCCGGGCCGCGTCCAGGCCGGCGACCTGCGCCACGACCGTGGCCACGACGACCGCGATGATCGAGAAGGGCACCGTGGGGCGCAGCCGGGCTCCGATGAGCATGATCGCGGCGACGCCGACGGCGAACGCGACGGCCGTCCAGTTCGGGTGCGCGGCGAAGTCGGCGAGCGCGCGCCAGGCCACCACCAGCACCCGGTCGCCCTCCGGAGTGTCCACACCGAGGGCGTTGGGGATCTGCTGGAGGCCGATCACACAGGCGATGCCGAGCGTGAATCCCTCCACGACCGGCGCGGGCACGTAGCGCATGTACGCGCCGGCGCGCAGCAGGGCGGGTATCAGGAGCAGGACGCCGGCCATCAGACCGACCGTCAGCACCCCGGACGGCCCGTGCTGGGCCACGATCGGCACCAGGACGACCGTCATCGCGCCGGTCGGCCCGGACACCTGGAGGTTCGAGCCGCCGAACACGGCGGCGAGGGCGCCCGCGACCACGGCGGTCGCCAGCCCGGCCTCCGCGCCGAGCCCGGAGGAGACGCCGAAGCCGAGTGCGAGCGGCAGCGCGACGACGGCCACGGTGAGTCCGGCCAGCAGGTCCCGCCACGGGTCCCGGCGCATCTGCGTCAGATCGGTACGGCCCGGCATGAGTGCCGCCAGCCGGGACACGAGCGGACCGAGGAACACCCTGGTCACGCTGTGGCCTCCCCCTGGAGCTCGGCGAGCAGCGCGTGCTGCCCGGTGAGCACCTCGGTCAGGATGCGGCGCGCGGCGCCGAGCAGTTCGGCGACGTCCCCTCCGGCCAGGGCGTACACGACGGTCGCGCCGTCCCGCCGCGAGGTGACGATGCCGGAACGGCGCAGCACGGCCAGTTGCTGGGAGAGCGCGGACGGCTCCACCCCGGTCGCGCCGAGGAGGTCGCGTACCGGCATCGGCCCGGACTGCAACAGCTCCAGCACGCGTATGCGCAGGGGATGCCCCAGCATCCGGAAGAACTCGGCCTTGGCCTGGTACAGCGGAACCGACACGACACCTCGACTTCCCGAAGAGCGGGGCCCGCATCGGCTTGCGAGCCCCGGAAAGACAGCATCTAGTAAATTGCAGACTTTCGCAATTGCCTAGGTCACAGCATCACGGCGCGGGGTGCCGGCGGGCGGGAAGGGGGGCGGGCTTCAGGGGGGGGGGCGGCCCATCGTTCAGGCATATGTCGAACAGAAGTGCGGACGGGTCCGTCGGCACCACCGCCCCCGTCGGCACCACCGACGACGGTCGCGTGCGCCGCATCACGCTGCACCTGCCCGCCGACTACGTCCGGCGCCTCTTCGACGCCGAGCGGGGCGTCGGGCCCCTCGCCCCCAACGAGGTCGTCGCCGAAGGCATCCAGGAGCTCTGCTTCAAGGACAACGGCCGCCGCGCCGGGGGACTGGAGATCGAGTTCACCGACATCGACTACATCGACTTCTCCTTCTGACACGCACCACCGCCCCGCGGCCGGCCGGCTCACCCGTGAGCCGAAGCGCGATAGTCGCCACCAAAGCAGTGTGTGGTCACTGGTAACGCCGGACGAGGCGTGCTGCGTGATCGGATCAACGTTGTGATCGGCCTCGATCGCCTCGTTCGCATGGTTGCCCGGGGGTGCCGAATGGGCTGGCCTCTGCTGTCGGCAGCTGGTGACAAGATCACCGGCATGAGTTTCGTACGAACTACTCCGCCACGGCCTGTAGAGGTGACAGCGGTCTTCCCCGAGCTCGCGCCGCTGGCGCGCCCGGCGATACGGCTGCATCCGCGTCCGGGGTCGCCGTCGGTCAGTGACAGTTCGGTCGGCGGGCCGTTGCTGTGGCCGGCCGACGAGCCCTGGCCGCACTGCGAAGACGTCCACCTGCACGTGGACACCGGATTCCGCCGGTCGCCGACCGAAGTGCGGCTCCGCCGGATCTTGTCTTCCCGGTGGAGCCCTGACGGCCCGGCTCCCACGCTCACACCCGAGGAGGAGGCGCTCAAGGAGCACAATGCCGCGTGGCTCACCGAACGGCTCGAAGCCGGCCCTCCCGGCCCGGCGGAATGCCCGGTCCCGATGCTGCCCGTGGCTCAGCTGTTCCTGCGCGACGTACCCCTGTTGCGGCCGCCCGGGCAGGCCGACCTGCTCCAGATCCTCTGGTGCCCGTACGAACACGATCCGGACTACAAGCCGGCGACCGCACTGTTCTGGCGGTCGGCCGCAGAGGTCGGCGACGTCCTCGTCACACCACCGGAACCGTACGAGGCGGACTCTCCGGGCTACGTGCCGGAGCCGTGCCTGCTGGCCCCGGAAGCGATCACCGAGTACCCCAACAGCCTGGAGCTGAGCCCGGAGCTTCAGGCGATGCTGGCGGACTGGAACAGGTGGCAGGCAGGCGGCGCCGACGTGGACAGCTCCTACGCGGCGCATCCGTGCGACTTCTACTCCATCCATCTGGGCAACGCACCCGGCTGGAAGGTCGGCGGCTGGCCCCCGTGGGGTCGCACCGACCCGATCCCGCGGTACTGCGCCGTGTGCGAGGCACAGATGGTCCCGCTGCTGACGATCGCTTCCTTCGAGTGGGACGGCGACGAAGGCTGGGTACCGCGGGAAGACCAGGCCAACGCCGCTGGCTCCCATTACGCGGGCCAGGACCCCGCCCAGCCGACGGGGGTAGAGGTGGGCAGCACGGACAACATGCAGATCTACGTCTGCCCGACCTCCCCCGAGCATCCGCACACCGACTTGATCCAATGAGCTGTCCCAGCGCGCCGGTGACACCCCACCTGCTTCGCGCGCTGCTGGTGACAAGTAACGTGCTGACCCGGTGACAACCACCGTGCTTTGCTATCTGGATGCCGCAGGCCAGTGGCGGCCGACGGTGACAGCTATCGTGCTTCGGCTCCTCACCCGATCTTCTTGATCACCTTTGCCGGTACGCCCGCGACGACGGTCCGGGCGGGGACGTCGCGGGTCACCACCGCGCCGGCGGCGACCACGGCGTCGGCACCCACGGTCACTCCTTGCAGGACCACGGCGGACGCCCCGATCCAGACGTTGCGTTCGATCCGGATCGGGCCCGAGGTGATCCCGGTACGCCGCCGTGCCGGGTCCAGGGGGTGCCCCGAGGAGATCAGGCTGACACCCGGACCGAGCATCACGTCGTCCCCGATCTCGATGCCGCCGACGTCGTTGAAGCGGCAGCCCTGGTTCACGAAGACGTTGCGGCCCACCCGGATGTTCACCCCGTGGTCGGTGTAGACGGGCGGGATCAGGTGGAAGGTCGCGTCCACCGGCCGCCCGGTCAGCTCACTCCACCGCCTGTGGATCTCCTCCTGCCGGGCGTACGGGAGCGTGTTGATCCGCTCGGCCATGCCGATCGCCCGCCGCACCTTCTGCGCGAAGTCCATTCCAACCTCCCGGTGACAACCATCGTGTGATCGCCGGGAGTGAATCAACGCGCTGACGTCGCAGGCAAACAACGTTGTGGAGACCCCGCCACAACCATGGGTTGTGGCTTTAGGATCTCCGTATGGATGTCGAAGCGCTGCGGACGTTCGTGGCAGTGGCCGACGGCGGGCAATTCCAGGCGGCGGCCGACGAACTGGGCATCAGCCAGCAGGCGGTGTCCAAGCGGATCGCGTGCCTGGAGGGACACCTCGGAGTGCCCCTCCTGGTGCGGACCTCTCGCGGTTCCCGGCTGAGTCTGGACGGACAGGTCTTCCTCCCCCACGCCAGGAAGGTCCTGGCCGCCGTCGAACAGGCCGCGCAGGCCGTGCGACCGGGAAGCAGGCCCCTGCGGGTCGATGTCCTCAACCGGCGCATCGCCCCGGCCCAGGCCGTCTACCGGTTCTACCGCTCCCGTCCGGGGACCGGCCTCGACGCGGTCGCCATGGGCGAGGAGAACGCCTCCCAGGCGGCCCAGGCCGTGCTGAAAGGGTCGATCGACGCCTCCTTCCGGGCGCTTGCGGCGGACCGGGTCCCCGACGGAATCAGCACCGAACGGCTTCTGGACGCCCCCTTGCACCTCCTGGTCGGCCCCGCCCACCCGCTGGCGAACGCTCGCGCCATCAGGCCCGCCGGCCTCGCGGGGCACCGCGTCTGGGTCCCCGGGATCCGCGCCGGCACGGAGTGGTCGGAGTTCTACGCGGCGCTGTCCGGGGAGTTCGGGCTGAGCATCGACGCGCTCGGCCCGGACTTCGGCGACGAGGCCCTCATGGACACCCTCGCCGACTCGGCTTCCGTGGCCACCCTCGTCGGCGCCGGAGACCGGTACCTGTGGCCTGAGGCGCACGACCTGCGACGCATCCCCTTGCGCGACCCGACACCGGTGTACCCGCACACCCTGCTGTTCCGCACGGGCGACGAGCACCCGGTGCTGACCGCACTGCGCGACCACCTGCGCGCGACGGCGCCCGGGACACCCGGCGACGTGTGGGCGCCGCGGTGGGCGTGCGCCTGACCGGAGTCGGGTACGGCCCCCCATGGCCGGACGGCCTCCGTGGCGCGGCGGTTCGGCGCCCCGCTGCCGGTGACGACCGGCTCCCGGAGGGCGGCCGGCCTCATCCCGCCGCGGCCGGGCCGGAACCCGTCCGGATCCGGCCGCGGCCGTACTGCGCGAGCGTGTGGAAGGCGGCTTTGGGCTCCCAGGGCAGGCTCGGGTAGGCGGTGCCGCCACGGCCGCCGTCGAGGACCTTGACCACGCCGAAGGACGCCTTGTCGAAGTCGCGCTCGTCGTCGGCCGCGTGCGGGAGGTCGTAGCGGGCGAAGGTGTTGACGAAGGCCGCGTCGACGGCGGACTCGTCGAGGACGCCGATGAGTTCCCGCAGGTAGTCGGCTTGTTCCTGCTCGTCACGGGTCACGGGGCGGGTGAACCGCACCGGACGGGCGCGGTCGTCCCACGCGATGACGGCGTCCCCCCGGCCACCGGCGTCGGCGGCCCCGAGGTAGGTGGTGCAGCCGAACTCGGTGACGGCGGCCGGCTTGCCGTGCGCGGTCAGTGCCCGCAGGCCGTCGGCGAGCCGGCCGGCGGTCCGCGCGTCGCGGTAGCCGGCGTCGGTGGCGACGATGTCGAACGGTGCCCAGTCGACGCCCTCGAACGGGAGCGAGGCGTACCCGACGCGTCCGCCGAACCGGGCGCGCACCGCGGCGACCGCGGTGCCCAGGAAGGCGTTGACCCGGGCGGGGAGGCCGGGCAGCGCCGCCCGCAGCCGCTGCGGGTCGGCGAGGACGGCGGCGCGTTCCGCGAACGTGTCGCCGGGGAGCATGCCGACGGTGAAGAGGGAGATCTCCGAGCCGGTGAGGAAGACGACCTCGGCGCCCGCACGCCGCAGCCGCTCGGCGCGTTCGGCGCTGTCGGTGAGGAAGTCGAGGAGTTCTGCGGTGGTGAGGCCGTTGGTGAACGGCGAGTACCAGACCTCCAGTCGGGCTTCGGCCGCGTGGCGCGCGGCCGTCTCGAGCCGGTCGAGGTCACCGCCCGTGACCCGCACGGCGTCACAGCCCAGCTCGTCGCGGATGATCTGCATTTCGCGGCGGACGACGGCGGGGTCGAAGGGTTCGCGGGTCGTGGTTCCCGCGGTGGTGAAACCGGTGTCGTACGTGATGCCGAAGATGCGCACGGCGGATGCCCTCCTCGCAATATACGGTACGTCCCGTACCGTAAGGGATGCTCAACGTACCGTGGAGGTGCCTGGAATGAGACGCGTGGGACGTCGAAGAGTACGGTGCGTACCGTAGTTCACGTACGTGCGGCGAAAGGGGAAGGGCGGTGGCGCACACCGGGAGGGAACGGCGGCGGACCCGGGCCACGCGGCGACGCGGGGCCGAGCTGGAGGAGGCCATCCTGCGAGCGGCCGCCGAGGTGCTGAAGGAGTCCGGCGTCCCGGGCCTGACGATGGACGAGGTGGCCCGGCGGGCCGGGACGAACAAGAACGCGCTGTACCGGCGCTGGCCCCACCGCGTCGCGCTCGGCGTGGCGGCGTACCGACGGCTGGCCGCGGCCGAGACCGTGCCGCCGGACACCGGCTCGCTGCGCGGCGACACCCTGGAGATGCTGCGGCGCGCCAACAGCACGTGGTCCTCGCCGTACGGGGAGATCCTGCGCGGCCTGATCGCGGCGGCCGGCAGCACCCCGGAACTCCTGGCCGAACTGCGCGACCCGGCGGCGAAGAGCGCCCACGAGGCGGCCTGGCTGACCCTGCTCGGCCGGGCGGTCGCCCGCGGAGACGTCGCGCCCGAGGCGCTGCACCCGCGGGTGGCGCAGGTGCCCATGGCGCTGCTGCGGGACGAGTACGTGATGCTCGGGGCCCCCACCGTGCCCGACGCCGTCCTCGCCGAGATCGTCGACGAGGTCTTCCTGCCCCTGGTCCGCGGCCGGGGCTCCCGCGGCGGCGCGCCGGCGCTACGGGGCCCGCGACCGTCGTGAGCGCGCGGGGGCGAGACGACCGCGGGACCGGATCACCGCCCGGCGCGGGTGGGGCGAGGCGGCTTCCGGGTGGCGCTGCCCCAAGGTGCCCCGTGTCGGGCACGGCTCACGGCAGGCCCTGGATGTTGGTGCGCTGGTGGCCGACGTTCCGTGTGCCCGGGGGTCTGCGGTTGCGGGGGCCGGCGGCGTCGGCCGGGCGGGAGCGGACCACCTGGTGCGGGGTGCCGGCCGGGGCCCGCTGGCCCGCGCGCGGGTCGCTCTGGAGCGACGGCAGGGTCAGGTGCCACCAGTCGCAGAGCCGTTCGGCGAGACGGTGCGGGCCCTCCAGGGACTCGGTGAGGGTGCAGAAGCCGAAGAAGGCGCGGACCAGCGTGCGCGCCGCGGCCGAGGGGCGGACGTGGGAGGCGAGTTGGCCGGTGGCCCGCGCCTGCGCCAGGAGGCGGGTGACGGCCGCGGTCCACACGACGAACGGGTCCGGCAGCGGGGCGTTGATGCTGTCGCGCTCGGCCCACAGGCGGGCGCCCGCCCGGGTGAGGGGGTCCTCGGCGAGGGCCTGGGCGATCTCGTAGCTGAGGGCGACGAGCCGTTCGAGCGGTGGCACGGCGTGGTCCGTGTACCGGTCGGTGAGGCCGGGCCAGGTGGCGAAGCCGTCCTGGACCACGGCGCGTGCGATGCCCTCCTTGCTGGCGTAGTGGAAGTAGACGGAGCCGCTGGTCCGGCCGGACCGGGCGCTTATGTCGTTGACGCTGGTGCCCGCGTACCCCTGTTCGGCGAAGAGGCAGGCCGCCGCTTCCAGGAGTGATCTGCGGGTTGCTCTGGCCCGTGCCTGCACCGTCCGTCCGCCTTCGTTCGGCTCTGATGTGACGACGGAAATGTAGTGCGCCCGCGTACGCCGGGAGCGATAAGTACCCCCGCCCGCGCGGTAATTACGCATTTCTTTCGAATATGAACGCGTGCGGGTGGCCATTGGCCCCTTCCGGCGCCCTTCTTGCCTGTCGTCCGTCGGATTCACGTCACGCCGGAACCCGCGAGGTGTGCCCGGCGAATATGCCTCAACTTGCCGCCCGCAGGACTGAGGTGACGTCCCATCAGTAACGGGGGGCCCGGTGGCCGCCGGCCACCCCCATACACCCCGCGCCGTCGGCGGTCGAGCACTCTAAGTAGTGATTGCCTCACGCTGCGCAGCGGAAATAACGTAGCCATTGCAATGTTTTCCATTTGCGGCTTAAAGCCCGAAATGTAGGCGGTTCTGCCGAGCGGGCGCCGGCGAGGACGGTGACGGTCCTGGCGTGTCCGGCACGAGAAGCCGCACCACCCCGAACCGCGGTCCCGCCACGGGCGCGACCGCCCGTTCTTCCAGGAGGCCACCGTGTCCACAACGGCACACCCCCTTCTCGACTGGTCACCCGAGGCCGTCGTCTTCGACTGCGACGGCACCCTGATGGACAGCGAGCGCCACTGGCAGGACGCGCGCAACCGGGCGTTCCGTCAGTTCGGCCTCCAGCCCCCGCAGGGCTTCGCGCACCGGGCCAAGGGCGTCCACTACGCCGACTGCGGGCGGATGATGGCCGAGGAGACGCACAAGCCCGACCTGGCGCCCGAGCTGACGGAGGCGCTGCTGCGCCACTTCCTCGCGCTCGTCGCCGAGGAGCCGCTGACCATGCCGGGCGCGGTCGAGTTCGTCCGGACCCTCTCCGGCCGGGTACCGCTCGCCGTGGCGAGCAACTGCCCCCTGGAAGTGGTCGAGGAGAGCCTCGGCCGGGCCGGACTGCGCCGCCACTTCCTGCACGTCGTCGTCCCCTCCGAGGACCCCGGCACCCCGGACGGCACCGCCGCCCGGCCCGACGGCACCGCCGGCGCACCCGTCGTACGCCCCAAACCGTGGCCGGACGTCTACGCGACGGCGGCCCGGCTCTGCGGGGTGCCCCCCGAGGCCGCCCTCGCCGTCGAGGACTCCCTCACCGGCGTCGAATCGGCACGGCGGGCCGGGCTGCGGGTGCTCGGGGTCGGCCCGCTCACGGACCGGGCGGACGCCGAACAGGCCGACCTGTGGGTGAGCGCGCTGCACTCCGAGCAGATCCTGACATGGGCCCGCGACCGGGTGCCGCCTCCGGCGCCGTAGCGTCGCGGGCTCCCGTGTCCGCTAGCCGGAGCGGTCGCCGTCGAGGTGGGGGCCGAGGTCCCGCACGACGTCGGCGGCGGAGGCGAAGAGCAGCGCGACACCGACCGCGCCGGGGTCCGGGATGCCCTCGGCGCGTTCCCCGAGGTAGCTGGAACGGCCCATGCTCGCCCGCAGCCGGGCGGTCGCGCGCACCCCCTGCCACGCCGCGCGGGCCGCATCGGCCAGGGCCTGCTCGGGCCGGGAGGAACCGGAGGCCGAGTGGAGTGCCTCGGCGGCCGGGGTGAGGGCGTCCACCAGCGTCTTGTCACCCGGGGCGGCGTCGCCGACGCGCCGTATGGCGGCGAGTCCGTCGGCGACGCCCTCCGCGAGGGACGCCGCGGTGGCGCCGGAGGGCGCCACGGTGGCGGCCAGCGACTGGAGGAGCAGCCCGAACAGGGGGCCGCTGGTGCCGCCGACCTCGTCGAGGAAGGCCGCCGCGGCGGCGTCCAGGGCGGCGGCGTCGTCCGGTCGGGTGAGGGCGTCCAGGCGGGCGAGGGCCGCCGAGGTGCCGAGGGCGAGGTTGGTGCCGAAGTCGCCGTCGCCGACCCGCTGGTCGAGGGAGGTGAGCTGGGGCTCGGTGGCACGGGCGGAGTCGGCGAAGCGGCGTATCCACAGTTCGCCGGAGAAGACGGCGGGAAGCGTGCTGGTCATGAGGGGGCTCCCGAAGGTCGGTGGCCGGGGCCGGCGAGCGGTCGCGGGCGGGTTCACCAGCGCAGCGCGGCGGTGTGCACGGGCGCGTCGTAGAAGGGGAGGTCCGAGGGGTCGGCGACGAGCAGGGTGAGGGAGAAGCCGCGCATGTCCAAGGCGGTCACGTAGTCGCCGACCAGGGTGCGGGCGGGGGAGAGGCCGTGCCGGCCGAGCACCCGGGCGAACTCGCGGTGGATGGCGTACAGCTCCAGGGGCGTCACCGCCCCGAGCCCGTTCACGAGGGTCAGCAGGGTGCTCCCCGGCTCCGGGGCGAGCGCGGTGATCAGCTCCTCCGACATGCGGTCGATCAGCGCGTCGAGGGGGCCCTGGCGGGCGGTGGCGCTGGCGCGTTCGCCGTGGATGCCGACGCCGTACTCGATCTCGTCGGCGTCGAGGTGGAAGGCGGGTTCGCCCAGGGTCGGCGCGGTATGGGCGGCGGAGGCCACGGCCAGGGTGCGGCAGCGGGCGGAGAGGCGGTCGCCCAGTTCCTGCAGTTCGGCCAGGCCCAGCCCGTCGTCGGCGGCGGCGCCGAGCAGTTTCTCGATCAGGACGGTGCCGCCCGTGCCGCGCCGGCCGGACGCGATGCCGTCCGCGTCCGAGGCCAGGTCGTCGTTGATCAGGACGCGGGCACAGGGGATGTCACAGCGGGCCAGGCGTTCGGCCGCTATGCCGAAGTTGATGCGGTCGCCGGTGTAGTTCTTCACGATGTGCAGCACGCCCTCGGGCCGGGCCGCGGCCAGCGACCCCTCGTAGACCTGGCGGTTGTGCGGCGAGGCGAACACCCGACCGGGACAGGCCGCGTCGAGCATGCCGCGCCCCACGTAGCCGGCGTGCATGGGCTCGTGCCCGGCTCCGCCTCCGGAGACCAGCGCGACCCGCCGGGAGGGGGCCGTGTGGCGGGCGAGGAGGAAGCCGTGCTGCGGATCGAACGTGATCAGGTCGTCATGGACCAGAGCGAAGCCCTCAAGGGCGTCGGACACGAGTGCGTCACTGCTGTTCTCGAAGTACCGGGCCATTCGGGTCCTCCGTCGTCGAGGGCCGCGAGCGGGCGAGTCGGTCGCTGCCGGCCGTCTCCCGCCGGAATGAAGTCCATGCTGCGGCCACACCCGGGAGGCGGCAAGTCACGGACGGCCGCCCACGGTGGTGCGCCGTGCGCACAACGGAGCCACCCCGGGGCGTACGCGCGCCCTTCCGCTCCCCCATTCGTCGAACGTCCGTGCGGTATATGGGGGGCGCCGCCCCTCCCCTCGCCCGTCTGCCCGAGCGCGGCAGGAGGAGCGCGGCACGTGGGACGCGCCCCTCGCGCTCCCGCGCGCCGCCCGATGCGCGGAAAGCGCCACCGGTCCCGGCCCGGCCCTCCGTCACGGTGCGCGCAGCACGCGAAACCGTGACCTGAGGCTGGTCACAAGGGCCCCGCGAGGCAGTAGGGTCCCTTTCAGCCAAGCCGAACATGACCGAAGCGGGGCATTCGTGGACCTTGAGGCCCTTCACTCCTTCCTCGCGGTGGCCAAGCACCGGAGCATCTCCAAGGCCGCCGCCGGCCTCTACGTCACCCAGCCGACGATGAGCCAACGGCTGCGCCGACTGGAGGAGAGCCTCGGCTTCGCGCTGTTCGAACGCGGCTGGACCGGGGTGGTGCTCACCCCCCAGGGGTCCTACTTCCTGCCCTACGCCGCCACGCTCATCCGCGACCTGTCGAACGCCTCCGCCGTCCTCGGCACCAAGGACCCGGCCCGGCCCCGCAGCTTCGACGAGGTCGCCGGACACCCGCACAAGGTCATGTTCGGCGTGGACAACTGGCTGTCGGAACGCTCCGTGCGGGCCGTGGTGAGCAGCGCCCTCGGCTCCTACGGCGCCGACGAGTTCCGGGTCACGAGCCGGCCCGCCACCACCCTCATCGACCTGCTGGAACTCAACCAGCTCGACGCCGGGCTGTTCTACTCCACGGAGTCCGGCCACCCGTTCCACACCGAGGTCGTCGGCACCGAGGACATGGCGCTGGTCCACCCGCCGGGCACCGTCCTGGAGGAGCACAGCGCCCCCGCCCTGACCGAACTGCTCTCCCGCTACCGGTTCGTCCTCTTCGACAACCCGGTGCTCACCCACCACGCCCGCATCACCACGACGCTGATCGAGACCTACGAGATCTCCCGCTTCCACGTGGTGGACGACTACCGCACGATGCACGCCCTCATCCGGCTGGGCGAGTGCATCTCCGTCGTGCCGACCGGCGTGGTCCTCGCCGACCGGGAGCGCTGCGGCACCGACCTGCCCGCCACACCGCTGCCCGGACTCCTGCCGGAGATCAACGTCACCGTCGGCGTCAGCGACGCGGGGCGCGACCACGGAGTGAGCGAGGAGTTCGCCGCGTCGGTCGCCCGGTTCCTGGACGCCGAAGCGCCCGGAGCCGGATGACCCCGCGCTCTCACGCGGGGCGTCCGGTCCGGGCGCGGGGCCCCCGGGGGAAAGGGGCCTGGGGACGGGGGTACGGGGCGGAGCTTTGGGCCGGTCAGGCGCCGGCGGGCGCCTTGGCGGCGGGGTCGGCCGCCTCGGTGAGGCCGGCCTTCTTCGGTGCCGTCTCCTGGAGGAAGGACGCGGCGACCACACAGAGCACCAGCCCGCCCAGCGCCAGGTAGAGGACGGTCTCGATGCCGTGGTTCTGCGCCAGGTAACCGGCGACGGACGGGGCCACACCGCCGCCGAAGATCTCCGCGACGCCCATGACGGTGCCGGCGGCGGCGCCCATCAGCCCGGCGGGCACGGACTCCACGGTGACGGTGCCGGCGAGCAGGGCCAGGCAGCCGTTGGCGCCGAAGGCGATGAAGAACAGCAGCAGGAACAGCAGCGGCACCACCGGGCCCTGGAAGATGAAGCCGATCAGCATCGCCATCGCCATCAGCAGCGCGGCGACCACCACGGGCTTGCGGCCGAACCGGTCGGAGAGCCCGGGGATCACGAGCTGGCCGGCGAAGGCGCCGAAACCGATGCCGGAGGCGATGACGCCCATTTGGGTGGTGCCGATGCCCTGGTGGTCGACGAGATAGCTCGGCACCATGGCGCTGAGCACGAAGATGCAGGTCATCGCGCCGCACAGGGCCAGGATCGCCAGCCGGATGTTGCGGTAGCGGAAGACGTCCAGCCAGCGGGGCTTCTCGCCGGGGGCGGCGGCGACGACCGCGGACTCGAAGGCGGGGAGCTGGTGCGGCTCACGGATGGTCCGGAAGACGAACCAGGCCAGCACCAGTCCGGGCAGCAGCATGATGCCGAAGACCCAGTGCCAGCTCGGCAGGATGCGCAGGAGCTGGGTGGCGATGATGGGGCCCAGGCCGACGCCGAACAGGGCGAAGGTGCTCTGCTGGATGCCCATGTTCAGCCCGCGCCGCCGCGGAGGCGACGCCTCCGCCGTGGCCGCCACCGCCGTCGGGGAGAACGCGCCCTCGGTGACGCCCATGATGACGCGCACCATCAGGAGGCTGAAGAGTCCGCCGACCAGTCCGGTCAGCAGCGAACAGACCGAGAAGAACACGATCGACGCGACCAGGATCTTGCGCCGTCCCAGCCGGTCGGAGAGACCGCCCATGAGAAGGGAAGAAGCGCCCCAGGCGAGACCGAGAACACCGATGATGTTCCCCAGGTCCTGATAGTCCAGCCCGAGTTCCTTCATCATCGACGGGAAGAGCGGACTGATGATCCAGCGGTCCAGACCTACGAGACCGAAACCGAGGGACAGCAGCAGTACCGCGGAACGCTCATAGCGGACGTCGTACTCTTTCGTCGTCATGCCGCTCTTCCTTCCGTGCTTTCCCGGATCTCCGCGACCAGCTCCCGGGTCTGGAGAACCCGGCCGAAGAAGGTGCCGATGTTCTCCTCCGTGGCCTTCTGCGCGGCCTCACTGCGCGCACCGGTGGCGTCCGCGACGAACGCCACCTTGAAATCGCGCATGTACGCGCTGCGCGCCGTCGAATCGCAGCAGACCTCGGTGAGGGTGCCGATGATGATGACCGTGTCCACCTGTCGCAGGCCCGAGATGCTGTTCAGCACGGTCTCGAGCGGCGTGTTGTGGAAGAAGTCGTAGCGGTGCTTCGGGATGACGACGTCCTCGGGTTCCGGCGCGAGGTCGTCGACGATCTCCACTCCGGGCGTACCGCTGCGCATTCCCGCGGTGAGCAGCGCCGGGTTGTAGGTGGATTCCAGCGGCGACACGTTGAACGTGTCGAGAAGGACGTGCCGGCTGTAGACGACCGGAATTCCGGCCGCCCGGCACTCGGAGATGACCTCCTGCATCTGCGGTATCCGCCGGCGTGCCATCGGCACCTCCATCGGGTACCCCTCCAGAACGAAATCGTTCTGCATGTCGATCACGAGCAGTGCCGTATTCTTCGGATTCACGCGCCACATCGCGTTCAACGGGTGGACTCCTCTTGCGCTGCGAAATGCGGAAGGCCCGGATCTCGGCCCCGGTTGAGTGAGCCCTGAGCCTAACCGCGAAGCGCGTTCCCCCAGTCATAGGAATTCTTTATACCGTCCGGAGGCCCGGGGACGACCACACGCGGGCACCCGCCCGGCACGGCGGCGGAGCCGGCGCGCGGCCGGGTGGAAAGAGGGCGAGAGAGGGGGGAGGGGGAGAGGGAGGGGCAGAGGGGAGGGGAGGGGCAGAGGGGGGCCGGAGTCCCGTCGGGCGGTGCCGGTGCGCCGCAGCGTGGCCGCACAGCGGTGCGGGGCCACGAGGGATTCCAACTCCCCGGCGGCCGACGGGACTCGGAGCGTCTCCGGAGAGCCTTGAGAAGACCGAGGGGGATCGCGCAGGCGATGTCCGGACGCTCCTGGGCCCCTCGCGGAACGGGCAGTCGTGCGGCAGCCTGCGGACCGCGCCCGCCGCGGAGCCGGACACCGGGTGCGGAGGGCCCGCCCGGCCCGGTGGCGGAGGGGGCGTCGCCCCGGCCGACCCGTCCGGCTGGGCGGTGAAGCCCGTGCCCTCCAGCGTCGCCACCAGCGGGCGTTCTCCCTCCTCGGCGCCGAGCCGTACGGAGGGGGCGGTTGCCTCGGGCAGGCAGAGGCTCCGCACCCGGCCGTTCCCGCGGCGGGGCGCGTGAAAAGGGGTCAGGAGGTCACCGGCACAGGGTGACCGGGTGCCGTGCGCCGTCCGCGGGGGCTGCGCGGAGGCGCCACGTCGCCCGACGACCGGGGCGCGGGTGCGGGGGCGCGGGGGCGCGGGGCGTGGTGACCGGGCCACGCCACCCCGGCCGACGGCGGCGTGGAGGACCGCCCGGCCGCGGCCGGGGACGGGGGGTCCGACGCCGGGTGGGCCGTGCGCGCGGCCCGGGGCGCCACCCGGCGAGAGCGCGGAACCCCCGCCGGGCCGGGCCCGCCCGCTCAGTCGGCGACGCGCAACAGGAAGTGCAGGTACGTGGCGCCCTCGGCGGCCGGCTCGCCGTCCGGCCCGGTCACCGCGCTCACGGCGAGGCCGGCCCGTGCGGCCAGTTCCCCGAAGACCTCGCTCGGGTACCAGTGGAGCAGCCACGGGCGTTCCAGCACGTCGGCTTCGGTACCGTTCCGGCGCTCGTAGCGCAAGACCGACGTCTGGGTGCGGGCGGTCTCGTCGCGCTCCTCGGCGATCACGGAGACCCGGATCTCGGTGCCGTCGGGCGCGGTGGCGGTCCGCGGCCGGCCCAGCCGGTCGGGCGGCGTCGGCTCCGGGACGTCCAGCGGGACCAGGGCGGTGCCGTCCTGCGTGAGGTGGGCGCGGATGCGGCGCAGCGCGGCCAGCGCCGTGGCGTCGTCGGGAAGCAGGGTGAAGGTGGGCCCCGCGAGGAACACCGTCCGGTACCGGCGCGGCAGGTCCAGGGCCTCCATCCGCTGGTGGAAGACGGTGACGGGGACACCCGCGGCCTCCGCGCGGCGCCGCAGCCGTTCCAGCATGTCGGCGGAGGAGTCGACACCGTCGACGTCCAGCCCGCGCCGGCGCAACTCCACCAGGGGATCACCGTCCCCGCATCCCAGCTCCAGCGCCGGTCCGCCGTACCGCTCGACGAACTCTGCGTAGGGATCCGGGGATTCGGAGGACCCCTTCAGCGGCCTGTACAGGTCCGCGACCATGCCCGTGTAAAAGTCTGCCGGTTTCACACCGGCACCCTAGGCACGTGCACGGCACCGGGGCATCCGAATAACGGTGGCTCGCGGCGCCGGGGCCGGCTGCCGTGTTCCGGCAGTTCCGGCCGGTCACCGGTGCCGGAGACACGCCTGTCCCCGGCCACCGCCCGTGTGGCTCAATGGCACCGGCGCATGCGCGGGCGTATACGCGCGGCCGGAGCGAAGGGCGGGCGCATGGACCGGGGGCGGACCGAGGACAGGGGCGTGCCCTTGCGGGAGGCCGCCGTGGTGCTCGCGGGCTGCTGGGCCGTCTGCGCGCTGACGTATGGCGTGCTGCGGGCCGTCGACGAGCCGGCGCTGCCCGTCACCGCGCCCGTCGTGTTCCTGCTGGGCTGGTGGTTCGTCAACCGCCACCGCCGCTGGGTGCCGGGAGCGGCGGCGTTCCTGCTGGGCAGCCCCGTCCTGTTCCTCCTCGTCGACGTCCTGCGGCGGCACCTCGACCGGCCGGACGCCGACGCCCTGGCCACGGCGGCGGGCACACTCGTCGCGCTGGCCGTGTTCACCGCCGCCTCCCGCGTCCGCCCAGGCCGGAGACGGACGACGTGAGCAGGTCGCGGGCCCGTGCCTCCGCCTCGACACGCGCGGCCCGACGCGCCCGGCAGGTACGCCGCCGCGCCTGGTGGCACCGCGCCTGGGGCACGGTGGCCGCACTCCTCGGCGCGGCGGCCCTCGTGGCGGCGGCCGCGTCGGCGGCCCTCGTCCCCGGTCTGCTCGACGACGTACGCGCCTTCGAGAACGCCCGGCCCTGCCCGACGACCACCCCCGCGCCCGCCGACTGCCTCCGCCGGTTCCCGGCGACCGTCCGGGGCACCGTCATCCACGACGGGGGCAGGAACCAGCAGTACTCTCTGCTGCTCCGCGGCGGCGGCGCCGTCCCCGCCGAACTCGACATGTACGGTGCCGATCCCCTGTTGAGCGGCTTGCGGGAGGGGGACCGGGTGACGCTCACGGTCTGGCGGGACTACACCGTCGCGGTCACCCGTGACGGCGTCACCCAGGAATCCGCCGACACCCCCGTCGGCGAACCCGAGTTCACCACGGCCCTGGCCTGCGCGATGACGGCCGCCGGGGTCTACGGCGCGTACGCCGGGACCGTCGCCGTCCGCCATGCCCGCCGCCATGCCCGGCAAGGACTGCCCGCCGAGCTGGTCCCGCTGGGCGCACAGGCGTTCTGGGCCGGCCTCGCCGCCCTCCCGGCCCTCTTCGTGGGGGATTTCACCGGCCCGGCCGGCGTCGTCGTGACCTGGCTCCTGCTCCTGCCACTGATCCGCCTGGCCGCCCTGCGCCTCCACTGGGGACGGGGCAGCCGACGCCGCCGGCGCGTCTGAGTCACCGTCGTTCCCCGCGGGCGCGCGGGGCCGCCGGGCGACGGCCAACGGCCGCCCCCGGTGAGCCGGGTGGCCGTGGCGCGGACGGCCCCTCCATGATCGAATCTGTGCTCGAAGCCGCACCCACCATGGAGGGCTCACGTGACCCCAGTGTCGTACCTGGATCTGCACCGGCGCATGGCCGCGGGCATCGAGGCGGAGACGGACAAGGCCCTCGGCCTGCTCGGCCCGTCGGCGCCCGCCGTCCGCACGGCCGTCTCGGCGCTCCTCGCGGACCGCACCTTCGCCTACCCCCTGTCCGTCCTGCCGTTGCTCGTGCACGCCGCGGAGACCGGCGAACCCGAACCGGCCCTGCCCCTGGCCGTCGTCCACGAACTGTGGTGGACCGCCGCCTGCTGCCTCGACGACCTCGCCGACTCCCAGGGCACCTATACCGCGGGCGGCCTGGACGACAGCGAGGCGCTCCTCGCCACCGTCATCGCCGGAACGCCCCTGCCGCTGCTGGTCGTCGGCTCGGACTCCGTCCCGGAAGCCTTACGCGGCACCCTCGCCACCGAGATCGTCCGCTGCTGGGTCGACGCGACCGAAGGCCAGTTGAGGGACCTCGCCGGACAGGCCGAGGGCGCCGGCCGCGCCTCCGTCACCGAGGTCTACCTGGGCAAGTCCGGTGCGCCCTTCGGCATGGTCACCGCCATGGCCGCGACGCTGGCGGGGGCGGACGCGCCCCGGGTACGGCGTTGGCGCCGCTTCGGCGAGGTGTTCGGCATCCTGTGGCAGCTCTTCAACGACCAGGACGACATCCTCACCGGCCGCCACGAGGACCTCCGCAACGGCACCGTCACCTACCTCCTCGCCTGCGCTCTCGACGAGGGCGCCGCCCCCGTCCCGCCCGGCCGGATCACGGCACTGCACGCCGCCGCCCGGGACGACGCCGACGCACGCGCGGAACTCGCCGGCATCCTCCTCCACGCGGAGGTGCTGCGGCGCTTCGAGGCCGGCGTCGACGGCTTCCGGGATCAGGCCCGGCTGCTGTTGGACGAACTCGGCGGCCACGAAGAGTACGTGGCCGTCCTGCGCGACCTGGTGGACCGCGCGTCCCAGGTACCGCTGCGTCCGGCGGCCCGGTCGGAGACGGTCTCGACGTAGGGAGTCGACGGGGGTCTCGCCGGGAGGGCGAAGGGCGGAGGGGGGAGGCGGCGTCGGCGGAGAGGGCCGAAGGCGGGGAGCCTTGCGGGCGCCTGTGCCGGGGCGGGGGGCGGGGGGCTGGGGGCCGGGTCGGTGCCGGGCGCGGGGCCCGAGGGGGGCTGGGGAGGGGATGGGCGGGGGCGCTCGTTTGGCGACCGCGGCCCGGGCCGGCCGACCCGCATCACCCCGCGCCCCCGCGTCCTGCGCCTCACCCGTACCGGTCGAACAGGCCGTGGAGGTACCCCTCCAGGCGCCCGGCGAGGAGGTCCGGGGTCAGGTCGTGCCGGCCCGTCTCCCGCCAGGGCGTGCCGACTTTGTCCGCGTCGGGTGCGAAGGCGAGCGCGTCCAGCATCCGCCAGTAGAGGTGGGCTGCCGGGTCGTCGGCGAGGACTCCGCCGGCGTCGGTGTAGTGACCGGCGAAGTCCAGCCCCGCGGGTACCCCGTACAGCAGGGCGAGCGCGGTGGAGCAGTGCGCCACGTCGAGGTCGGCGGGCCCCCACGAGGTCTCCACCCAGTCCACGACCCCGGAGACGGCCAGGTCGTCCCCCTCCCCGGTGAACAGGACGTTGCCCGGGTGGAAGTCCCGGTGCAGGAGGCGGGGCCGGTGGTCCGGGGGAGGGCGCCGGATCGTCCGTACGGCACGCTCCCACACCTCGGGCCGGCCGGTCCCCGCCGGCACGCGCACCCGGTCCGCCGCGGTCCACGCCTCGTAGACCCGGGGCCGGTCCTCCTCCGGGACGGGCAGCGCGTGGATCTCGGCCAGTTGCCGGGCGAGGAGCCGTGTCGTCCGCTCGGCGTCCCCGGGGCGCAGCCGGAGCCGTCCGGGCAGGTGCGACATGAGCAGCGAGGGGTGGTCGCAGTGCCGGGCCCTCGCGTCGACGCGGTGCAGCCGGGCGGCGGGCACGGGCGTGTCCGCGAGGAGCCGGAGGACGTCCGCCTCCCGGTGCAGCAGCCCCGGCGCGTGGCGTACGAAGAACGGGGTGACGAAGGAACGGAGCACCATGGCGTACGACTCCCCGGGGCCCTCGATGTCGAGGCGGCGCATCCGTGAGGTCCAGCCGCCGCGCAGGGGGGTGACGGCGCCGATGCGTTCACCGGGGGCGAGTGCGCTCTCCACCCATCTGCGGGTGCGGTGCCAGGCCGGGGTCTCGGTGTCGGCCTCGGCTGAGGTCGTGCGGTGCCCCTGAGACATGAGGCTGAGCGTAGTGGTCGCGGGGAGGGGCGGGGGTGGTGGGCGCGAAACAGCCTGCTGCTCCTGCCGGGAGGTGAATCGAGTTCACAAGGCGGCCGGCGGGTGACCTTCGTGTCGGGCCGCGCGCACCGCTGACGCCCCTTGAACGTGCCGCTCATACGCGGTGGCTGTGAACGCCGCTCACAAAGAGGGTGTGAACGCCGCTCGCAAGGGGGGCTGTGAACGCCGGTCATGCCCGCCACGCCGTGAACGCGGACTGCGCTGTGAACCCGCCGCACCCGGGGTGGCCGTGTGAACCGCCCCTCTTGTGAACGCGCCCCACGCCAGTTCACAGGCCCGACCCCCGCACCCCTGTGAACTCCCCGCGGGCGCCGCCGCCCCGCCGCTCAGTTGAACCCCGCGCATTCGGTGAACCCCGTGAACCTCACCTCCACGGCGCTCCCTGTGAACCCCGCACTCCTGTGAACACCTCGTCAACCCGCCGCCCGCCCCCACCACACTCCGCGAAATTGACTGTTGACACCCCATTCACGCCACGGTCATCATGATACTCCGTAGTATGACAGGAGCGAGATGAACTTCGAAGGACAGGTCGCGGTGGTGACCGGCGCGGGCGGCGGTCTGGGACGGGCACACGCAATCGCCCTCGCCGAGCGCGGCGTCAAGGTCGTCGTCAACGACATGGGCACACCCACCGGAGCCTCCGCCGGACAGAGCCCCGCGGCCGGCGTCGCGGCGGAGATCCTGGCCGCCGGCGGCGAGGCGTTCGCCTACCTCTGCGACGTCACGGACGCCGAGGCGGTCGCGGGCATGATCGCCGAGACCGTCGCGCGCTGGGGCCGCGTCGACATCCTCATCAACAACGCCGGCATCCTGCGGGACAAGTCCTTCGCCAAGATGGACCTGGAGCAGGTCCGGCAGGTCCTGGACGTGCACCTGATGGGCTCCGTCCACTGCGCCAAGGCGGTCTGGCCGCACATGGTGGAGCGGGGGTACGGCCGGATCCTCATGACCACGTCCGCCTCGGGGATCTACGGCAACTTCGGCCAGGCCAACTACGGCGCGGCCAAGTCCGGCCTGGTCGGCCTGATGAACGTCCTCGCCATCGAGGGTGAGCGCAAGGGCATCCGGGTCAACGCGCTCGCCCCGACCGCCGCGACCCAGATGACGGAGGGACTCATCGACGAGCACATCCTCGGCATGCTCACCCCCGAGTCGATCGCGCCGGGCGCCCTCTTCCTCGTCAGCGAGGAGGCCCCGACCAAGACCCTCCTCGCCGCCGGCGCGGGCGTCTTCGCCGTGGCCCAGATGAAGGAGTCCGCGGGCGTCTTCCTCCGCGAGGACGACCGTTCCCCCGAGGTCATCGCCGAACGATGGGCCGAGATCAGCGACATGAGCGCCCCGGTGGTCACCGGCTCGGCGTTCGACCAGACCAAGCGGTACGCGGCCATCGCCGGGACCGAGCTGGGAGCCGTGCCGTGAGGCAAGCCGTCATCGTCTCCACCGCCCGTACGCCGATCGGCAAGGCGTACCGGGGCGCGTTCGCCGACACCTCCGGCCAGCACCTGGCCGCCCACGCGATCACCGGCTCGCTGCGCCGCGCCGGCGTCGAGGGTCACGAGGTGGAGGACGTCGTCCTCGGCTGTGCCATGCAGGAGGGCACCACCGGGATGAACGTCGCCCGGCAGGGCGCCCTGCGCGCCGGGCTGCCCGCCTCGGTCGCCGGGATGACCCTCGACCGGCAGTGCGCCTCGGGCCTGATGGCGATCGCCACCGCCGCGAAGCAGATCGTCCTCGACGGCATGGACATCGTGATCGGCGGCGGCGTCGAATCGATCTCCCTCGTCCAGAACGAGCACCGCAACGGACACCGCGCCACGGACCCCTGGCTGGCCCGCGAGAAGCCCGCCGTCTACGCGACCATGCTGGAGACCGCGGAGATCGTCGCCGAACGGTACGGCGTCGGCCGCGACGAACAGGACGAGTTCGCCCTGCTCTCCCAGGAGCGCACCGCCGCCGCCCAGCGGGCGGGCCGCTTCGACGAGGAGATCGTCGCCTTCACCGGCCGGCGCGCCGTCCCGGCCGGACCCGACACCGATCCCGCCGCCGAGCCGGTCACCGAGGAGTTCACCCTCGACCGGGACGAGGGCAACCGCCCCTTCACCACCCTCGGTGCCCTCGCCGGGCTCCGCCCCGTCCTGCCCGACGGGAAGGTGACCGCCACCTCCACCGTCACCGCCGGAAACGCCTCCCAGCTCTCCGACGGCGCCTCCGCCGCCGTCCTCATGGAGGCCCGCGAGGCCGAGAGGCGCGGACTGACCCCGCTCGGCGCCTACCGCGGCATCGCCGTCGCCGGCTGCGAACCGGACGAGATGGGCATCGGTCCCGTCCACGCCGTCCCCCGGCTCCTGGACCGCCACGGACTGACCGTCGACGACATCGGCCTGTGGGAACTGAACGAGGCGTTCGCCTCCCAGGCCGTACACTGCCGCGACCGCCTGGGCATCGACCCGGCCAGACTCAACGTCAACGGGGGAGCCATCGCCATGGGCCACCCCTACGGCATGAGCGGAGCGCGCCTCGTCGGCCACGCCCTGCTCGAGGGAGGCCGGCGCGGCGCCCGGTTCGCCGTCGTCACCATGTGCGTCGGCGGGGGCATGGGCGCCGCCGGACTCTTCGAGATCTTCTGACCGGACGGGCACACCGCCCTCCGCCCCCGCGACCAGCACGGCATCACGCCGGGCCCGCCGCCGTACCGAGGCGACACGTCGCCACCACCCAGGGTGCGATCCACGTACCCACGAGCACCTCACCCCCGATGGAAGGGCTTCGATGGCTATGCATCCGGTTTCTTCGGCGGCGGACACGCTTCACGCGCGCGCCACCCGCAAAGCCCTGGTCAGGCTGCTGCCGATCATGCTCGCCGCCTACTTCATGGCGTACATCGACCGCACCAACGTGGCGCTGGCCAAGACCCACCTGCAGGCCGACGTCGGCATCAGCGTCACCGCCTTCGGTCTGGGCGCCGGCATCTTCTTCGTCAGTTACGCCTTCCTCGAAGTCCCCAGCAGTCTGATCATGCACAGAATCGGACCAAGACGCTGGATCGCGCGGATCGCCCTCACCTGGGGCGCGCTCTCCGCGGCCATGATGTTCGTGCAGGGCGAGTGGTCCTTCTACTTCCTGCGCTTCTTCCTCGGCATGGCCGAGGCCGGCCTCTACCCGACCCTGATGTACATGGTCACGGTCTGGTTCTCCCAGCAGCACCGGGCCACCGTGGTCGGCTTCATCTACCTCGCGCCGACCGTCGCCCTGATCGTCGGCAACCCCATGGGCGGCGCGCTGATGGAGCTGGACAGCGCCCTGGGCCTGCACGGCTGGCAGTGGATGTTCCTCATCGAGGGCCTGGTGACCATGCTGGTCGGCGTCCTGGTCTGGATGACCCTCCCCGAGACCCCTCGCGACGCCAGGTGGCTCACCACCGAGGAGGCCGAGATCCTCACCGCCCGCGCCACCGGCGGCGGCGAGCCGGGCGACAGCCGTATCAGGGGCAACCTGAAGGCGGCCTTCGGCCGTCCCTTCATCGTCATCGTCGCCCTGATCTACCTGTTCAACCAGATCACCAACGTCGGCATCGTCTTCAACCTGCCCTCCATCGTCGAGGACCTGAACATCAGCGGATCCTTCCTCATCGGCCTGGTCTCGGGCAGCTCCGGCGTCGGCGCCACCATCGGTGTGCTCCTCGTGCCGGTCGTGCACCGGCGCTTCGGCAACGAGATCGCCCTCATCGGCGTCCTCGCCGCGCTGACGGCCGTCCTGGCCGGGGTCTACGTGCTCTCGTCGTCGCCCGCCGCGCAGATCGTGCTGATCGCCGTGTCCATGATCTTCGTGTTCGGCACGCTGCCGCTGTTCTGGTCCGTCGCCATGGCGCGCATGTCCGGACTGGTCGCCGCGGCCGGGCTCGCCTTCATCAACACCATCGGCCTCCTCGGCGGATTCCTCGGCCCGTACATGTTCGGCCTGGCCGAGGACGCGACCGGCAACCCGAGCGCCGGACTGTGGGTCGTCATCGCCTGCTCGCTCGTCGGCGTCGCGCTCACCCCCCTGCTGGCCCACGCCGTCCGCAAGGAGGACGCGGCCGAGGCCGAGGCCGCCCCGGCCGGGACCGGGACCGCGGCGCCCGTGTCGCGGTAGGGCACCGCCCAGGGCCGGGCCCCGCCCGCACGCGGGGTCCGGCCCGCCCGTTCGCCGACACCTGAACGAGGAGAAGAAACGCACATGCACGGCCTCATGCAGGACCGCCCCCTGTCGCTGCCGATGCTCATGGACGGCATGGAGCACCGGTTCAGCCGCAAGCACGTCACCACCACCCAGCCGAGCGGCACCGTGTCCGCCTCCTACGGCGACGTGGCCGCACGCGTCCGGCGGCTCGCCGGGGTACTGGACGCCCTCGACGTCCCCGCCGGCGCCCGGGTGGGCTCCTTCGGCTGGAACTCGCAGCGCCACCTGGAGCTGTACATGGCGGTCCCGTGCGCGGGACGGGTGCTGCACACCATCAACCACCGCCTGTTCGCCGAGGACCTCGCCTACATCGTCGACGACGCCGCGGACGACGTCCTCTTCGTCGACCGCTCGATCCTCGACGTGGTCCGCCCGCTGCTCGGCACCTGCCCGAGCGTGCGCCACCTGATCGTGATGGACGACGGTTCACCGGCCGAACTGCCCGACGACCCCCGCGTCCACGACTACGAGACGCTGCTGGCCGCCGCCCGGCCCGTCGAGGCGTTCGAGCCCGTCGCCGAACGCACCGCCGCGGCCCTCTGCTACACCTCGGGCACCACGGGCCGGCCCAAGGGAGTGCTCTACGACCACCGTTCGATCGTGCTGCACGCGATGACCCTGCTCATGGCCGACACCTTCGCCATCAGCGAGGGCGACACGGTGATGCCGGTCGTCCCGATGTTCCACGTCAACGCCTGGGGACTGCCCTACGCCGCCCTCATGGCCGGCGCCGACCTGGTCATGCCCGGCCCCGTCACGGCGCCGGACCGCCTGGTGGGCACCATGGCGCGGCACCGGGTCACCTTCGCCGCGGCCGTCGCCACCGTCTGGCGCGGCATGGTGCCCCACCTCGACGGCGCCGACCTGAGCGCGCTCCGGCACCTGGTCAGCGGCGGCGGCGCCCTGCCCGAGTCCCTCTCCCGCGCCTTCCTGGAGAAGACCGGGCTCCCGCTGCGCAGTTCCTGGGGCATGACCGAGACCAGCCCCCTGGTGTGCAGCGCGCGGATCCCCAGCGAGGAGGCGGCGGCGCTGAGCGAGGAGGACCGGGTCACCGCCCTGGCCGCCCCCGGCCCCCCGACCGTGCTGTGTTCGCTGCGCCTGGTCGCCGAGGACGGTTCCCTCGCCCCGCGCGACGGACTGCACCGGGGCGAACTCCAGGTCGCCGGGCCGACCGTCGCCGCCGGTTACTACGGGGCCGACCCCCAGTCCTCGGCGTTCACCGAGGACGGCTGGCTGCGCACCGGGGACGTGGCCACCATCGACCGGCACGGAGTGGTGCGCATCGTCGACCGCACCAAGGACCTCATCAAGTCCGGCGGCGAGTGGATCTCCTCGGTGGAACTGGAGAACGCGCTCATGGCGCTGCCCGGCGTGCTGGAGGCCGCGGTGATCGCGGTGCCGGACGACAAGTGGGGGGAGCGGCCCCTCGCGTGCGTGGTGGCGCTGCCCGGCACGGAACTGACGCGGGAGGACATCCGCGCGCACCTCGTCGGCCGGGTCGCCAAGTGGTGGATTCCCGAGCGGGTCGTGATGCTGGACGGCCTCCCCAAGACCGCGTCCGGGAAGTTCGCCAAGGCCGCCCTGCGCCAGTCGATGGCCGCCGGGACCCTCTGACCGGCGGCGCCCCCGGTATCCGGTCACGCGGCTCCCTGCCCCGGGCCGGCACCGGTCCGGGCGGGATGCCCCGTACGCCGGTTCAGCGCACCGGATCGAGGACCAGGCCCCCGACCACGACGTCCACGATGTCGTCGGCGAGTTGCCGCAGGTCGTCCGTGGACTGGCCCTCGATCCGGTGGAACCACATGTCGACGGCGTTGAGACTGCACAACAGGGTGCGCGCCGCCAATTTCGCGCGCACCGGTCGGAGTGTTCCGTCGGCGATTCCGTCCTGGACGACCCGGAGGAAGAGGTCTTCGTACTCGGCCCGGAGGATGTTGAGCGCGTCCAGGGATTTCCGCTGACGCGGTTTCAGCGCCGTCGACGACTGTTCCCTGACGCCGAGGTGGACCACGTGGTGATAGGCGAGATTCGTCATGAGATTCATGACGTGCTGCGTCGACATCGCCACGAGCCGGTCCCGTCCGGTGCCGCCGGCCTGCGACAACGGCTCCACCTGTTCGCGCACGGTACGCATTCCGTGCTCGTAGGCGGCCAGAAAGATGTCGAACTTCGAGCGGAAGTGGTAATAGATCAGGCCCTTGGTGGCGCCGACGCTGTCCGCGATGTCATCGATGGCGACGCCGAATCCCTGCTCCATGAAAGCCTCGGCCGCGGCGTCCAGAATGCGGCGCTTGGCGTTGTCGGCCTCGACGCCGTCCGTGACTGCCATCCAGAACCTTCTCTCGGTCGGTACGTGTCCGGTGCACTCTTCACGGGGCAGGGCCGCCCCGATGATGATACTCCCTAGTATTTCAGGAGTCGGTCCGGCACTTCACGAAAACGGCCGGACCGGGCCCGTGAGGAGACCCGCGCGAGCGGACCGCGCGGCGCCGACCAGCAGGTCCGCCGCCGTCTCCACGTCCGCCGGGGTGGTACCGCGGCCCAACGACAGCCGCAGCGCCCCGAGCGCCCGGTCGCCGTCCAGGCCCATGGCGGTGAGGACGGGCGACGGGCGGTGGTCCCCGTCGTGACAGGCGGACCCGGTGGAGGCGGCCAGACCCGGCGTCGCGGCGAGGAGCGCGTGCCCCGGGGCACCGTCGACGCTGATGTTCAGAGTGGTCGGCAGACGGCGTTCCACCGGGCCGTTGAGGCGGACCCGGCCGGGCAGGGCGGCGTCCAGACGCCGGTGGAGCCTGTCGCGGAGCGCGGCCAGCCGGCCGGGGGCGCCGTCCGCGAGGTCCGCGGCGGCCAGGGCGGCGGCCGTGCCGAGCGCGACGGCGAGGGCGACGTTCTCCGTGCCGGCCCGCAGCCCGCCCTCCTGGCCGCCCCCGTACACCACGGGCTCCGGCCGCAGGCCCGCGCGGACCCGGAGCGCGGCGATGCCCTTGGGCGCGTAGAGCTTGTGCCCGGCCATGGTGAGCAGGTCGGCGCCGAGGGCGGTAGCGTCGAGCGGGATCCTCCCGGCGGCCTGGGCGGCGTCACAGTGGAACAGCGCCCCGTGGCGGCGGGCGAGGGCGGCCAGTTCGGCGACCGGCTGGAGCGCGCCGGTCTCGTTGTTGGCGGCCATCACCGACACCAGCACCGTGTCCTCGTCCAGCGCGGCGGCGAGCCGGGCGGGGTCGACGAGGCCGTCCCCGTCGACCGGAAGGACCGTCACCCGTACCCCGTGCAGGCGTCGCAGGGCCCGCAGGGTCTCCAGGACCGACGGGTGCTCGGTCGCCTGGGTGACGACCCGTGGCCGGTCCCGTCCCGAGGCGAGGACGGTGCCGCGCAGGGCGAGCAGGTTCGCCTCGGACCCGGAGCCGGTGAACACCACCTCCCCGGCGCGGGCCCCGACCAGCGCCGCCACTCGCGCGCGTGCCCCGGCGAGGGCGCGGCGGGGCGCCTCGCCGTAGTGGTGCCCGCTGGACGGGTTGCCGAAGTGCCCGGTGAGATACGGCTCCATCGCCGCGGCCACCCGCGGATCGACCGGGGTGGTGGCGTTGTGGTCCAGGTACACCGGCCCGCCGGCCGGCCCGGACTCCGGCGGCGGGAGGAGAGGTGTCCCGCCGGTCACGTCCGGGTCCCGGGGGAGCGGGCCGGGGCGGGGCGCCCAGGGTCTTTCGGGAGTGACGCGGGGAGGTGTGCCACGTGCGGATCGTCCTGTTCGCCTCGGGCGCCCCGGCCGGACGGCCCGTCGCCCCGGACCGGGCGTTCCGCCTGCCCGGACGGAGGGCACCGCCCGCCCCTCGGGGCGCGTCGCCTCCGCCCAGGAGACCACACCGAGGACCACCCGGCACGCACCCCGGGCCCCACCCGCCCCGCGCGCGCCGCGTCGCCGCCAGGCCGCGCCCACCCTGCTCCGCGCCGCCGTCGCCCCTCACCGACGGGCCGCGCCCCGCGCCCTCTTCCTTCGCCCCTCCCCGCCCTCCGCGTCACGGCCCCCGCACCCCTGTTCGCCGCCCGCCCCATGGGCTACCTTCGGTAACCCTCCAGGTGGCGTGCCCGCCGATCCCGGGGCACTCCGGCGACCACCTGCCGCTCAACCTCCCGCACCGCAGGAACCGTTGACGAAAGGCAGCAGCCATGGAGAAGCCCCCCACCGCCCCCGTACCGTCCCCGCCGGAGCAGGCCCCGGCCGGTGTCACCCGACGCCGCGCCCTCACCGTCACCGGCGGAGTCCTCGCCGGCGCCGCCCTGGCCGGCCATGCCTTCCCCGCGTCCGCCGCCGCCTCCGAGGACGCGGACGCCATCGTCGTCGGCCACGGCCTCGCCGGCCTGGTCGCCACCGCCGAACTCGCCGCCGCCGGACGGCGCGTGCTCCTCCTCGACCAGGAACCCGAGGCGAGCCTCGGCGGACAGGCGTTCTGGTCCTTCGGCGGGCTGTTCTTCGTCGACTCCCGGGAACAGCGCCTGATGGGCGTCAAGGACTCCCGCGACCTGGCCTGGCAGGACTGGCTCGGCACCGCCGGCTTCGACCGCGGCGTCGGCGACCCGTCCGGCGAGGACCACTGGGCCTACCGCTGGGCCGAGGCGTACGTCGACTTCGCGTCGGGCGAGAAACGGTCCTGGCTCGCCGGCCTGGGCGTGCAGTGGTTCCCCCTCGTGGGCTGGGCCGAACGTGGCGGCGGACTCGCCGACGGACACGGCAACTCGGTACCGCGCTTCCACGTCACCTGGGGCACCGGACCGGCCGTCCTCGAACCCTTCGAGAAGAAGGTGCGCGCCGCGGTCGCCGCCGGAAAGGTGACCTTCCGCTTCCGGCACCGTGTCGACGGCCTGCTCACCAGCGGCGGCGCGGTCACCGGAGTGCGCGGCGCGCTCCTGGAACCCAGCGGAGCGGCCCGCGGCGAGCCCAGTTCCCGTACCGTCGTCGGCGACTTCGCCCTGCGCGCCCCGGTCGTCGTCGTGACCTCCGGCGGTATCGGCGCCGACCACGACCTGGTCCGCAAGAACTGGCCGGCCCGCCTCGGCGCCCCGCCGAAGAACATGATCACCGGGGTCCCCGCGCACGTCGACGGCCGCATGCTCGCCATCACCGAGAAGGCGGGCGGACGGATCGTCAACCCGGACCGCATGTGGCACTACACCGAGGGCCTGCGGAACTACGACCCCATCTGGCCCGGCCACGGCATCCGCATCCTGCCCGGCCCCTCCTCCCTGTGGTTCGACGCCCGGGGCCGCCGCTTCGGCACCCCCGACATCCCCGGCTACGACACGCTGCACACCCTCGCGACGATCACGGGCAGCGGCCACGACCACTCCTGGTTCGTCACCACGCAGAAGATCATCGCCAAGGAGTTCGCGCTCTCCGGCTCCGAACAGAACCCGGACCTGACCGACAAGAACGTCTGGCAACTGCTCTCCCGGATCTGGCAGACGCCGGAGCCCATCGAGCGGTTCAAGAACAGGGGCGAGGACTTCGTCGTCGCCGGCACCCTGCCCGAACTGGTCGCCGGCATGAACCGGCTCGCCGGCGGCGACCTCGTCGACCTCGACCTGCTGCGCCGCCAGATCGAGGCCCGCGACCGGGAGATCGCCAACCCCTACACCAAGGACGTCCAGGTCATGGGCATCCGCAACGCCCTCGCCTACGTCGGCGACTCGCTCAGCCGCACGGCGCCGCTCCACCGCATCCTCGACCCCGCCGCCGGACCGCTGATCGCGGTACGGCTGAACATCCTGACGCGCAAGACGCTCGGCGGCCTCCAGACCGACCTGTCCGGACGCGTCCTGGACGCCTCCGGCACCCCCGTCCCGGGCCTGTACGCGGCCGGCGAGGTGGCCGGCTTCGGAGGGGGAGGCGTCCACGGCTACCGCTCCCTGGAGGGCACCTTCCTCGGCGGCTGCCTCTTCTCCGGCCGCGCGGCGGGACGCGCGGCGGCGGCCGCCACGTCGACCTGACCCCGCACGGGAACCGGCCCGCGGTCCCCACGGCCGCCGCCCCGCCCTCACGGCGAGTCCGGCGGCGCCGGGGGCCGCGGGTGCCGGCCGCCGGCCCGTTCCGTACCGTGCTGGAAGGTCGAGTAGAGCAGCCAGAGCGAGGGCACCAGCAGTACGGCGCCCACGGCCAGCGAGATCAGGCACGCCGCCAGCACCGCCCCGTCCGACGCCGCGTCGGCGACCGTGACCCCGCCGACCAGCATCGCCGGGTACTGCGCCGCGCCCCACGCCCACAGCAGCGCGGCCACCGCCGGCGCCGCCGCGAGCCGGGCGAGGACGAAGCGGCGCCGGTACAGCAGGAGCAGCCCGGCGAGCCCGGCGACCGCGCCGGCCACGACCAGCGGCAGCGCACGGTGCGTCAGCCCGTGGAACAGCTCCGGCGCGTCGGCGTGCAGTACGGCGATCCCGGCGCAGGCGACGGCCCCGCTGGCCAGCCCGCTGCCGACGGCCCGCCGGGCGAAGGCGGACGCCAGCACCCGGTCGCCCTCGCGGTCGGCGTCCGCGCACAGGTACACCGCGGCGAGGTGCGCGCACGCGAGCACCGCGAGGACCCCGCCGAGCACCGAGGTCGGGTTCCACCAGCTCGTGATCACGTCACCCCGGGCGATGCCGGGCGGCACCCGCCCCGAGGCGACCGCCCCGGCGACCGTGCCGAGGAAGAACGGCGTGAGCACCGACGACAGCGCGAAACACGCCCCGAACAGGCGCCGCTGCCACAGCTCCGTACTGGCCTTGCGGAAGGCGAACGCGGCCCCGCGCGCGATGATACCCAGGGCGGCGAAGGTCAGCGGCAGGTACAGCGTCGACATCACCGCGGCGAACACCGGCGAGAACGCCGACCACAGCAGGACGACCACGAAGATCAGCCACACGTGGTTCGCCTCCCACACGGGCCCGATGCTGTGCTCGACCAGACCGCGTACCTCCCGCCCGCGCCGCGATCCGCCGGCCAGCAGATCCCAGACCCCGGCGCCGAAGTCGGCGCCGCCGAACAGGGCGTAGCAGGTGAGTCCCACCCACATGACAGCCAAGGCCGTGTTCGCGAGCACGGTCACCTCCGGGTGGCGGCCGACGGAACGGTACGGACGAGGGCGCCGTACGGAAGCGGCGCCCGAGGGGCGAGGAGGGCCGCGCGGTCACACGACCGGGTACTTCTCCACGTCCTCCTCCTGTGGGGCGCGCGGCACGGCCGGGCCCTTGGCCAGCCGGCGCAGGACGTACACCGTGGCGACGGTCATCGCCGCGTACACCACCAGGACCAGCCACAGGCCGGTCATCAGTCCGGGCGCCGGGTTGACGGCGTCGCGCACGCTCATGACGCCCCACACGATCCACGGCTGGCGGCCCAGTTCGGTGACGCACCAGCCGCTCTCCAGCGCGACCACCGAGGCGGGCCCGGCGACCACGGCGAGAGCCAGGAAGAGCCGCGCGCCACGCCGGTCCAGCAGGGCGAGGCCCGTGCGGCGCCCGCGCCACCACGCGAGGAGCAGGCAGACGCCCAGGGCGAGGAGGAACAGCCCGACGGCCACCATCAGGTCGAACGCCCAGTGCACGCCCGTCACCGGCGGCCACTGGTCGCGCGGCACCTGGTCCAGGCCCCGCACCACCGTGCCCGGGTGGTAACCGACCAGCAGGGAGAGGCCGTTGGGGATCTCCAGCCCGTAGCGCAGTTCGTCGCCGACCGCCACGCCGCCCAGGGTGAGCGGCACGTGCGAGCCGGTGGTGAAGACGCCCTCCATGGCGGCGAGCTTCGTCGGCTGGAAGTCGGCGAGGAACCGCGCGGCCCAGTCGCCCACCACGATCTGGAACGGCGTCACCACCGCCCCGAGCGTGAACGGGATGATGAACCCGGCCTTGTGGTAGGCGTCCCCGCGGCCCTTGAGCAGGGCCACGGCGTACACGGAGGCGGTCAGGAAGGACGCCACCATGAACGCGGCGAGGATCATGTGCACGGTCTGCGGCGGGCTCGCCGGGTTGAGCATCGCGGCCCACGGGTCGACGTCGACGACCTTCCCGTCGCGCAGCGTGTAGCCGCGCGGCTGGTTCATCCACGCGTTGGCGCACACCACGAAGAACGCGGAGGCGGTCCCGGCCACCACGATCGGCACCCCCGTCAGCAGGTGCCGCCTCGGCGGCAGCCGGTCCCAGGCGTAGAGGTAGATGCCGAGGAAGATCGCCTCGATGAAGAACGCGATCCCCTCCAGTGCGAACGGCAGCCCGATCACCTGCCCGAACCGGCCCATCAGCCCCGGCCACAGCAGCCCCAGTTCGAAGCTGAGGATGGTGCCGGAGACCGCGCCCACCGCGAACAGCACCCCCATGGCCCGCGCCCACCGGCGCGCCAGCAGCCGGTACGCGGGATCGCCGGTGCGGATGCCCCACCACTCGGCGATGAGCGTCAGCGCGGGCATGCCCACGCCCAGGCAGGCGACCACGATGTGCCACGCCAGCGAGAAACCCATCTGGGCCCGCGCCGCCGCGAGGTCCCCCTCGGTCACCGCGAGCACCCAGAGGGCGGGCCCCGGGGTCAGGTGGGCGAGCACGGGCACGTTCCGCTTCCGGCCGGCGGGGTCCGGTAGACACACAGCCCCGCCGCGGGCCGGCGCACCGTGTCCCCCGTACCGCGCGCCGCGGCGCACCGGCCCGCGCCGTACCTCGACCCCGTCCCGCCGCGACGACTGAAGTGTTCCTCTTGTCCGGGATTCACCCGGCCGAACCTACCGCCCCGGGCCGAGGAGGCTCCCGCGCCACGCCCCTCGGCCCTCCGGCCGGACCAACCCGGCCGGGGTCACGTCACACCCGGGAGACGAGCGGGGCCGAAGCCGGCCCGGCGACTCCGTGGCCCCGGAGCCCCGTCCGGAACGGCGTCGACACCCAGGGCCTCCCGTTGGGATCACGCCGGGCTCGCGGGGCCCGGCTCACTGATCCGGCCTGATCCGAACGAAAGACCCTAACGGGGCGTCACCCGGGCGAGGGCACCCGTCTCCAGCGCCGCCCACACCGCCCCGTCCGGGCCCACGGTGATGCCGTGCGGCTCGGAGGCGGCGGAGGGCAGCGCGTACTCGGTGATCTCGCCGTCCGCGGTGATCCGGCCCAGACGGCTCGTGCCCCACTCGGTGAACCAGCACTCCCCGACGCGGGCCGCGACGATCGCGTGCGGCCGGGACGCCGGTTCCGGCAACGGGAACTCCGTGATGTCCCCGCCCACCGTGACGGTGCCGATCCGGCCCGCCGCGATCTCGACGAACCACAGCGCGGCCCCGTCACCCGCGATCCCCACCGGGGCCGCACCCGGCGTCGGCAGCGGATACAGGGAGACCTCGCCGCCGACGGTGACCCGGCCGATGGCGTTCGCCTGGTTGAGGGTGAACCACAGGGCGCCGTCCGGCCCCGCCGTGATCACCGAGGCGAATCCGCCCTCGACAGGCAGCGCGAACTCGGTGACCTCACCGGCCGTGGTGATCCGGCCGATCCGGTCGAGGTTCGTCTGCGTGAACCACAACGCCCCGTCCGGGCCCGCCGTGATGCCGTACGGACCGCTGCCGGGGGTCGGCAGCGCGAAGCTCCCGGCCGTGCCGTCCGGCGCGATACGGCCGATCCGGTGGTCGCCGTACCGCGTGAACCACAGCGCCCCGTCGGGCCCGGGGGTGATGACGGTGGGCCGGCACCCGGCCGAGTCCAGGGCGAACTCCTCGATGCCGCCCCCGGGGACGAACCGCGCGATCCGCCCGCCGTGCACGAGGGTGATCCACAGCGCGCCGTCGGGGCCGGTCGCGATGCCGTACGGCCCGGCGTCCGCGTCCGTCAGGGGAAACAACTCGGCGGTGCCGGTCGCGGGACGCTCCACGAAGGCTCCTCACAGGATCGGGGGCGGGTGGCCGCCGCCCATCATCCGCTACCGGGCACCGCCGCGCCGAACCCTTTTCCGCGACGGCCGGGGTGCCGTGCGCCGCCGGGTCCCGGCGGGCGGACGCCCGACGCCCTTCCTCACGTGCCCCCGCCCCGCGGACGAGGCGGTGCCCCGGTTCCGTCATCATGGGGCCCGGGGAAACGGGGCCGGGGGACCGGCCGGGGGAGGGGAGCGCCGATGACCGTGACCGAGGTGTTCGACCGGACGATGGACGTGTTCACGCTCCTCGCGGCACTGGGCTGCGTGGCGCTGGGAGTCCACGTCCAGTTCCGGCCGGGCCAGGCGCCCGTGATCAAGGGGCCGGTCCGGCTGGTCCGGGTCTGGGGGCTCGGTTACGTCCTGCTGGGCATCTCCCTCGCCGCCCAGACGGCGGCGCTCATGACCGGCGCGGAACCGGCCTGGACCACGCACGTGATCCGCTGGGTCGCCGGCCCCCTCGTCGTCGGTTCCCTGCTCGCCTCCTACGTCGTCCGCCGCCGCGCCCGCCGCCACGGTGCCGCCGGGCGGCACGAACCGCCGCCGTGAGCCGGCGGCGCGGGCCGGCCCCGTGCCACCGGCGCGCCCGTCCCGGCCCGCACCCGAGACGCTGCCCCCGGGCCGGTCCCGGCGGATGCCTAGACTGGTGGCACGTGTGTGCGTCGAGGTGAGCAGGGCGGGACGGGAGAGGGTAGTGGCGGCTGACTCTGGTCGAGTGGAGGACCCGCCCGCCGAGGTGCTGGAGGAGGCGGCGGCCGCCTTCGGGCTGCTCGCCTCGTCGGCCCGGCTGCACCTGATGTGGGCCCTGGCCCAGGGCGAGAGCGATGTCACGCACCTCGCCGACCGGGTGGGCGGCGCGCTGCCCGCCGTGAGCCAGCACCTCGCCAAGCTGAAACTGGCCGGCCTCGTCCGTTCCCGCCGCGAGGGCCGCCGGCAGATCTACTACGTCGACGACCCCGACGTGGTGACGGTGGTCCGCGTGATGGTCGGGCAGCTCACCGCCCGCAACCAGCGGACCTCGGTGCCGCTGCGGCGGCTGCGCGGGACCGGTGCCTGAGCGGGCCCCTGCCCGGACGACGGGGGCGGGAACCGCCGCGTCCGGGACCACCGTGCTCCCCGGGCCGGACGACACCGCCGTGCCCACCCTCCTGGAGGTGCTGCGCGGACTCGGCTCCGGGCCCCGGGGACTGACGGACGCCCAGGCCGCCGAGCGCCTGGCCCGCGTCGGGGAGAACACGCTCCCCGACCGGCGCGACGCCTCCTGGCCCCTGCTGCTGGCCCGCAGTGTGCGGGACCCGTTCACCGCCGTGCTGCTCTGCCTCGGACTGGTGTCGGCGGCCGTCGCCTCCTGGGGCACCGCCGTCATCACCTTCCTCCTCGTCGCCGTGAGCTGCGGCCTGCGCGCCTCGGGGGAGCGCCGCGCCGACCGCTCCATGGCCGGACTGCGCGAACTGGTGGCGACCACCGCCACCGTGCTGCGGCGCTCCGGCGGGGGCGCGCCACCCGCGCCCCGCGAGGTGCCCGTCGCGGACCTGGTCCCCGGCGACGTCATCCGCCTGGGCCCCGGGGACCTCGTCCCCGCCGACGTCCGGCTCCTGAGGGCCGCCGGACTCCGCGTGCACCAGGCGGCGCTGACCGGCGAATCGGCACCCGTCGCCAAGTACGCCCTCGACGGGCCCGGCCAGCCCGGCGGCGGTGTGTTCGACCGGCCGGAACTGTGCTTCCAGGGCAGCAGCGTCGTGTCCGGCAGCGCCACGGCGGTCGTCGTCGCCACCGGCCCCCGGGCGCGGCTCGCCGCCGCGCTCGGACCGGACCGCGCCCGCCGGGAGCCGAGCGTCTTCGAACGCTCCGTCCACGGCATCTCCTGGATCCTCGTCCGCTTCATGCTGATCACCCCGCCGCTGGTGCTGATGGCCAACGCCGCGCTGCGCGGCCGGGGGCTGGAGACCCTGCCCTTCGCCGTCGCGGTGGCCGTCGGACTGACCCCGGAGATGCTGCCGGTCATCGTCACCGGCTGCCTCGCCCGCGGCGCCTCCCTCCTCGCCCGCGCCCACGGCGTGATCGTGAAACGCCTGCCCGCCCTGCACGACCTCGGCGCCGCCGACGTCCTCTGCCTGGACAAGACGGGCACCCTCACCCAGGACCGCCCCGTCGTCGACCGGGCCGTGGGACCGGACGGGGAGGAGGACCCCGAGGTGCTGGAGTGGGCCGCCGCCAACGCCTGGTGGACGCTCCAGCTCGCCGACCTGCCCGCCCCCGACGCGCTCGACGAGGCGATCCTCGACGCCGCCGACCCCGACGGCCTGCTCGCCCACGACGGGATCGCCGCCCTGCCCTTCGACCCGGTGCACCGGATCGCCACCGCCGTGGTCCGCACCCCCGGCCGCCTCGGCACCCACACCCTCGTGGTCAAGGGCGCCGCCGAAGACGTCCTGGAACGCTGCGCACTGACCGACGACGAGCGGGCCCGGCTCCTCGCCGACGCCGCCCGGCACGCCGAGACCGGCCTGCGCGTCCTCGCCGTCGCCACCGCCGAACGCCGCGCCGGCCTCCGCGACACCGTCCCCGCCGACGTCCGCGCACTCACCTACCGCGGACTGGTCACCCTGCGCGACGCACTCGCCCCCACCGCCGCCGAGGCCCTCGGCGTGCTCGCCGAACGCGGCGTCACCGTCAAGGTCCTCACCGGCGACCACCCGGGCACCGCGCTGCGCGCCTGCCGCGACCTCGGTGTCCCCGTCACCCCCGAGGAGGTCCTCACCGCCGACCGCCTCGACGCCACGCCCGACGCCGAGCTGGCCGGCCTGGTCCACCGCACGACCGTCTTCGCCCGCTGCACCCCCGAGCACAAGGCCCGCGTCACCGCCGCGCTGCGCGCCTGCGGCCACACCGTCGGCTTCCTCGGCGACGGCGTCAACGACCTGCCCGCCCTGCGCGCCGCCGACGTCGGCGTCGCCCCCCGCGCGGCCACCGACGTCGCCCGGGAGAGCGCCGACGTGGTCCTCGCCGAGAAGGACCTCACGGCCCTCGCCCACGCCATCGGCGCAGGCCGGCACGCCAGCGGCAACATCGCCTCCTACCTGCGCGTCACCCTCTCCTCCAACCTCGGCAACGTCATCGCCATGCTCTCCGCCGGGCTCCTGCTGCCCTTCCTGCCGATGCTCCCCGCCCAGGTCCTCGCGCAGAACCTGTGCTTCGACGCGGCCCAGCTCGCCTTCGCCTACGACCGGCCCCGCCCCGCCGCGCTGCTGCGCCCCACCGCCCTGTGCCCCCGTGAACTCCTCGGCTTCATCACCCGCTTCGGCGTCCTGAACGCCACCGCCGACCTCGTCACCTTCGGCGTCCTCGCCCTCGCCCTGCACGGACCCGGGACGGGGGACGACGAGGCGGTCTTCCACTCCGGCTGGTTCACGGAGAACCTGCTCACCCAGGCCCTGGTGATGCTGCTGCTGCGCCTCGGCGCGCGGGCCGCCGGCGGCGCCCGGCCCGGCCCGGTCGCCTGGGCGGCGGCGGCACTGGCCGCGGTCGGCCTGGCGCTGCCGCCCTCCCCGCTCGGACCGGCGCTCGGCCTGACCGCCCTCCCGGTCCTCTACTACGTGCTGCTCGGCGCCGTCCTGGTCCTCTACGCCGCCGGACTCCTCACCGCCCGGATGCGCTACGAACGCCGTCGCGCCCGCCCCTGATCCCGCCGCCCGGCGCCGGGATCAGCCGCCCTCGCCGTAGCTCAGGTCGGAGCAGGGGTCGTCGGCCGCCGTGCGCGCCCCTTCCGCGACCGAGGAGGGCACCGCGGCCGGCGCCGTCGACGCGGCGGCCCCGGGCTCGGCGTGGCTTCGGCCGACGACGAGGTCGATGCCGCCGCCCGGCTGCTCGGCCACCTCGGCTCCGGGGAAGAGCCGGGCGACCTTCTCGGCCTGGGCGCGCAGCCCGCTCCCGTACCGGACGACGGTGGTGGCGTGGTCCTGGCGGTCGGCGTTGCCGGTGCCGGTGACCGTGAAACCGTGCCGCATCAGCAGGGAACCGGCCTCGGATGCCAGACCGGAGGTGGTGGTGCCGTTGCGCACGACCACGTCGATGCCCGTGCCGTCCACCGGCTCGGTGGCCTCCGCCGACGGGGACGGCGAGGCGGTGCCGCCCGCGTCCTGGCCGTCGATGGTGCGGTCCGCCCTGAGCGCCGCCCACAGCTCGGAGGCGTCCGGCTCGACGATCGCGACCCGCGACCCCTCGTACCGCCAGGGCACGGTGACGAACGCGGTGTGGTGCAGGTCGACGTCCTTGAGCGACAGCGCGAAGGAGAGCAGCTTGTCCGCCGTGCCGAGGCCCGGGTCGACGCTCATCGACTTGGTGGCCGCGTCGGCGAGCGGCAGCAGCCTGGCCGGGGTGAAACCATCCTCCTTGATCTTTTTCAGGAGGCTGGAGACGAACGCCTGCTGCCGTTTGATCCGCCCGATGTCGGAGCCGTCGCCGATGCCGTGGCGCAGCCGTACGTAGTCCAGTGCCCGCTGTCCGGCGACGGTCTGCTCGCCCTGGGGCAGCACCAGCCTGCCCCGGGTGGCACGGTGGGGGTTGAGGTCGTTCTCGTACACGTCGGCGGGCACGCACACCCTCACCCCGCCGACCACGTCGGTGAGTTCCGCGAATCCCTTGAAGTCGACGACGATCGTGTGGTCCACGCGCAGCCCGGTCAGCTTCTCCACCGTGTTCTGGGTGCAGGCCGGATTGCCCTTGGGGGTCTGGCCGACGGAGAACGCCGCGTTGAACATGGTGTGGGGGCTGGGCTCGGTCCAGGTGCCGTCGGGCAGCCGGCACGGCGGGATGGTGACCAGGGTGTCGCGGGGGATGGAGACGGCGAGGGCGTGCCGCCGGTCGGCGTAGACGTGCAGCAGGAAGGCGGTGTCGGAGCGGCCGACGTCGTCCTTGTCGCCGCCGCCGTAGGCGCTGTTGCCGTCGGTACGGGCGTCCGATCCGATGACCAGCACGTTCTGGCCGCCGGACGCGGCCTCGGGGCGGTCGCGGGAGAGGCCGTCACCGTCGAAGGTGTCGATGCTGCCGTTCAGCTTCAGGTAGATCCAGCCCAGGCCCGCCGTGCCGAGCAGTACCACGGCGAGGGTGGTGGCGAGCGCCATGCGCAACGGCCGCCGCTTGCGCCGCTGCGGGCCGCGCCGGCCCCGGGACCCGCCGCCGCGGCCGGGCGGTTGTGCCCGGCGCCGGTGGCGGGCGGGGGTGGCCTGATCGTTGGTGGTGGTCATCCGTGAAGTGCCCTCGTCCGTCCGACTCATGCGGAGGGGACGCCTGAGCCCCACCCCATGGTTGTACAGTTGCGCAATGTAGCAACAATGACGGATGGTACGCCGCCGCCCCCGGCCCGTATCGCCGTCCACCCACAGGAAGGGATGGCGGAATGCTCCGCAACGGACTGGAACCCTGGCACCTGCTGGTCGTGGCCATCGTCTTCATCGTGCTGTTCGGCTCGAAGAAGCTGCCCGAGGCGGCGCGCGGGCTGGGCAAGTCGATGCGCATCCTCAAGAGCGAGGCCCGGGCCATGAAGGGCGACGCGGACACCGGGAGCGCCGCCGGCGCGCCGACCCCGGACGAGCCCGCCGGGACGGCCCTCGCGCCCGACGCCCGGGGGCCGCGGATCGTCCCCGGCGAGGCCCGCGAGGCGGAACCCGCACGTCCGGCGGACGGGGAACGCCCCGCGCCCTGAGGACCGGACGCCGCGGGCGGCCCGCCCGCCGAGGGGCCGGCGGGCCGTGCGGCCGGTCAGGGGCTGGCCACGTCGTAGCCGTACCGCAGCGGCTCGCCCGTCACCGTGTGGTCGATCCGGTAGACGTACACCCCCTCCGCGCGCACGCCGTCCGGCGCGCTGCGCACCTGGCAGGGGGATGTCACCTGGATCACCCTGGGCCGGTCGGCGACCTCCAAGCGCCAGCCGTGTGCCGGGCCTCCGTCGAGGACCGCCATCTCCCACGTCGTGGTGTGCGTCATCGTCATGGTGACAGTTTAAAGGTTGCGCAAGTGTCGCGAGCCAGTGAGCTGGATCACATCGGGTGGGCGTTCCGGGTGGGCTGTCGGGCCCCGTCAGGTGGCGTCCGGGTCGAAGGCGGGCGGGCTGCCGCCCGGCTCCGCCCGCGCCTCCTTGGCCAGGGAGGTCCGCGCGGGCTCCGCCGGGCGGCGGGCGGGTTCCTCCGTCGCCCCGGTGACGGCCTCGCGTACGGCGTTCGCGGTCCGGGTCAGCTCGCGCCGGGGGTCGAGGGCGTCGCGGACCTCGTCGAGCCCGAGGTCGTCACGGTCCAGGACGTGCCGCCGCACGAAGGTCTTGGGGTGCAGGTCCTCGAACTCGAAGTCCTTGAACTCCGGGCCCAGTTCGGAGCGGATCTCGTCCCTGGCCTCGTCGGAGAGCGCCCGCGCCTTGCGCACGAAACCGCTCACGCTCCGGATGTTCTCGGCCAGCCGTTCCGGACCGAACAGCAGGAACCCCATCGCCGCGAGCGTGACCAGCTCCAGCGGACCCACATCGGCGAACACCGGCCGCCCTCACTTCCCTCACGCGCCACGGCCCGGCGGGCCGCGGGAACTCCACTTTAGCGATTGCGCAAGTATCGGAACCATCAGGGGTCCGAGGGGGCGGGCGAGCGCCGAACCGGAGGCCGCCGCCGGGCCCCGTGTCGGCCCAGGGCGCGAGCCGGTCCGCGAGGGCGTCGTTCAGCCGGCGGTGGTGGTCGGGCAGGCCGGGGTCCGCCGTGCCGGGCCGCAGCGCGTCGCTCTGTTCTTCGCCGCCGAGAACCAGGGCGCGCCCTTCCTCGGGCGTGGTGGCCCAGCCCTCCCTCGCCCGTCAGCCTCCGCGCCACGACCGGCCCCGGGGCGACCGGCGTTCACCGGGCACCGTCAACAGCCGGGACCGACCGGCGGGGACGACGCCAGGGCCAGCGCGGCGGAGCGCAGCCGCGCCTCCCAGGCCCGCCGGTCGAGGCCCAGCGTGTACTCGGTGCAGCAGTCGCACGGCGGGAGCAGCGCCACGAACGATCGCTCCGCCGCCGTCCGGACCTCCAGGTCCAGCCAGTGGTCCGCGGCCAGGTCGGCGAGGGCGACGTCCTGGGCGAGGAACCGCGCGGCCAGCCGGCGCAGACCGTGGCGCCGTGCGACGTCCGGGGCGGGCAGGGCGATGCCGCACTCGGCCAGCGCCTGCTCGAAGGCCACGCGGACGTCCCTGGGGTCGGCGTGGCGCGGCGGGCCCGCGAGTTCGCGCAGTGCCGGGGAGTCCAGCCCGGCGGCGAGTGCGACGGCCGCGATCATCGGCACATCCTCGATGGGGATGTCGTTCGCCTGGTAGCGGCATGCCGCCTCCCCCAGCGGCGTGCCGCCACCCGGTCGAGGGCGCTCCGGTTCCGGTGTCCGTCCGGCTGTTCTCATGAGTCCACTGTGCCCGCCGGGCCTCCGGGCAGGGGCCTCAGCCGTGTGTCCTCTCCGCCGTGGTCCGCTCCGGGGCGCCGGTCGGTGACGTGGCCGCGAAGTCACGGCCCAGGCGGTGGCGCAGGCAGAGGAAGAAGAAGACCAGCGCGACGGTGAGCAGGATGTGTCCCAGACCCGCCATCCCGGATATCGCGGCTCCGGAGTCCTCACCGAGCACGGTGAGGGTGCCGTGGACGGTCATGAGAGCCGTGGTGAGGAGCAGTCCGGCGTGGTAGGTCCAGAAGAACGCCGAGAAGAACTGTCCGCGGGTCAGGTTCAGCGTCTTCTGCAGGGCGATGGTGATCAGGAAGACCAGGGTGCCGAGCGTGAGCAGGTGTGTGTGGACAACGGCCAGTTGCGTGTCGCCGGTGAAGTCCTGGGCCTTGGTCAGCTCCCGGTAGTAGAGACCGGCGGCCAGGCCGAGAACGGTGTAGAGGACGGCGGAGTAGTAGAGCTTCTTCATCGGTGTTCGGGCTCCTGTCCCGTGGCGGCCCCGTGGCGGGGCGGCGGGTGGGGTGACGGGTGGGCCGCCCCGGCCGTGGGCCGGGGCGGGGTCAAGGCGCGGGCAGCCGGTATCGGGTCCGCGGGGCGGGGCGGGGCGGGGGCGGGGCGGTCTGCCGGGACCCGGCCCGCACCACACCCCGTCGGGTCAGCCTCGGACGGGGTGGCTCAGGCGCCCGTCGTGGACCTCGGCGATCTGGTCGACGGCGGTGAGGTGGGCCGGGTCATGCGTGACCAGGACCGTGGCGGTGGCCTTCTGGTGGGTCAGCCGGGTGATGAGGTCGATGACCGCGGCACCGCGTTCGTGGTCGAGGGCGCTGGTGGGCTCGTCGACCAGGAGGACGGTGGGGTCGTTCATCAGGGCCCGGGCGATGTTGACGCGCTGGCGCTGGCCGCCGGAGAGCTGGTGGGGACGGCGTCCGGCCTGGTCGGCCAGGCCGACGGCGTCGAGCAGTTCCATGGCACGGGGGCGTGCCTTGGCCGGCGGACGGCCGTCGATCTGCGCCATGACCTGGAGCTGTTCGGCGGCGGTGAGCGAGGCGATGAGGTTGGGCTGCTGGAAGACGATTCCGATCCTGCGCCGGCGCAGGTCCGTCAGTTCGCCGTGGGTCATACCGGTGGTGACGGTCCCGTCCACGACGACGGTGCCGGAGTCGGGGGTGATGAGGGTCGCGGCGACGGCCAGCAGGCTGGACTTGCCGGAGCCGGACGGGCCGACCACCGCGGTGAGGCTCCCCTTGGGGACCGCCAGGCTCACGGTGTCGAGAGCGGTCAGGCGGGTGTCCCCGTCCGGGTAGGTGAGGGTGACGTCGGTCAGGTTCAGGCTCATCGGGCGCTCCCCAGAGCGGTCAGCGGGTCGACGGAGGTGATGCGGCGGATGGACAGGCCGGCTCCGAGGGCGCCGAGAAGGATCATCACGGCCGCCGGAAGCAGGACGGTGGTGGGGGTGAGGAGGAACGGCACGGTGGATCCGGCGACCAGCGCCCCGAGGGCGGCGGCCGTGCCGGTGCCGATCAGGGTGCCTGCCACGAGGAGGACGACGGCCTGGCCGAGGGCGTCCTTGAGGAGGCCGGCGGTGGATGCGCCGAGTGCCTTGAGGACGGCGACGTCCCCGCTGCGCTGGATGGTCCACACGGTGAAGAAGGCGCCGATGACGAGGGCCGAGATGGCGAACAGGAAGCCGCGCATCAACTGCAGGGAGCCGTTCTCGGACGTGTAGGAGCCGATCGCGGACAGCGAGTCACCGGTGGACACGGTCTGGGTGCCGGCCTGCCGGTCGGTGGCCGCCACGTCGGCCCCGGAGGTGGTCTTCAGGGCGATGACGGTGGCGGTGGGACCGTCGCCGCGGCCGGTGGGCGGCGCTGTCTTCTGCCAGGTGTCCAGGCTCGTCCAGACGACCGGTGTGTGACTGAAGTAGGCGTCGCCCTCGACGGCGGCCACCGTCAGCTCCTGCCCGGCCAGGGTGAGGGAGTCGCCGGGCCGCACACCGAGGTCGTCGGCCGCGCCGGTGGACAGCACCACCGACTCGTTGCCGATCGTGCCGCTCTGCGGGGCCAGCCGGGAGCCGGGCTCGACGCCGAAGGCGGAGACCCCGGCGCTCCGGTCCCCGGCGGTGGCCTTGGTCGTGGCGATCCCCAGGGGTTCGGCACTCTCCGTGCCGGGCGCCTCGGACCACTGCCGCCACTGCCGCTCGGTGACGACGGAGTTGGAGTACGACAGATCCTGACCGCCGCTGGGGGCCTGGAAGGCGACCTTGTCCGCGGGCAGTCCCGTGATCGCGGAGATGTTCTGCTGGCCCAGTCCGGCGGTCAGCCCGGACAACAGCCCCACCAGCAGGGTGATCAGTACGATGACGGTCCCCATCAGGGCGAAGCGCCCCTTGGCGAACTTCAGGTCTCTCCAGGCGACAAACACGGCGCTGCCCGTCCTTTCCGGCGGTGGAAGCGGTATGGCTCCACTGTCCTCGCACACCCCTCGTGCGCGCGTCTGGCGCAGGACGGCACTTCCCGGGCCGAAAGACGGCACGCGGGTTCTCACTTTCGATGGAGGCCCCCGCGATCCCGCCTCCGTAGCCTGGGAGGCACTGTGAACGCTTCCGTCCCCGCCCTGACCCCGACGACCCGGGCCCTGGCCTGGTGTCTGCACCTGCTGATCATCGGCCTGCTCGCCCTCGCCGCCGTGCGGGCCGCAGTCGACGGCCTCCCCCACGCCGGGGCGGTCGCCGCCGCGGCGGCGGCGTGCGGCCTGGTGTACGCCGCGGGGCCCTTCCTGCCCCGCGTCCGTCTCTCCCGGCCCCTCGCCGCCTGGTGGCTGGCCGCCGTGGGCGCCGGGTGGCTGGTGCTGCTGGCCCTGTCCGCCGACGCCGTGTGGGTGGCGTTCCCGCTGTACTTCCTCCAACTCCACCTGCTCTCGCGCCGGGCCTCGCTGGCCGCCGTGGCCGCCACCGCCGTGGCCGCGATCACCGGCTTCGCCGCCCACGCCGGCTCCTTCGGCGCGGCCGTCGCGATCGGTCCCGTGCTCGGCGCCGCCGTCGCCGTCGCGGTGGTGTGGGGCTACCAGGCCCTGTACCGCGAGAGCGAACAGCGCAGGCGGCTGATCGAGGAGCTCACGGCCACCCGCGCCGACCTGGCCAGGGCGCAGCACACCGCGGGGGTGCTGGCGGAACGTGAGCGTCTGGCCCGCGAGATCCACGACACCCTCGCCCAAGGGCTCTCCAGCATCCAGTTGCTGTTGCGCGCCGCCGAACGGGCCCTGCCCGGCCGGGCCGACTCCGCCGTCCGCCATGTGGCGGCGGCACGCCAGGCCGCCATGGACAACCTCGCCGAGGCCCGCCGCTTCGTCGCCGCCCTCACCCCTCCCGACCTGGAGGGCACCACGCTGGCGGACGCCCTGGAACGCCTGTGCGCGACCACCAGCGCCCGGCACCGCATCACCGCCCGCTTCCACAGCACGGGTGACCTGACCCCCCTGCCGACCGCGTACGAGGTCGCCCTGCTGCGGATCGCCCAGTCCGCCCTCGCCAACACCGTGCGCCACTCCGGGGCCACCAGGGCGGAGGTCACCCTCAGCCACCTCGGCGACCACATCGCGCTCGACGTCATCGACAACGGGTGTGGCTTCGCCACCGACGGGCTGCCCGCGCCCGACCCCGCGAGCGGTGGCTTCGGCCTGCCGTCCATGCGTGCCCGCGTGGACGCCCTGGAGGGCACCCTGACCATCGAATCCGCGCCCGGCCACGGCACCGCCCTGGCCGCCCAGTTCCCTCTCCACCAGCCCACCGAGAGCGAGGCCCGCCCGTGACCGACGACGTACCCATCCGCCTTCTCCTGGCCGACGACCACCCCGTCGTACGCGCCGGACTGCGTGCCGTGCTGGAGACCGAGCCCGGCCTCGTCGTCGTGGCGGAGGCCGCCACCGCCGAGGACGCCGTCACCCGTGCCGCCGAGGGCGACATCGACGTCGTCCTCATGGACCTGCAGTTCGGCAAGGGCATGGGCGGCACCGAAGCCACCGCCCGGATCACGGCCCGGCCCGGAGCGCCCCGCGTGCTGATCGTGACCACCTACGACTCCGACGCCGACACCCTGCCCAGCATCGAGGCCGGCGCCACCGGCTACCTGCTGAAGGACGCTCCGCCCGAGGAACTGGCCGCCGCGGTGCGCACCGCGGCGGCGGGGCGCACCACGCTGGCGCCCAGCGTCGCGGACCGGCTCATGAACAGGCTGCGCACGCCCGGCACCGCTTTGACCCGGCGCGAGGGCGACGTCCTCGCTCTGGTCGCCGACGGCCTGTCCAACCAGGCCGTCGGCGACCGGCTCCATCTCACCGAGGGGACCGTCAAGTCCCATCTGGCCCGCATCTACGCCAAACTCGGCGTCGACTCGCGTACCGCCGCCGTGGCCGCCGCCATCGACCTCGGCCTCATCCGCCGGTGACGTCCGGCCCCCCGGCACACCGACCGGTGTGCCGGGGGGCCGGGTCCCGGGCCGAGGACCCGTTGCCTTCTTCCGTACCGGCCGGGAGCCGTCCGGTTCCGGCCCGTACGGCGGGGTCACGCGCGAGGGTGGCGCACGTCAGCGGGTTCCCCGGTCCTTCGGCGGCCGCGCGTGGAGGGGCGCCGTCCGGTCGGCCGGGCCGGGCCCGTCGGCCGCGGTCGCAGGGTGCGGTGGGCGGCCGGCCGGCCGGGGGAGACGGCCGGTGCGGCGTGCCCAGACCTCGAAGGCGACGGTCGCGAACGGCGGGACCGAGGCGGCCAGGGCGAACAACGTCGTCCAGCGCAGCGGCCACTTCAGGCGGACGGCGACCCAGACCGTGAGCGCCGTGTAGACGAGGAAGACGGCGCCGTGCAGGCTCCCGAAGATCCGCACGCCCATCTCGGTGGTCTCGGTGACGTACTTCAGGTACATCCCCGCCAGCAGCCCGGCCCAGGTGACCGCCTCGGCGGTCGCGACCACGGAGAACCAGCGCGCCTCGGCCGCTCCGGCGCGTGCCGCACGGGGGGTCCCGCTCATGCCGTGCCCCCGGCCGTCGGTGCCGCGTGCGCCGTGGCGGGGTTGCCGCCCGACCGCCCCGGGTGGCTCATGCGCGTCGGCCACAGGGCTCGGTCGCCGAGGAGCCGGACGAGGGAGGGGACCAGCAGCGGCCGGATGACGAAGGTGTCCAGGAGGATGCCGAAGGCCATCGCGAAGCCGAACTGGAACAGCTCGCGGATGGGCTGGGTCATCAGTACGGCGAAGGTGGCGGCCAGGATGAGGCCGGCCGAGGAGACGACGCCGCCGGTGCGGGTGACGGCGGCCTTCAGCGCCGGGGCCGCCTGGGCCACGCGTGCCTCCTCCTTGAAGCGGCTCATGATGAAGATGTTGTAGTCCACACCGAGGGCGACGAGGAAGACGAAGACGTACGCCGTGACCCGGTTGCCTATCCCGTCGTCACCGAGGACCGTCACGGTGACGAACGTGGTCGCGCCCATCGTCGCCACGAACGACAGGACGAGGGTGACGACGAGGTAGACGGGGGCCAGGAGCGAGCGCAGCAGGAGGGCGAGGACTCCGGTCACCACGGCCAGGACCAGGGCGAGGATCCAGACGGTGTCGCGGTCGAGGGCGGAGCGGATGTCGGCGGTCTGGGCGGTCTCGCCTCCCACGAGTGCTTCCGCTTCCGTGACCCCGGCGCGTTCCGCCGCCGTCTGCGCGGACTTGCGGAGGGGCTCGACCGTGTCGAGCGCCTCGGGGGAGTAGGGGTCCTGGTCGAGGACGACCTGGAAGGAGGCCGTGTGTCCGTCGCGGCTGAGCTGCGGTCGTTCGCCCACGTCGGCGACCCCGTCCACCCGGGCCAGGGAGCCGGCGATGTGGGAGGGCGCGTCCGTGGCGCGCAGGTCGTCGCCCCCGCGGACCAGGACGGTGACGGGTGCCAACGCGCCGGGGCCGAAGGCGTCGCGTACGAGCGTCCGGCCGTGCTCCGACTCGGTGTCGACGCGGAAGCCGCTGACGAAGTCGAAGCTCTGCTGGTAGCCGGCCAGACCGGCGCCCAGGGCCACGAGGACCGCGAGGACGGCACTGGTGACCTTGACCGGGGCGCGGGTCACGAGGTCGGCGACGTAGCGCCACAGGGAGCCGCCGCGGCTGCGCTCGGCTGCCTTCCGCACACCGCCGGGCCAGAAGACGCTCCGCCCGAGGAGCAGGACGACGGCCGGCACGAAGGTGAAGGCCACCAGCGCCATGACGGCCACGCCGAGGGCCAGGTACGGCCCGAATCCGCGCAGGGACGGCGATACGGCGACCAGCAGCGCGAACATGGCGAGCACGACGGTCGAAGCGCTGGCCAGGACGGTCTCGCCGACACCACGCATGGCGGTCTGCATCGCCCGGTGCCGGTCGGGTTCGTCCAGGAGCGCCTCGCGGTAGCGGGCGGTGATGATCAGCGCGTAGTCGGTGCCCACGCCGAAGAGCAGAACGGTCATGATCGAGGCCGTCTGGGAGCTGATGCCGAACCAGCCCGCGTCGGCCATGAGGGCGCCGAGGGTCTCCGAGACGCGCATGGCCACTCCGGCGGCGAGCAGCGGGATCAGCGCCAGCAGGGGAGAACGGTAGATGGCGAACAGGAGCACCAGGACGAGCAGCACCGTGGCCAGCAGCAGGATCCGGTCCCCCTGGCTGAACACCGCGACCGTGTCGGTGGCGATGCCGGCGGGGCCGGTGACGGCGACCTCGGCGCCGTCGGCCTGGTCGCGCGCCAGTTCGCGGACCTTCCCGACGGCCGTACGGAACGATTCGTCGGAAGGGCTGCCCTCGACCGGAACGAGCAGGAGCTGGGTGCCGCCGTCGCCGGAGACCAGTCCTTCCGCGGCCCGGGGGTTCCCGGCGGCGGACACGACGCCGGTCACCTGCCGGGGCCGGTCGGGACCGGTCAGGGCGCTCGTGATCCGTTCCACGGCCTGGGCGGTTCGTTCCCGGTCGCCGTCCGGCCCGCGGACGACGATCACCGCGGGGAGGGCGTCCTGTCCGGGGAACTCCTCGCGGACGAGGTCACGCGCCCGCATGGAGTCCGAGGCGGCCGGAGGGAGGTTGGCGGTCGTGTTGTCCTGAACGGACTTGAGGTCGGGGGCGAGCTGGGCCAGGAGTCCCGCGAGGAGGACCCAGAAGAGGACGACCACGGAGGCGCGTTTCCTGGTGGCCAGGAAACATCGGAGAATGCTGGTGTACATCGGGGCAGCCTTCGATGGGAGACTTAGCGACAGGGGTGTCTCTAAGATTCCCGCAAGCTAGCAGTCGCCTCGGAGCAGGAGCAACTCAGGGCAGCTCGGCGCGTGCACCGTGCCGGCGGATGATGTTGGGGAGCAGATGCCGAAGATCGAGGCCGGGAGCGTTCGCGAGCACCGCGCCCAGCGGTTGAACCGGCTCGTCGACGCGGCCGAGGCCATCGTGGCCGAGAAGGGGATCGAGGCGCTCACCGCGGGTGAGGTGGCGGCGCGGGCGGGGATCGCCCGGAACAGCATCTACCGGTACTTCGACTCGATCGACGACCTCATCGAGCTGATCGTGACCCGGGAGTTTCCCGCGTGGGTCGACGCGGTCGCGGGGGCGGTCGACGCGGAATCGGACCCGGGCGCCCGGGCCGTCGCCTATGTGCGGGCCAACCTGGAGCAGGCGGCGCGCGGCACCCACGGATGGCGGGCATCGCTGTCCCGGGGGTCGCTGTCCTCCTCCGGCCGTGAGCGGGTGCGGGAGATGCACACGCGCCTGCACGACATTCTCGGCGAGGTTGTCGACGAACTCGGCGTACAGAAGCCCGAGTTGACGGTAGCGGTGATACAGGCCGTGGTGGACGCGTGCATCCGCAGAATCGACCGCGGCGACGACCTCGGCGAGGTCCTGCCGTTCGCCTCCCAGGCGACCGAGAGGCTCCTCGCCCCCGGTGGCGGCCCGGATTCCTCGGGCCCCTCCCGGTGAGACCCCGGGGTTCTCGGCGGGGCCGCGGCACCCTTGGGCGGGACCGGGCGGTGCGCACCGCTCCGCCGGGCTCGGCGGCCCCGGCCGGCTCGCCGGCGGACCCGGTCCGGGCGGAACGGCAAGGAGGCGCGGCGGTACCGGCCGGACGATGAGCCGGCCCTCCGCCGGCCGAACGGAGGTGCTCCGGTCTCCCGGGGGGACGGTGTCGTCCGCCTCCGCCACTCAAGGGGGACTCCCGGATGCGCCGAGCCGTGCGGGGGCTCCGGGAGCGCGGTGCGACACGAGCGAACGGTCACCCGCGTCGTCCCCGCCCCGGCCGGGCTCGCGGCGGGGCCGAGACGTCCTCGGCGGCCGGCGGGCCCGCCGGGCGGGCCGCGGGGCGCCGGTGTTCCCGCGGGTGTGCTCGACGGCATGCGGCCGCGGCCGGGGGCGCCCCGTGGTCGCCGGGGGCGGGTCCCCCTCCCCGTGAGTCCGGCGGCCCGCAGGGGCTCCATGGCGCGGCGACGTGCGACTCCGCGAGGCGGCGTGGGCCCCCGGCGGCGCCGATCCGGCGGCTCTCGTCGCGCCGAAGGGCTTCTGGCGCTCGTCGAGAGAGCGCCGCGTGCCCATCCCGTCCTCGCCGGGGCACCCCGCCGGAGTCCTCGCGCACAGGGCCGGCGCGGTGGCCCCCGGAGGCTCGGACCGCGGTCCCTCGTGCGCGCTCCGTCCGGTTTCCCCGTCGCCTGGTGGACGCGGTCCGGCCGCCCTGACGCCTTGCCACGCGAACACCGAACATAACGTAAAGGTCACGAAGGTGGTCGACCGGTGGACCACTGTCGGAAGTCTTCGCTACGTTTCCCGCATCCGAAACCGGAACGATCGGGTCACCAGCAGACTTGGACGCCCTTGATGAATCCTCTCTCCACGGCACATGAGGGCCACCACGGCCCCGCCGCCCCCCAGGTGCCACTCAAGACCATGCGCAAGGCCGTGCTCGCCGGCGTGGTCGGCAACTACACCGAGCAGTACGAGTTCGGTGTCTACGCGGCAGTCACGCCCGTGCTCGCCAAGGTCTTCTTCCCCGAGGGCGACGCCCTGGTCGGCCAGCTCGCCGTATTCGCCGGCCTCGCGGTCGGCTTCCTCATCCGGCCGCTGGGCGGCTTCATCTTCGGCCGGATGGGCGACCGGATGGGCCGCAAGAAGATCCTCTCCCTCACCATCATCCTGATGGGCTTCCTCACCGCGCTGATCGGCATACTGCCCACCTACGCGGCCGCCGGATTCCTGGCGCCCTGCCTGCTGCTCGTGCTGCGCCTGGGCCAGGGCCTGGCAGCCGGCGGCGAGTACGCGGGCGCCGTCTCCTTCGTGGTCGAGTACGGCCCCTCCGACCAGCGTGCCCGCTACACCTCGTTCGTGTCGATCTCCGTCTTCGCCGGGTTGCTCACCGGCACCGCCCTCACCTTCGGACTGACCGCCCTGCTGGGCAACGGCGCCATGGTGGACTGGGGCTGGCGCATCCTGTTCCTCCTCGCCCTGCCGCTCACGATCGCCGGGTTCTACCTGCGCCGAGCCGTCGAGGACACTCCCGAGTTCCGGCGGCAGCAGGAGATGCAGGAACGGGCCAGGGAACTGTCGGAGGAACTGCCGGCCACGACGATCGCGCAGACCCTGCGGACCCAGTGGAAGCCGATCCTGGTCTTCTCCGGATTCGCCATGACCAACGCGGTGTTGTCCTACACCTGGACCGCCTACATCCCCGCCTACCTCCAGAGCACGGCGGGCCCCGGCCGGCCGCTCAGCCTGGACCTGTCGGTCCTGTCCACCAGCATCGCGCTGCTCGTACTGCTCCCGCTGCTCTACCTCTCCGGCCGCCTCTCGGACCGGATCGGCCGGAAGAAGATGCTGCTCGCCGGCTGCGCCACGCCACTGGTCATCGTCCCGCTGGCCTTCCACATGGTGAGCGCGCGCACCTTCGAAAGCGCGGTCCTGGCCCAGCTCGTCTACCTGGTCCCCATCTTCTTCATCGCCGTGTCGGTGACCGTGTGCCTGGCCGAGATGTTCCCGACGAAGATGCGCTACACCGCCGGTTCCATCGCGTTCAACCTGGCCTTCTGCATCTTCGCGGGCACGGCGCCGTTCATCGCGAGCGCCTTGGTGGACGCCACCGGGACGATCATGTCCGTGGCCGTCTACGTCTGCGTCGTCTCCTTCGTCTCGCTGCTGGTGGTCGCCTTCTGCTTCAAGGAGACCTACCGCAAGGACCTGGCCCACGACGACTACAACCCCGAGCTGAACCGGCTGGTGAACGAGCCCGTCGCGGAGACCGGCCGTGCCTGACCCCTCGACGGACCGGGCCGACGCGACCGTCTCGCCCGAGGGCCCTTCCGGGGGACGGCCCGAAGCCCTGCCGCCGCTGGTGCTCCTGCCCGGCATGCAGTGCACCCGGGAGTTGTTCGCCCCGTTCGTGGCGGCGCTGCTCGGCCACCGGCCCGGTACCCGGATCAGCGTCCGCCCGGTGACCGAGGCCACCCACGTCCGGGCGGTCGGCGCCGCGGTCGCCGGCTTCGACCGCCCGGTGATTCTGGTCGGACACTCGCTCGGCGGCACGGTCGCCCTGGCGGCGGCGCGGCTGCGGCCGGACCGGGTCGCGGGCGTGGTCACCCTCTGCGCCAACCCGAGGGCGCCGCGGGCGGACCAGATCCAGGCATGGCAGGTGCGACGGGCCCGCGTCACCGACCCGGAGCCGGGAGCGGACGCCGATCCCCCGGTCGAGCTGCTGATCGGCCCCGCCCGGGACGCCGCCTCCCCGAGCCGGCACCGCGTGGCGGCGCGGCTGTGCCGCCGGATGGCGGACGCCACCGGCGCCGCCCGCCTCGGCCGGCAGCTCACGCTCCAACTGGAACGAGTCGACGAACGACCCGGCCTGGCGCGATTCACCGGACCGGTCCTGGCCGTCGGAGCCGAGGACGACCTGCTCGTCCCGCCGGAGCGCTCCCGGGAGATCGCGGCCGCCGCCCCGCGTGGCGCCGTACGCATCCTGCCGCGGGCGACGCACATGGCGCCGCTGCTCGCCCCGGACCTCGTCGCCGCGACGGTGACCACCTGGCTGGAACGGGAGTTCGGCCAACCCGGCGAGAGCCCCACCGCCCGGCACGCATGCCGGACCTGACCACGACAACGGAGGCAAGAATGACCCACAACCCGACGATCAGCCAGGCCGAACTCGATCGGCGCACCATCCGCCGCGGTGACCTCGTCTCCTGCGACAACGCCTTCATCGACTGCCGCACCCCGGGATCCGACCGCAAGGAGAACTACGCCCTGATCGGCAGCGGGGTCTCCCAGAGCGCCGGCCAGCTCATCAACCTCCGAGAGGACCACGGCTACAACATCGGCGCGGCGGCGATGCCCAACGGCGTGACCAACTCCCTGCACATGCACTTCACGGCCGAGGTCTTCTTCAACTTCCGCGGCACCTGGCGGTTCCGCTGGGGCAAGGACGGCAAGGGCGGGGAGTACGTCTCCTCCGAGGGCGACATCATCACCGTCCCGACCTGGATCTTCCGGGGCTTCACCAACGAGGGCGCCGACGACGGCTGGTTGTTCACCGCGCTCGGGCAGAACGACACCGGCGGGATCATCTGGGGCCCCTCGGTGCTGAACGAGGCCGAGGGCCACGGGCTCTACCTCACCGCGGACAACCGGCTGATCGACACCGTCGCCGGCGACGAGCTGCCCGAGGACACCCACCTCATCCGTCCGATGCCCGAGGACATCGTCAACAGCCTGCGGGAGTACTCCGCCGAGGAAATGCGCGGGCGGATCACCACCGCGGCCGACCGCGTGTTCCACGCCGAACCGTTCCTGTGCTCCACGCTGCCGGGCGGCGGCGCCGAACTCGCCGCGGTGATCGGCTACGGCATGGCCGAGGACCGTGACATCACGCCCAGGGTGTCCAACCCGCACTCGTTCAACGTGGCCTGGCTGCGGGCCCGGCCCGGCGAGGGCATGCTGCGCCACTGGCACGCCGAGACACAGGTCCTCATCGTGAAGAGCGGGGTCTGGAAGGTCGGGCTGAACCAGGGGAGCGACGTGGTCGAGGTGACCCTGTACCCGGAGGACACCCTGTCGGTCCCGCCCCACGCGTGGCGCACCCTCCACGCCGACTCCGCCGCCGACGGGGACGACTTCGCCGAACTGGTGGTCGTCAACGGCGGCGACGCCCGGGTCCGCCTGCACTGGGCACCGGAGGTCTGGCGGGAAGCCACCGAGAAGGGCCTCTCGCGTGACGCCGACGGCTACGTCGCGCCCGTGTTCCTGCTGGCCATGACGACCGACGACGACTGAACGGACAGGACCGAAACCCATGCGCAGCAACGCGGTGCGTCAGCTCATCGCCAGCGGCGGGACGGCCGTGAACGGATGGGTGTCCGGCGACGGAACCTACGCCGCCGAGGTGCTCGCCCACTCCGGGTTCGACAGCGTCACCCTCGATGCCCAGCACGGCATGTTCGGCCGGGACCGGCTGGTGCCCCTGCTCCAGGCGGTGTCCGCGGGGCCGGCCGTGCCCATGGTCCGGCCGTCCCGGATGGACGTCGCCGAGATCGGCTGGCTCCTCGACGCCGGCGCCTACGGGATCATCGCACCCTCCGTCGACACCCCCGGGCTCGCGGAGCAACTGGTCGACGCCTGCTTCTACCCGCCGCGCGGAACCCGCTCGTTCGGTCCCTCGCGGGGCCTGTTGTACGGCGGGGCCGACTACGTCGCCCACGCGGAGGGAACGATCATGCCGTGGGCCATGATCGAGTCCGCCTCGGCCGTGTCGCACCTCGACCAGATCATGAGCACCCCGGGGCTCTACGGCGTCTACCTGGGCCCCAACGACCTGGCGCTGGACCTCGGTCTGCCCGCGGGCGGGGCGATCTCGGGCCGCGTCGCCGAGATCGCGCACCAGGTGGTCGAACGCGCCCACGCCCACGGCCTGGCGGCCGGGCTCTTCTGCCGGGACGGCGCGGAGGCCGCGCACTGGGCGCGGGCAGGCTATGACCTGGTCACCCCCGGCAACGACATGTCCTATCTTCGGAGCGCAGCCGCAGAGCGCCTGGCCTGCGTGCGGGGCACCCAGCCCGTGATGCGATCCGGAGGATACTGACCATGAGCAGCCGGCACAGTCACAACGGTTCGGGCGGCAGGCGAGCCGCCGGTTCGGCGAGCCCGTCGCCGCTCGCGGCGATGGGCTCCGGGAGCCGGCGTCCCGCCGATCCGGGGACGAGTGTCGAGCTGACCCAGCGGCTGCTGCGCGTGCTGGCCGAGGGCGGCCTGCGCCCCGGGCAGCGCCTGCCGGGAGAACGGGCCCTGTCCGAGCAGATGGGCGTCGGCCGCACCGCCATGCGGGAGGCGCTGAAGTCGCTCACGGTGCTCGGCTTCCTCGAAGTACGCCAGGGCGACGGGACCTTCCTCACGACGAACACGTCCAACCTGCTGCCCCGGATCGTGGAGTGGGGGCTCTTCCTGGGCGACCCGTCGATCGACGCGCTCATCGAGGCCCGTGCCGAAGTGGAGGTGTCGCTGGCCGGACTGGCGGCCCGGCACGGGGACGCCGCCGCCCGCGGTCGCGTCGAGCAGTTCTTCACCTTCATGGAGCTGGCGACCGCCGCCGAGGACGCCGAGCGGTTCGCGAGTGCCGACATCTCCTTCCACCTGGCCATCGGCGACGCGAGCGAGAACCCCGTCCTCGCGGGGGTGCTCGTCAACATCCGCAGCCTGCTTCGCTCCTGGACGGAGAAGGTACTGGCGTCCGAGGTACGGCTCGTCGACTCCCTGGAGCTGCACCGCCCCATCGCCGAGGCCATCCGCGACCAGGACGAACCCGCCGCCCGTGCCGCCATGGCCGCCCACATGGGGACGGCCGTGGCCAACCTGCGCCGGGCACGTCGCGACCGGCCCGGCTCACCCTGACCCATCCACCACCCAGCAGAACGGAACGCACCGACGATGCACCATGGCTTTCGCGAGCACATCCGCGCATTTCGCGCGCGGGGAGCCGCGGTCCCCGCCTTCACCGCCTACGACCTGGCCACCGCCACGGGGGTCGTCACGGCCGCCGAACGAGCGGGGGTGCCCGTCATCCTGCTCGTCTCGCCGAGCACGGCCGCAACCCGGTACGGGCACGGCCTGGTGCGCTCCCTCAGGGCCCTCGCCGACGCGTCGCCGGCCCCGGTGGCCGTGCAACTGGACCACGCCACCGACCTCGCGCTGATCCGGGCCACCGTGGAGGCGGGCGCCCACGCGGTGCTCGCCGACGGCTCCCGCGAGGGGTACCAGGCCAACCTCGACTTCGTCCGGGCCGTGCGGCGACACCTGGACGACGACGTCATCGTCGAGGCCGAACTCGGCCGGATCGACGGCAACGAGGACGTCGCCCTGTCCGCCGACGGCCACGGTGCCGCGCTCACCGACCCGGACGAGGCCGCGCGCTTCGCCGACGCGACCGGCGTCGACCTGCTCGCGGTCTCCGTCGGCAACGTGCACGGCTTCTACCGCGGTGTCCCGGCGCTCGACCTGGACCGGCTCGCGAAGATCGCCGCGGCGACCGACGTGCCGCTGGTGCTCCACGGCGCGTCCGGGCTCCCGTCCGACGTCATCACCGCGGCGATCGACACCGGGGTGTGCAAGATCAATGTCAACACCGAGCTGCGCCGGGCCGTCTTCGCTCATCTGGAGGAGGCCACCCCGGCGCACGCGGTCGGACTGGATCTCGACAGCTTGCTGGCCGGCTGGGTCGAGGCGACGGCCGTCACCGCCGCCGAGACGATCGCCTCGTTCCGGGGTGACCACCGCCCCGCCACGGACAGCGGCGCCGCTCCCATCCACCGCTCGTGAAGAGGAACCATCGTGACCAAGACCGTCGTGCTGGACGACGACCCCACCGGAACCCAGTCGGCCAGTGGCGTCACCGTCCTGCTCACCTGGGACGCGGACACGATCGCCCAGGTCCTCCGCGACCATGACGCGGTCTACCTGCAGACCAACAGCCGGGCGATCTCCGAGGCCGACGCCGTCGCGCTCTGCCGTCGCGTCGCCGGAGAGATCGCCCAGGTGGCGACGGAGCTGGCCGAACACGTCGACGTGGTCCTGCGCGGCGACTCCACGCTGCGCGGTCATGTCTTCGCCGAGACGGACGTGTTCGTCGGGGACGACAGCCCGATCCTGTTCCTGCCCGCGTTTCCCGCCGGAGGACGTACGACGCGGGACGGCGTGCACTACGTCGGCACCGCGGCCGGGGACGTCCCCGCGCACGAGACGGAGTACGCCCGGGACCCCGTGTTCCCCTTCCGCTCCAGCGACATGGTGGCGTACGTGCGGGAACTCGGCGGGCGGGAGGCCGTCTCGGTGCCGCTCGACGTGCTGCGCGCCGGCGGTGGATCGGCCGTCGCCGAGGCGCTGCTGTCCGCTCCCGGGCGCAGCGTGGTCGCCCCGGACGCCGTCACCGACGAGGACATCGACCTGGTGCACGCCGGTCTGTCGCGGGCGCGGAGCGCCGGGCGGCGCGTCGTGGTGCGCTGTGCGGCGCCGTTGGCGGCCCGGTGCGCGGGCGCGGTGAGCGCGGGACTGCTGCCGGCGCCGGTGAGCAGGCCGGCCGGGCCGGTGCTGGTCGTCTGCGGGTCGCACACCGACGGGGCGACCGCCCAGTTGGCGCGGCTGACCGCGGCCACGGGTGTCGTACCCCATGCGATCGACACGGACGCCGCGTTGCTCGATCCGCGCAGGGCCGGACGGGCCGTGGTGGACCGCGTTCGCGCGGACCTGGCGACCCGGGGTCTCGCGATCGTCTCCTCCAGCCGCTCCCGCCGGCCGGCGGACAACACGCTGAGCCACGGTGAGCGCGTGATGACGGCGTTGACCACGGCCGTCGACGCCCTGGCCGACGACGCGGCCGTGGTCGTCGCCAAGGGCGGCATCACCTCCGCCGAAGTGGCTCGGACCGGCCTGGGGGCGCATGCCGCCCGGGTGCGGGGGCAGATCCTGCCGGGGGTGTCGGTCTGGGACCTCACGACACGGCGCGGTGACCGCGTCTACGTGGTGGTGCCCGGGAACGTCGGCGGCCCGGCGACGCTGGCCGACATCGCGCGCTTGCTCGGCGCCTGACGCCCCCGATCTCGGCGGCGGAGCAACCCGGGGGCCGGGACTTCGTCGTCCGGTGCACCGCGACGGCAGGGAGGGAGGTGTCTCAGGACAGGGAGAGAAAGAGCCTCTCCATCTTGCGGGTGTCGAGGCTGTCGGCTCCGCCCTCGCGGGTCAGGCACTCCTTGAGGCCGCCGGCGACGATGGCGAAGCCGGCCCGGTCCAGGGCGCGGTTGACCGCGGCGAGCTGGGTGACCACGTCCTCGCAGTCCCGTCCCTCCTCCAGCATGCGTACCACGCCGGCGAGTTGACCCTGGGCCCGCTTGAGGCGGTTGGCGGCCGACCGTACCTGGTCGGCGGGGAGCTGGACCATGGGGGCTCCGTTCAGGCGGGGGGACCGGGAGGGCGGGGAGAGGACCGGATCGTCCTGTCTCTCCCCTCACCCACGCGAACACTCGGACGGGCCGGAAGATTCCGTCGGCGCCCGCACCGCCGTCACGAGGGCGGCCAGGACGAGGTCGGGGACGTCACCGCCGACGCGCCCGCCGGTGTGGGCGCCGGCCGCCCCGGACGGGACGCCGGTGCGCCGGCGGACCCGTCCGCCGTGGGCGTGGGTGACCACGCCCACGGCGGAGGTGACGCCGACGACGGACAGGGAGGTCGCGACGGCCTCCTCGACGTCCGTGCCCGCGGCGTACACCGGCAGCGGAACGGTCCGGCTCGGCCCGCCTCGCCGAGCGGACCGAGGCTGACGCCTACCGGCGGCGCGAGTGCCGGACGGGCGCCGGCACCAGGGTGCTCACCTGCCGGCGGAGAGCTGTGCCACGGCCTCGCGGGGGTCGACGGACGGTACGCGGTTCCACGGCATCCTGGACAGGAGCATGCCCATGGCACAGGTGTTGCTGACGGCGGCGAACGCCAGTCCCGCGCCGACGAACGCGGACAGCGCCTGCAGTCCGGGAACGACGAAGCTTCCGAGGGCTCCGACCAGTACCAGGGAACCGGCGACCAGGCGGATCTGGCGCTCCATGTCCCAGCGTTCCTGACCGTACTTCGTCGGGGCGCCGGACCTCTCCCACGCGGTCATGCCGCCCGACAGGACCGCCAGGCCCGGGAGCCCGGCTTCCGCGAGGGCACGTTCGGCCTGGCCGGCGCGCTGACCGGAACGGCACACGAGGACCACGTCGGAGTCCAGGTGCCTGGTGAACTCCTCACGGTGCTCACGGAGCAGGGGCAGGGGGACGTTGTGGGAGCCGGGAATGTGCGCTTCCTCGAACTCGAGGGGGGAGCGGACGTCCAGCACCCGGGGCGGGGTTCCCGAGTCGATCCTGGCGCGCAGTTCGTGGATGGTCAGGCTGTGCGGCGTGGTGGGGGTGGTCATGCGTCGGACTCCTGTCGGTTGTCGTGGTGTGCGGAGAGGGGGGAGGCAAGGGCGCACAGGCCGAGCCCGAGGGCGTTGTCGAAGCTGTCGTCGACGGCGACGACGTCGCGGCCGTGGGCGTGGAGCAGCGCGGCGACGATCCCCGCGCGGTAGCCGCCGGCACAGTGCACCCAGACACGGCCCGCCGGGACCTCGCCGATGCGGGCCGGCACCTCGTGGACGGGGATGTGGACCGAGCCGGGGATGTGGGCCCGCTCGCGCTCCTGATCGCGGCGAACGTCCAGGACGACGAGGTCTTCGTCGCCGTTCCGGGCGGCTTCGAGGTCGCCGAAGGAGGCGCGGGGATAGGCCGCCAGGGGTTCGCCGCCGGCCCAGTCCTCGGGGTTGCCGGTGGCCATCGCGGCCGGGCGGTCGATACCGATGCGGACCAGTTCGCGCTGAGCCTCTGCCACGTCGCCGGCGGTCTCGCCGAGCAGGGTGAGAGGGGTGCCCCACGGGATCAGCCAGCCCAGGTAGGTGACGAACTGGCCGTCCAGGCCGAAGTTGAGGCTGCCGGGCAGATGTCCGGCGGCGAAAGCGATACGGTCGCGCAGGTCCACCACCCACTCGCCGGCCTCGATCCTGCGCCGCAGTGCGGCCGGATCCGCCACGGACGGCGCGGACAGATCGGGCTTGCCGGGTCCTGCGGCGTTGGCCGGGCCCATGTGGGCGTAGTAGGCCGGGTAGGCGTCGAGGCCCGCCAGGAGCCGCTCGACGTAGGCCTCCTCGTCGGCGGTCAGCGCGGAGTTGGTCCGCTTCTCGTCGCCGATGGTGCTGGACAGACCGGTGGCCTGGGTCGCGGAGCAGAAGGAGCCGAACCCGTGGGTGGGATAGACGGCCGTCTCGTCCGGCAGCTCCTGCGCCAGTCGGTGCGCCGAGCGCCACTGGGCCCGCACCAGGGTGTCCGTGTGGTCCGGACCCAGCAGGTCGGGCCGCCCGGTGGTGCCGTACAGCAGCGAGCCGCCGGTGAACACCGCGGTCTGCTCCCCGTCGGCCTCCAGTGCGTAGGAGAGGTGGGTATGGGTGTGGCCCGGGGTGTGGATCGCCCGCACCCGCATGGTGTCGCCGACCTCGATCACCTGGCCGTCGCGTACCGGGGTCCGCTCGAAGGCGACCTCGTCGTCGGCGTTCACCAGGTACCGCGCCCCCACCTCGCGGGCCAGGGCCAGGCCGCCGGTGACGTAGTCGTTGTGGATGTGCGTCTCGAAGACGTGGGTGATCCGCACCCCGGCGGCGTCGGCCAGCGCGGTGACGCGGTCGTAGTCACGCTGGGGGTCGACCACCAGAGCCACGGAGCCGTCGTGGGCGAGGTAGGTGCGGTCGCCCAGTCCGGGCGTCTCGACGGGCAGGACGGTGATCATCGCGTCTCCTCGGGAGTGTCGGGGACGGTGGGGGAGTCAGGACGGCCGCAGGTGGCCGTGGGGTGGGCGGCGTGGGACCGGGGGGCGGTGCCACCGCTGACGCCCTGGGCGGCACGGCGGCCGGGATCGCGGGGCAGGAAGTGCGCGCGTGCGCGGTGGCCGCCGCTCCGGCCGAACGCGCGCACCAGCCCGGCCGGGGGCCGTCCGGCGAGGGCCGGGGCGACGGGGGAGCGCGGTGCGGACCGGGAGCCGGAGGCGTGACCGGCGTGACGGGCGCCGCCGTCGCGGACGTCGGCGACGCGGGCCTCCGGCACGCGCGCCTCGGCGGACCGTGGCTCGTCGCTCTCGGGAACCATGCGGGGAACTCCTGCTCAGTCGCTTTCCTGGATACCCAGGGGGGTATGCCTGGGGTCAACCGTAACAGGACCCTCTCTATGCCCCGGGGGGTATCCCCGGGTGAGGCTTCTCACAGTCTGTTCGGGTCGTGGGCCGCGCGCACCGGCGAAGCGGCGAGGTGCGCCGCGCCCGGCGCGACGCCCGCCTCAGCCCCGGGAAGGGGCGGGAACCGCGGAGTGGACCGCGCCCGCCGCCCGGACCACGGGCTCCGCCCGGCGCGTGGGAGCGCCCGGAAGTGGTTCCGGCCGGGCCGTCGGCCCTTCCGCGTTCCTCGTGGTCGCGGCGGCGGCGCACTCCGGCCCGGCGACCGCGGCCGAGCGGCCGGTCGCTCGGGGCAGCGCCGACGGGCGGCGCGCCCCCGGCGTCACGCCTCGATGCGGACGCCGGCGGGCGGCCGGGCCGGCTCCACCGGGGTTCTGGCCGTGCGGGCGAGGGCCCTGTCCGCGTCAGTGCGGGGCGACGGCGTGTCGCGGACGGTCGGTTCGCCGGCCCTGGGCGGTCACGAGAGGACCCGGTTCGTCGGCCACCGTGGCGGACAGGGGGGAGGCCCCTGGGGACGTCCCCCGGATCGTCAGGACGTGGGGCGTCCGGCGGCAGCCAGGCGTCGCCGGCGGCCCGCCGGGACCTCGCGGGCCCCGTACACGACGTCCGCCGCCGCGTCCGCGGGCACGCCCTCGGCGGCCACCGCCGCGATCAGGGAGAGCCCCCGGAGGCCGGGGCGGTCGTCGTCCACCGGTGGGGCGTCCGGCCGGTGCGCTGCCGCCATGAGGCCCGGATCCTCCCTGCCGGGGCGGCACGGAGCCCACGAACGTACAGCGCGGCGGCGGCACGGACTGCCCGGCGACGCGTCCCCCGGCAAGCCGTTGGTCCTCGACGGCATGTGCCCGGCGGACGGGGGAGACGTCGCGGAACGCCCGTTCCGGCGGGAGGTGACGGCACCCCCGCGCGCACCTGTGGTCTTCGTGCCGCCGGACAGCGCGTGACACGGCGTCACATCGCGGCGCGGCGCATGCGGAGTGCTCCACATCGTCGCGCAGCCGCGAGCCGCCCCCGCCGGTCACGGCCGTCCGTCCGGGCGCGGGTCGCAGCGCGGGAGCGGCACCTCCTTCCGGAGGGCCGTGGCGCGTCACCGTCCCGGTCGGCGCCGTGCCCGGAGGTGCTCCTGGAACCAGCGGTAGGAGTCCTTGGGCGTACGGGTCTGGGTGTCGTAGTCGACGTGAACCAGGCCGAACCGCGGCTCGTACCCCAGCGCCCACTCGAAGTTGTCCAGGAGCGACCACGCGAAGTAGCCGCGCACGTCGATGCCGTCCTCGATCGCACGGGACACCGCGGCGAGGTGGTCACGGTGGTAGGCGATGCGCTGCGGATCGCGGACCGTGCCGTCGGGGTCCGGACGGTCCGGGTAGGCGCAACCGCTCTCGGTGACGTAGAGCGGTGGCAGCCGGTCGCCGTACCGCTGGACGAAGGTGGCCAGGATCTCCCGCAGCCCGTCGGGGACGACGGCCCAGCCGAGGCCGGTGGTGGGCGCGTCGGTCAGGACGCGGGGTTCGAACGGAAGTCCTTCCGGCAGGGCGGCGCCCTCCAGAGCGGGTGAGCGCGGCGACGCGGTGCCGGGCGCGCCGACGGGCACCGGCTGGTAGTAGTTCACCCCGAACCAGTCCAGGGGCGACGAGATGACCTCCAGGTCCGCTGCCAGGGTGCCGTCCGCGTGTCCGGGCATCAGCATGGCCAGGAGTTCGTCCGGGTAGGCGCCGCGCAGTACCGGGTCCGCGAACAGCCAGTTGACCAGCGCGTCGTAGGACGCGGCCGCCTCACGGTCGGCGTCGGAGCCGGACGCCGGCCAGGTGGGCGCGTGGTTGGAGGCGATGCCGATGTTGCCGACGCCGGCCGCGCGCAGCGCCTGCACGGTCAGCCCGTGGCCCAGCAGCATGTGGTGGGCCACCGGCAGGGCGTCGAAGCCGAGGGCAAGTCCGGGCGCGTGGGCGCCCACCGCGTGCCCGAACATCGTCGCCACCACCGGCTCGTTGACCGGCATCCACATCCCGACCCGGTCGCCGAGGCGCTCGGCGACCACGGTGCCGTAGTCTGCCAGCCGGTGCGCCGTCTCCCGCACCTGCCAGCCGCCGCGATCCTGCAGCGCCTGCGGGAGGTCCCAGTGGTAGAGGGTCACCGCGGGCGTGATGCCGGCGGCCAGCAGGTCGTCGACGAGCCGGTCGTAGAAGTCCAGACCCGCCGGATTGACGGCGCCCGAACCGGACGGCATGACGCGCGGCCACGACACCGAGAAGCGGTAGGCGTCGACACCCAGGTCCCGCATCAGGGCGACGTCCTCCCCCGACCGGTGGTAGTGGTCGCAGGCGACCTCCCCGGTCTCGCCGTTCTCGATCCTGCCGGGCTCGGCGCAGAACGTGTCCCAGATGGAGGGCCCCTTGCCGTCCTCGGCCGCCGCACCCTCGATCTGGTAGGACGCCGTCGACACTCCGAGGAGGAAATCGTCGGGCAGGAGGGGAAAGCCGGACATGGTCACACCTTTCGCAGGGGGCGGTCAGAGGAACGTTCGGTGCTCGCCTCGGTAGGTGGGGACGGTGTCGACGACGCGGCCGTCCTCGACGAGGTGGAGTTCGGCCACGTGCTCGCAAAGCTCGCCGGCCTTGCTGTGCCGCAGCCAGACGCGGTCCCCGACCCGCAGGCCGGCGGCGCCGGGGCCGCGCACGGGGGTCTGTACTTCGCCGGCGCCCTCCCGCGGCAGCAGCCGGAGGCCCGCCGGCCAGGCCGGCGTGGGAAGGCGGTCGGGACCTGCGGCCCCCGACGCGACCCAGCCCCCGCCCAGGAGCGTGGCGTGCCGCGGCGAGGGACGACGCACCACCGACAGTGCGAAGAAGGACGCCGGGTGGGGAGCGAACCGGGTGTAGAAGTCGAACAGTGTGGGAGCCAGGAGCCCGGACCCGGCCGCGACCTCGGTGACGGCCGGCTCCAGGCTGGTCGTCTCCAGGCTTCCCGTGCCGCCGCCGTTGACGAACTCCAGCGGCGCCACCGACGCGACGGAGGCGACCGCCGCGGCCCGCCGTTCGGCGATTTCACCCGCCGACATCCTCCGCACGCCCCGGACGAGGAACCGTCCCGGACCCGGACGGTTGTCGCCGACACCGGCGATGTGGCCCTCGTAGGCCATCACCCCCACGAGGCGCAGACGCGGCCGGGCGGCCACCGCCTGAGCCAGGTCCCGCGCGGCGCGGGCGGTGTGCACCGGGGAACGCCGGGCACCGATGTGCACGCGGCCGCCGGCCAGTCGCAGCGAGACGTCGACCTCGAGGCAGACCCGCACGGGCCGGGCGCCGGGCCCCAGACCGTCGAGGACCGCGTCGATCAGGTCGAGGTGCGCCGGCGAGTCGACCATCAGGGTCACCCGGGAGGCCATCACCTCGTCCGAGGCGAGCCGGGCGACGGCGGCCGTGTCGACGGTCGGGTAGCCCACCACCACATCCTCGAACTCCTCCGCCAGCCACAGCGCCTCCGGCAGCGTGAAGGCGAGCACTCCGGCCCAGCCGGGTCCGGCCGAGACCTGCCGCAGCAACGCCCGGCTGCGCACCGACTTGCTGGCGACCCGGATCGGCTTGCCCGCGGCCCGGCGCACCAGGTCCCGGGCGTTGGCGCGCAGCGAGGGCAGGTGCACCACCGCGTACGGCGGACGCAGCCCGGCCGTGGCCTCGGCGAGTTCGGCGAAGAACGCGCCGGGCAGGGCGGGGCGAAGGGGGGAGGACGCGCTCATCGGGACGCCCCGGCGGGCCCGAGGACACGGTCGAGGTGGCGGTTGGAGAACACCCGGGCCGGGTCCAGGCGATCGCGCAGGGCGGTGAAGTCGCCGAACCGGGGGTACAGCTCGGCGAGTTCGGCGGCGCCGAGCCGGTGCATCTTCCCCCAGTGGGGCCGTCCGCCCGCGGCCCCGAGGACGTCCTCGCACACCCGGAACCACCGGTCGTGTGGCATCCGGTGGTACTGGTGGTACGCGACGTAGGCGACATCGCGTTCGTGGGCGGGGGAGAGCCAGATGTCGTCGGCGGCGGCGAACCGGACCTCGAAGGGGAAGGAGACCGCCTCGTCGTGGGTGTCGACCCAGCGCCGAAGCTCTCGCAGGGCGGCGACGAGGGTGTCGCGGGGGACGGCGTACTCGCCTTCACGGAAGCGCACGTTGCGGGGCGAGGCGAAGACACGGTGGGCGAGGTCGGTGACGTCGCGGGAGCCGGTGAGCCGGGTCGCGAGACGGGTGATGCCCGGCACGGCTCCCGGCCGCCTGGCGCCCAGGCGCAGCAGCCACTCGAAGGTGTGGTCGGCCAGCAGCCGGTCTTCCACCGCGCGTGTCACCGGGCCGAGGCGGCGCAGTCTGGTGTCGGCCGGGAGCCGCGTGAAGCGACGGGTCAGCGCGGTGGTGGTGTGCGGGAACCAGAAGAACTCGAAGTGGTCGTGGGCGGCGGCGAGTTCGTCGAGCGACTCCAGGGTCTCCTCGAGTGGCCGCGGCCGGTCGACCCCGCGCAGCGCGAAGAGCGGCACGCACTGGAGGGTGACGGTGGTGATGACGCCCAGGGCGCCGAGGGAAACACGCGCGGCGGCGAACAGGTCGGGCCGCTCCTGTGCGGAGCAGGTCACGACGGAGCCGTCGGCCAGCACCAGTTCCAGCTCTCTGATCTGGGTCGCCATGATGCCGAACCGCTCGCCCGACCCGTGAGTGCCGGTGGTCAGCGCACCGGCGACCGTCTGGCGGTCGATGTCGCCGAGGACCTCCAGCGCCAGTCCGAGTTCGGCGAGAAGCGGATTGAGCCGGTGCAGGGGAGTCCCCGCCCACACGGTGACCAGGCCGCTCTCGGTGTCGGCGCGGACGAGTCCGGTCAGTCGGTCCGGACGTATCTGCACGCCTTCCCCGACCGCGATCCCGGAGAACGAGTGCCCCGACCCGACCGCCTTGACCGGACGTCCGGCCGCGGCCGCCTCGGTGACGACGGCGGCGACCTCCTCGGTGGAGGCGGGGGAGACGATCCGGACCGGTGTGGCCGATTCGGTGCGGGCCCAGTTCTCCCAGCGCGTGGTCATCGGAGCCTCCGGTGAACGGTCGGTCGGTGGCGCGACTATGGCAGCAGCACAGAAGCCGGGTCAAGCGTCTTGGTCGTATGTCCAAGACGGGATCGAGGACAATGGCACCCGACGTGCGCGGTCGCGGTCCGTGACCGCCGGGCAAGAGCGAGGAGCTGACCCATGAGCCGGATGGCGGCGAGCGAACGACGCGAGCGGCTGGTCGACGCCGCGATCGCGGTCATGGTCAGGGAGGGGGTCTCGGCCGCCACCACGCGCGCGATCGTGGCCGAGGCGGACATGCCGCTGGGGTCCTTCCACTACTGCTTCCGCTCGAAGGAGGAGTTGCTCGGTGAGGTCATCGAGGTCATCACCGGCCACACCCTGGAGCGCGCGCTGCCGGAGGTGGTGGGCGAGGGGGACCTGGAGGACCGGCTGCGTCGCGGGATGCGCGCCTACTGGCAGCACGTGGTCGAGGTGCCGGACGAACACCGCCTCACCTACGAGCTGACCCAGTACGCCGCTCGGCAGTCCGGGCTCGCCGGTGTCGCGGAGCGGCAGTACCAGACCTACCTCGCGGCCAACACCCGTCTGATCGAGGCGCTTACGGACAAGGAGGGCAAGCGCCTGGAGTGGGACGCCCCGGTGCCGACGCTGGCGCGCTACGTCACGGCGGTGCTCGACGGGGTGACGCTGCTCTACCTCAACGAGGGGAACGCGGCCGCCGCGGGCGAGGTCCTCGACCTCGTCGCCCGGCACGTGGCGGGCATGGCCCGCCACGCCTGACGCCTGACGCCTGGGGCTCCGGCCGGTCTGGGACTCTTGACTGGGACGATTGACCAACTTTAGGGTGCGCCCCACGCCACGCCTCGGGAGACCCCATGAAGAGAGCGCGTTGGGGCGGCACAGCCGCCCTCGTCCTGTCCCTTGTCGCCGCGTTGTTCCTTTCCGGCTTCGGTGCCGGCGGGGCCGGCGCCGCCGAGCGACCCTGGTGGGAACCGGCCCACCGGCCCGTGCCGGATTCCGAGATCAACGTGAGCGGGGAGCCGTTCACGGGCACCGACGCACGCGGCGACGTCCGCGGGTTCGTCGACGCACACAACCACCTGATGACCAACGAGGCATTCGGCGGCAAGGTGGTCTGCGGCAAACCGTTCTCCGAGGAAGGTGTCGCCGACGCCCTCAAGGACTGCCCCGAGCACTACCCCGACGGGGCCGGCGCACTGCTGGAGAACCTCACCGTGGACCCCGACGGCCGTCACGACCCGGTGGGCTGGCCGACGTTCCGGGACTGGCCCAGCCACACCACGATGTCGCACCAGCAGAACTACTACGCCTGGCTCGAGCGCGCGTGGCGGGCCGGACAGCGCGTACTCGTCACCGACCTGACGTCCAACGGCGTCCTGTGCTCGATCTACGTCCGCGACCGCGGCTGCGACGAGATGGAGTCCGTCCGGCTGCAGGCCCGCAAGACCCACGAGATGCAGGACTACATCGACCGGATGTACGGGGGCCCCGGCCGGGGCTGGTTCCGGATCGTCAGTTCGCCCCAGCAGGCCCGCCAGGTGATCGAAGCGGGCAGGATGGCCGTGGTCCTGGGGGTGGAGACCTCCGAACCGTTCGGCTGCAAGCAGATACTCGACATCGCCCAGTGCACCGAGGCCGACATCGACAAGGGACTCGACGAACTCCACGCGCTCGGCGTGAGCAGCATGTTCCTGTGTCACAAGTTCGACAACGCACTGTGCGGAGTGCGCTTCGACGAAGGCACGCAGGGCACCGTCATCAACGTCGGGCAGTTCCTCTCCACCGGCACCTTCTGGAAGACCGAGAAGTGCACCGGCCCCCAGCGCGACAACCCGATCGGTGCGGCCGAGGTCCCCGAGGCGGAGGCGAAGCTGCCGGCCGGGACCAGCGTGCCCTCGTACGACGACGACGCGCGCTGCAACACCCGCGGCCTCACCCGACTCGGCGAGTACGCCCTCAACGGCATGATGGACCGGGGCATGATGGTCGAGGTCGACCACATGAGCGTCAAGGCCGCGGGGCGGGCGATGGACATCCTGGAATCGGTGCGGTACCCCGGGGTGATCTCCAGCCACAGCTGGATGGACCGCACGTGGACCGAACGGCTCTACCGCATGGGCGGCTTCGTCGGTTCCTACGGCCTGGACGCGGAGAAGTTCGTCGAGGAGACCGCCGCCACCGCGGACCTGCGCGGGAAGTACGGCGTCGGGCTGGGCTACGGCACCGACTTCAACGGACTGGGCAGCCACCCGGCGCCCCGCGGATCCGACGCGCCGGACAAGGTCACCTACCCGTTCCGGACCTACCCGGACGGCCCGCTGGTGGACCGCCAGCGCACCGGCGAACGGGTGTGGGACGTGAACAGCGACGGCGGTGCCCACGTCGGGCTGGTGCCCGACTGGGTCGAGGACGTGCGCCGGCTCGGCGGCGACCCCCTCGTCGACGAACTGCTGCACGGCGCGCAGTCCTACCTGGACACGTGGAACGCCACCGTCGCCTGGGACCGGCCGGCCAACCTGGCCCGGGGCGGTGCCGCGCAGGCGAGCAGCAGCGAGTTCTCGGTGCTCACCAGCTACCGGCCCGACCGTGCCGTCGACGGCAACCCCGCCACCCGGTGGGCCAGCGACTGGAGCGACGACCAGTGGTGGGCGGTGGACCTCCGCAGTCCCCAGCGGGTGGGCCGGGTGGTACTGGACTGGGAGGCGGCCCACGCCGCCGCCTATCGCATCGAAGTGTCCGACGACAACCGGACGTGGCGCACGGTGTGGCAGACCACGACGGGCCGCGGCGGGCTGGAGACCGCCCGGTTCACCCCGACGACCGCGCGCTACGTGCGTGTGCACGGTACCGACCGGGCCACGCGTTACGGCTACTCCTTGTGGGAGGTGGCCGTCCACGCTCGGTGAGGGCCGCGTTCCGGTGTGTCGGGGACCGGGATGTCCCAGACACACCGGAAGCCGGCGTTGGCCGCCGACGCGTCCTCCTCGTTGGCCGCGCGCGCCGCGACGCGGTAGCGGTTGCACCAGGAGTCGTGGCACAGGAACGAGCCGCCCTTGATGACGCGGCCGCCGCGCCAGGGGTCGGCGCACCACTCCCACACGTTTCCGACGGTCTGGAAGAGGCCGAAGCCGTTGGCGGGGTACGTCATGACCGGGGCGGTGCCGGCCCAGCCGGCGGCGGCCTCGTCACGATGGGGGAAGTCGCCCCGCCAGATGTTGCACCGGTCCTCTCCGCCCGGACGCAGTTCGTCGCCCCACGGATAGCGCGCGTTCTCCAGCCCGCCGCGGGCGGCGTACTCCCACTCCGCCTCGGTCGGCAGTCGGCCGCCGGCCCACGCACACCACGCCCGCGCGTCGCGCCACGACAGGTGCACGGCCGGATGGTCCTCACGGCCGGCCAGGCTCGACCCGGGGCCCTCGGGACGTCGCCAGTCCGCTCCCCGGACCGCGCACCACCAGGGTGCCGACCGGACCCGGGGCGCGCGGGCGGCGACAGCGGGCGGCAGGTGCAGATGGAAGACATGGGACCAGCCGAACCGCTCGGCGTCGGTGACGTGTCCGGTCTCCTCGACGAACGCCGCCCACTGGAGGGTGGTCACCGTCGTCGCGGCGGCGGCGAAGGGACCGACGGTCACGGTACGCACCGGCCCCTCCTGGTCGTCGGGGTGGCCCAGTCGCTCGTCGCTGCCCATGAGGAACGCGCCTCCCGGGAGCCGTACGGCGTGCGGCGGCGGCTCGGCGCCAGGTCGTGGAGCGCGGGGCGGGAAGGTCTCGGTGACCCGCCCGGCCGCTCCGTCCGCGTCGGCTGCGTCCCGCCCGGGTGAGCAGCAGCGGCCCCTCACAGCTCGGCCAGCTCGTCGGCGATCCGGTGCAGCGTGGAGGTGGGGATGAGCCCGACGGCGACGCCCGCCACATCCAGCAACCCCAGCTCGAGCACCTCGTCGGGCAGCGGACCGTCGACGAGGGGTCCCAGGTGGGCGCGCAGGATCGCGACCGCGTCGGGCTCGGCCAGCAGCGCCGAGACGGGTGTGGTCACGCCGAACCGGGCGCGGGGGAAGTCCGCCGCGCGCAGGGGCCGTCGGCGGCTGGTCTCCACCTGGCCCGCCTGTTCGCGGCACAGCAGGTGCTCGGAGGTCAGCGGCCCGGCCGCGGGCAGTCCCATCCGCTCGAACTGTTCGGGCGGCGCCTCGTTCTCGGCCATCAGGTCGCGCATCAGGGTCGCCATCCGCAGTTCCTGTTCGTCGTCGATGACGGGGTGCTGCTGACCGGGATCGGCTTCGAGGTCGAAGAGCATCGAACCGAAGGCGTACGGGTCGGTGTACGCGGTACCGGGTACCCGCAGCGGCGGCACGCCCTTGGTGAACGCGAACGGGGACGCGAGCGTGGCCTCGCGCAGGACCTCGACGGGCATCCGGCCGCGCATGAGCGTGGGCATCAGGGTGTACTCGGCCAGCGGTTGGTTGCCGGGCCGCGCCGGGGCACGCAGATAGACCCAGCGGCCGTCGGTGACGTTGACGTGCCCTCCGAAGATCCCGAACAGACCGGCCTCGCGTACCGGCGCGTCGGACTCGACGGTGGGCGCGAGAGACGCTCCCCGCATGTCCCTGGTCGGGGTGCGGCCGAAGAAGTCGAGCAGGGTCGGAGCGAGGTCGATGGTCTGCACCAGCGAAGTGCGCCGCTCACCACGACGGCGTGCGCGCGGGTCCCAGATGAACAGCGGCAGGTGGATGGTCTCCTGGAAGTACGGGGGAGTGTTCTTGCCCCACCAGTCGTGCTCGCCGAGCAGGAACCCGTGGTCGGTACCCACGATGAGCATCGTGTCCTCCCACATGCCGTGCTCGTCCATGGCCGACAGCACCCGGCCCAGGCTGTGATCGCACATCGTGAGCAGGGCGGAGTAGAGCGAGCGGACGTGGCCCACGGTCTCCTGTGGCTCGCGGACCCGCACGTAGTCCGGCCAGTCCAGTTCGGGACCGTCGTACGCGGTGTCGTAGAGCTTGCGGTAGTCGTCGTAGGTGAAGAAGGGCTCGTGCGGGTCGAAGGTCTCGATCTGGAGGAACCAGTTGTCCTCGTCGGCGTTGGTGCGGATGAAGTGCAGCCCGGCATCGAAGGTGAGCGTCTGCGGGTGCTCGGCCTCGTCGGTCATGTAGAGCCGGTTCACCCGGTCCTGCCGGCGCAGTTCCCCGTTGGTCACGGTCGGCGCCAGGCCCTCGGGCACCGGCGGGTCGGCGACGTGTCCCTTCCACTCGTCGCCCTCCTGGCCCCGGAAGAACTCGAACGTCCGGAACCGCGGATGGTAGGTGGCCCCGCCGTCGGCCCAGTAGTGCTGGTGGTCGGTCACCAGGTGTGTGTAGACGCCGGCCCGGGTGAGCAGTTCGGGTGCCGAGTCGTCGAACGGCTCCAGCGGGCCCCAGCCGCGGTGCAGGAAGTTGTGCCGGCCGGTGTGGAGTTCGCGGCGGGCCGGCATGCACGGCATCGAGCCGCCGTAGGCGTTGTCGAAGGTGACGCTGCGCTCGGCGAGGTCGGCGAAATGCGGGGCGACGACGTCGTTCGCTCCGTACGGTGGCAGGAACCGCCGGTTGAGTGTGTCGAAGAGCACGAAGATGGCACGCATGTCAGGACACCGACCTTATCCGCGTCACCGACCAGCCCCCGAGCAGCACGATCAGTGCGCTGGCGACATAGAGGGCGCGGTAGTTCTCGTTGGTGAGGGTGAGTACCGTGAAGCCGACCAGGGGGGCGATGGGCAGGTTCTGGGCCGCGTTGACCAGGCCCAGGTCGCGGGCCCGGGTGCGCTCGTCGGGCAGGACTTCGGTGGTCAGCACCTGGTCGACCGAGAGGAAGGTGCCGTACCCGACGCCGAGGAGGGCCGCGGCCAGCAGCGCCGCCCCCCAGGTCGGCGAGACCGCCAGGCTCGACGCAGCCGCCGTCTGGAACGCGGCGCCGGCGAGCACGAGCGGCTTGCGGCGCAGCCTTCGGTCGGCTGTCAGGCCCGCGGCGTACGTGGCGACCACGCAGAAGACCAGGTAGACGAGCGTGAGCGTGAGGGCCGCGCCCTCCGGCTCCGGACGGTGGAGCACGTCGTCCACGTAGTAGAGCAGGTACGCCGTGCCGACCAGGTTGCCGGCGTTGATGAGCACCCTCGTGGCCATGGCCCAGTAGTAGTCGGGTGCCCGGCGCGGGCGCGGGGGAGTCAGGTTGTGCAGCAGCCCACCGGTCGGTCTGGCCCCGGGAAGCGGTGCCGGCTCGCCGACGCCGAGCAGGAAGGGCAGGCAGCAGACCACGGCGAGCAGGGCGATCACCCACCACGCGGTCGGGACGTCGTGGATGACTTCGGTGACCAGCGCCATGCCGCCGGCCAGGGCGATCACCTGGGGGGCGCCGAAGGCGGCCGATGCCCGGCCGCGCTGGTGCACGGGCACCTGATCGGCGATCATCGCGCTCAGGCTCACCAGCACGCATGCCTGTCCGAGCGCGACGAACACGAGCAGCGCGCACACCGCGGGCACCGAGTCGATCTGGCCGACGGCCGCGAAGGCGAGCGCGGCGAGGGCGAACCCGCCCAGCGCCCAGGCGCGTCGGCGGCCCCAGGCCAGCCGGGTACGGTCGCAGAGGAAGCCCGCCAGAGGCACCGCGAGCACGATGGCGATCAGCATGACGGACTGGAACACACTGGCCAGCCGGACCTTCCGCGCCGGATCGATGTCGCGGGCCAACTGGGCGAGCATGATCTGACTGGGCAGCATCACCAGCAACCAGAACCCGAGCCACGCCAGGGCGAACAACCACAGCCACGTCCGAGTGACGGGCGTGCCGGGCACCGACGCGCCCGCTGCCGGGCGGGCCGGTTCCGGCGGGCCCGGCCGGTACTCGGGCGGTGCGGTCACCGGCGCCTCCTGAGCTGGACGGTGCCGGGAGTCTAGGGGGCACACGTGGGGTGGTCAATCGTCTTGGACGGATGACCAAGCGGGTCGGCGGTCCTGACGGCACCCGGCTGCCGCCAGGACCGCCGGCTCGCCGCCGAGCCCGCTCCGCGTCCGGGTCCGCCCGGCTCGGCGCGCGGTCGCTCACGACGCTCGGCACCGACCGGGGTGAGCGGCGGCGACACGGTGTCCCGGCGCCCCGGCCTGCTGTGCGGCGGGCAGTCCGGCAGGGGCCAAGTCGCGGGCGGGGAAGAGGAGGTGACGTCCGGCAGTGGCCGGGTGCGGGTTCCGCTCGACGGCCGTCACCGTGCGCCGCCGCGGTGTCCGACGGGAACCTCCGCGCGTCGGCAGACCTCGGTGAACGCCCCGACGAGCGAGCGGACCGCGCCCGATCCGTCGTGTCGCCAGGCGGACGCGCGGTGCGAGGACACCCTCGCACGGACCGGCTCCGAGAGTGCTGTGACCGGATATGTCGTCGGTGCGATGTGGATGACGCTGTACGGCATGACCAGCCTCACCACCCCACCGACGCAGGCAGCCGCCGACGCGATCACCCCCGAGGTCCTGCGCGCCACCATGGGCGCGTTCTGCTCGGGCGTCGTCGTCGTCACCGCGCTGGACGACCGGCTCGGCGGCACGCCGCTGGGCTTCACCTGCCAGTCCTTCGTGTCCCTGTCGTTCGACCCGCCGCTGATCTCCGTCAGCCCGGCCCGGAGTTCCACGACCTGGCCCCGTATCCGTGAGGTCGGCCGGTTCGCCGTCAACATCCTGGCCGACGACCACGCCGAGCTGTCCAACCGGTTCGCCCGGTCCGGGACCGACAAGTTCGCCGGTGTCGACTGGACGCCGTCACCCCATGGCTGTCCCCTCCTCGGGGGCGTCAGCGCCTGGGTGGAGTGCACCATGTGGCGCGAGTACGACGGGGGAGACCACACGGTCGTCATCGGCGAGGTCACCGCGCTCGGCCACGACCGGGACCGGGACCCGCTGCTCTACTACCGCGGGTCCTACCCGCGCGCGGACTGGCGGGCGTCCCGGTGAACGGCGCGGAGCGGACCGCCGCGGCTCTCAGGGTCACCGCGGTCCTCGCCAGTCCGCACGGGAGCGGTGCGACGGCCGCCGCCGTCGACGCCGTCCTGGACGGCTGCCGCGAGGCCGGGGCCGTCTGCACCCTCGTGGACCTCCGGGACGGCGCCGCCGACGGGTTCGCCGGTGCCGTGGACGCGGTCGAGGAGGCCGACGCCGTCGTGTTCGCCTCCCCCACCTACCGCGCCACCCACACGTCCCTGCTGGCCTCGTTCCTGGAACACGTCGAGCGCGGCGCGCGGTTCGAGACCCGGGCACCCCTGCGGGGCAAGGCCGCCGCCGTGGTGATGACCGGCGCGGCCCCCGAGCACTTCCTCGCGACGGAAGGGCTGCGGGCCACCCTCGCCTCCTTCTACGCCGTCCAGGTGCTCGCACCCTCGCTCCACCTGTCCCGGACCGCCTTCGGCCCGGACAAGTCCCTGACCGCGGACGAGGCCGCGACGGGCGCCCTGCACGGACGCGCGCTCGTGGACCTGGCCGCCGCCTGCCGGGCGAGCGGGGACATCGCCCGGCTCGAGCCGCTCGTGTGACCGGACAGACCCTCGGTGCCGGGAGGGATCAGCCCGGCCGTCCTCGAACCAGCGGTGCGGGGGGCATCCCCAGCCCCGCCGTCCGCGAACCAGCAGGGAGAACACGTACATGCCCACGACCGTCGAACTCGTCGAGGTCGGCCCCCGCGACGGCCTCCAGAACGAGAGGAGGCCGCTCGACGCCGGCACCCGGGCCGAACTCGTCACGCGCCTGGTCGCCCGGGGCGCCCGGCGCGTCGAGGCGGTCAGCTTCGTCCGCCCCGACCTCGTCCCGCAGATGGCCGGGGCCGAGGAGGTCATGGCGATGGTGCCGCACGACCCCGGGGTGTCCTACATCGGTCTGGTCCTCAACCGGCGCGGTGCCGAGCGGGCCGCCCGGACCCCGTGCACCGAGGTCAACATCGTCGTCCCCGTGACCGACGCCTTCTGCCTCCGCAACCAGAACCTCACCGTCGACGCGATGCTCGACCACGCGACCGCGGCGTCTGAGGTGGCCCGTGAGGCCGGCATGCGGGTCAGCCTGACCCTCGCGGTGGCGTTCGGGTGCCCGTTCTCCGGACCGGTCCCCGTCGGCCAGGTGGAGAAGGTCCTGGCCCGGGCGGCCGAGAGCGAACCGGACGAGATCGCGTTCGCCGACACCATCGGCGTCGGGGTCCCCCGCCAGGTCCGCGCGCTGGCCGCGCTCGCGGCCGGCGACGCGCGCGTCCGCAAGCTGCGTTTCCACTTCCACAACACGCGCAACACCGGGTACGCGAACGCCGTCGCGGCCGCTCACCTCGGGGCGGACGGCGGGCGGGTCCCGGGGCAAGTCGTCGCCCTGGACGCCTCCGTCGGCGGGTTCGGAGGCTGCCCGTTCGCGCCCGCGGCCACCGGAAACATCGCCACCGAGGATCTCGCCTACCTCCTGCGCGGTGAGGGCGTGCCCCTGCTCGGTCCCGGCGTCCCCGACATCGAGGGCCTCGCCCGGGTCGGGACCTGGCTCGGCGACCGGCTGGACAGCCCGCCGCAGGGCCTGCTCGTGCGGGCCGGCGACTTCGGCTCCGTCCTCGCGGCGAACGACCCGGCCGGGCCCGAGAGCTGACGTCACGTCACCCGTTCTGTCCGCGACCGACAAGGAAGGCACCGAGAATGAGCTCGGAAGACACCACCCCCCACCGTTCCCGCGTCCCGGCCGACACGCTTCCGCTGGCAGGCGTCCGTGTCGTCGAACTCGGCAACTTCATCGCCGCCCCCACCGCGGGCCGTCTGCTGGCCGACTTCGGCGCCGAGGTCATCAAGGTGGAGCGGCCCCGCACCGGTGACGAACTGCGCAACTGGCGCCTGTTCGCGGGCGACACCTCGATGCTGTACCGCACCATCAACCGGAACAAGAAGTCGGTCGAACTGGACCTGCGCACGGACGACGGCCGCGCCTCGGTCCTCGAACTGGTCTCCTGCTCGGACGTCCTGATCGAGAACTTCCGCCCCGGCACCCTCGACAGGTGGGGACTGACCCCGCAAGCGCTCACCGCCGCCAACCCCGAGCTGGTCGTGGCCCGCATCTCCGCCTTCGGCCAGACCGGCCCGCTCGCCGCCCGGCCCGGCTTCGCCGCCGTCGCGGAGGCGTTCGGCGGCATGCGGGAGCTGGTCGGCGACCCCGACCGGCCGCCCTCCCGGGTCGGCGTGTCCATCGGTGACTCCATCGCCGGCCTCTACGCGGCGTTCGGGGTCGTCATGTCGCTGCTGGACCGCGGCAACCGCAAGAACCAGGGCCGCCGCCCCTGGACACCCGTCGAACGGCACGTCGACGTCGCGCTCCACGAGGCGGTCTTCTCGATGATGGAGTCCCTCGTCCCCGACTACTCCGCCCACGGTGTCCTCCGGGAGCGCACGGGCGGCCGGATGCAGGGCATCGCCCCGTCGAACGCCTACGTCTGCGCCGGCGGCGACTCCGTCGTCATCGCGGGGAACGGCGACTCCATCTTCGCCCGCTACATGGAGACCATCGGCCGCCCCGACCTGCGGGACGACCCCGGCCTCGCGACCAACGACGGCCGCTGGGCCCGGCGCGACGAACTCGACCGCGCCATCGAGGAGTGGACCAGCCGGCGTCCGCGCGAGGAGGTCCTGACCGCCCTGGCGGCGGCCGGGGTGCCCGCCGGACCGATCCATACCGCGAAGGACATCGTCGACGACGAGCAGTTCGCGGCCCGCGACATGGTGCAGGCGCTGCCGGTCGACATCGCCGGGGAAACCCGCGACGTGCTGTTCCCCGGGATCGTGCCCGTACTGGACCACCAGTCCGTCCCGGTGTCCCATCCGGGTCCGGACCTCGGCGAACACACCCACGAAGTGCTCTCCGAACTGCTCGCACGCCCGTGCGGCTGCCGGGCGTGTCTGGACGCGATGGCCGAACTCGGCGACGACGTCGTGCACGATGCGGCACGGAACGACACGGCCGCCCGCCGTGCCCGGTCCACGCGCACCTGACCCCGTACGCCCCTCACCGAGAAGCAGCGCACCCATGACACAGATCCCCCGAGCCACCCCTCCGTCCCCGAACGCGCCGGACCCGTCCGCGGACGCGCCGGACCCGTCCGCGGACGCCCGCGACGTCGACGTCGCCGTCCTGCGTGACATCTCCCGACGCGTGCTCTGGCTTTCGGCCGCCATCGTCGACGCCGCCAACCGCGGCCGGCCGAACCGGACCGGCATCAAGGTCGGCGGGCACCAGGCGTCCTCCGCGTCCATGGTCGACATCATGGTCGCCCTGTGGTTCCACCACCTCACCCGTCTGGACCGGGTGTCGGTCAAACCGCACGCGTCGCCCGTCCTGCACGCCATCAACTACCTGCTGGGCGACCTGGACCCCAAGTACCTGACGACGCTCCGCGCGAAGGGGGGCCTCCAGTCCTACCCGTCCCGCACCAAGGACCCCGACACCGTCGACTTCTCCACCGGGTCGGTCGGCATCGGCGCGACGGCGGCCTTGTGGGCGGCCATCTCGCACCGCTACCTCGCCTCCCAGTTCCCCGGCACACCCCCCGCGGGCCGTTTCGTGAGCCTGCTCGGCGACGCCGAACTCGACGAGGGCGCCATCTGGGAGGCCGTGGCGGACCCCCAGGTGGCGAACCTGGGCGAGCTGCTGTGGGTCGTCGACCTGAACCGCCAGTCGCTGGACCGGATCGTGCCCGACATCCAGATCGAACGCCTGCAGGGCATGTTCAGCGCCGCCGGCTGGCAGGTCGTCGTCCTGAAGTGGGGGAGGGACATCGGGGAGCTGTTCACCCGGCCGGGCGGGGAGGAGTTGCGCAGGCGGCTGGAGGGGATGCCGAACGAGGAGTACCAGCGGATGCTCCGGGTCGACTCCTCGGAGATCACCGAGCGGATCATGGGGGAGACCGGCTCGGCGGAACTGCGGGCGCTGCTGGCCTCGCTGACCGCGGAGCAGCTCACGGCGGCGGTGCGGGACCTCGGCGGGCACGACCTCGGGCTCCTGGTCGACACGTTCGAAGCGGTCGACGCGCACCGGCCCACCGTCGTGTTCGCCTACACCGTCAAGGGGCGCGGGCTGCCGACCGAGGGCCATCCCCACAACCACTCCGCCCTCCTGACCGAGGCCCAGATGGGGTCCCTGGCACAGTCGTGCGGCGTCGGCCAGGACGACCCGTGGCGCGTGTTCGAGCCCGACACGGCGGCGGCCGGGTTGTGCGCCCGGCGCGGTGAACTGCTGCGGCGGACCCCGTACGCGCCGTCCCCGCCCCTCTCGGTTCCGGTCACGCTCGGACACCCGCACCGCAAGCCCGCCTCGACGCAGTCCGCGCTGGGCCGGCTGCTGGCCGATCTCGTCCGGGACGCCCCGGAGACCGCCGCCCGGGTGGTGACGTGCAGTCCCGACGTCGCCTCCTCGACGAACCTCGGCGGCTGGATCAACAAGACGGGCGTGTGGTCGGTCATCGAACGGTTCGACTGGTTCGCCGACGACGCCGAGCGCGTCCTGCGCTGGTCGGAGGTCCACGACGGGCAGCACATCCAGCTCGGGATCGCCGAGGTCAACCTGGTGTCGCTCGCCGGTGAGCTGGGCGCGACGTGGTCCCGGTGGGGCCAGCGGCTCATTCCCATCGCGACCCTGTACGACCCGTTCGTCTCCCGGGCGCTCGAACCCTGGAGTTACGGCATCTACGCCGGCGGCCAGTCGATCCTGGTCGGGACCCCCTCCGGCGTGACGCTGTCCCCCGAGGGCGGCGCCCACCAGTCCGTCACGACACCGTCGATCGGCCTGGAGCAGCCGTCCTGCGTGGCCTGGGAGCCGGCGTTCGCCCAGGACCTGGAGTGGTGCTTCCTGCACGCCATGAACCAGATCGGCGTCCCCGGCGGCACGTCGGCCTACTTCCGGCTCTCGACCCGCCCGGTCGACCCCGCCCTCGCCCGGGTCCCGGAGGACCCGGCGCTGAGGGAGCGGCGGCGCCTCCAGGCGGTCGCCGGCGGCTACCGCCTCCCGGCTCCCGGCCCGGCGGACGAGCAGGTCACCCTGGTCGGCGTCGGAGCGATCATGCCGGAGGTGATCGCGGCGGCCGACGCCCTGGCGGGCCTGGGCGTCGGGGCCGGGGTGGTCTGCCTCACCAGCCCCGACCTGGTCTTCCGCTCCTTCCAGCAGCGTGGGGCCCGCACGGCCGGCGGCGGGTCGGACATCATCGGCGAACTGTTCCCCCCGCTGCGTCCGGCGCCCCTCGTCACCGTCCTGGACGGCCACCCGCACACGCTGTCCTACCTCGCGGGGGCACGCGGCGACCGCATCCGCTGCCTGGGAGTGACCGAGTTCGGGCAGTCCTCGGACCTGACCGACGCGTACGCGCTGCACGGGATCGGGACCGACGCGATCGTCGACGCGGCGCTGACCCTTCTCGACCGGTAGCACCCACCGATCCGGAGGTCCCACGATGTCCGTGTCACCGAACGAAGTCGAACCCCTGCGCGCCACGGCGCCCGCCGGCCGGGAGGTCGTCGCCGTCGTCCTCACCTGGCGCGGCCGGGTGGGTCTGTTCAAGCGGAGCGGGGCCGTCGGCCACGACGCCGGCAAGTGGCACTGCATCAGCGGCCACGTCGACTCCGGCGCCGGCCCCTACCGGCAGGCGGTCCAGGAGATCTGGGAGGAGACCGGGCTGCGGTTCGCGGACATGGACGTCTTCGAGGCCGGTCCGACACTGCGGCTCCCGGACGCGCGCGACGGCCTCCCGTGGCGCGTGCACACGTTCCGCGCGAACACCACCCGCCGGCGCGTCCGGCTGAACTGGGAGCACGTCGCCCACCGCTGGGTCCGGCCGTGCGACGTGCCGCGCTTCTCCGGCCAGGTGGGCTGGCTGGGGGAGGTGCTCGCGGCCGTCGGGGAGTCCGGCCGGACCGCCTGAGGGGCGGCCCGGCTCGTGGTCACCCACGGAGACAGGCTCGTGGTGACCGGTGGTGCCGGCTCGCGGCACCACCGGTCACGGCGCCGGGCCCCTCCGGCGCCGGAGGGGCGGGCGGGCGTGGCACCGACCACCGTCGGACCCCGGGAAGAGGGCGCCCTTGTCAAGTACCCGACAGGAATCACCACGTCCCGGCCATTCCGTGTGACCCGGGACCTTTGCTCTTTGCCCGCTTTTCGCCAGAATCCGCACAGAGCGGATAGTCGCTCTCCGCCGGCGGCTGCGTGGGGCATCACGGCGCATCTACGCTGGCGGCACTCATCACGTAGCTGATGTGCCCCGAAGGGGTTGCCATGGAATATCTGGCTTCTGCCTCGGTGATCACAACGCAGAGCCTGGAAGAGGCCCGCGAGGCGGTCACCGAGATCTACCTGCCTCACGATCTGGTCGGCCCCCAGGACGCGATGAACATGCGCCTGAACGCCCTCACCGACCGGCACATGACGTTGGGCTACCTGACCTACCAGGCCGAAGCCGAACTCACGATGCCGGCGACCGAGCACTGCTATCACGTCAACCTCACCATCGTCGGCGAGACGAAGGCGTCCCGCAGCGACGGCGGCCGTGAGGTCACCGTGGGCGGCCGGCGCGGGGTGGTGCTGTCCCCGGTCCAGACGAACAGGGTGTCCTGGACGCCCGAGGCGGAACAGCTCATCCTGAAGATCCCGCGGACCAGCCTCGAATCCCATCTCTCGGATCTCATCGGCAAGCCGGTCACCGAGGTCGTCGACTTCGATTTCGGCCTCGATCTCACCACCAGCTCCGGCCGGGCCCTGCTGAGGGCGGTCCATTTCCTCGCGACCGAACTCGACAAACCCGCCGGCCTGGCGGAGATGCCGCTCGCGCGGGAACAACTGGAGGCGTACGTCCTCACCTCGCTGCTGCACGCGGGCCGACACCAGTTCAGCGACGCGCTCGCCGGGCACGAGGACGTGCGCCGGCTCGGCCGGCTCTCCACCGTGGTCTCCTACATCGAGACGCACGCGGACGACGAGATCACCCCGGAGATCCTCGCGCGCGTCGGCTGCGTCAGCGTCCGCACCCTCCACGCCGCGTTCCAGGAACAGCTCGGCGAGTCGCCCATGGCCTACGTACGCCGTATCCGGCTGAGCAAGGCCCGAGCCGAACTGCTGCGCAGCGACCCGCGGAAGACCCGGGTGGCGGACGTGGCCATGCGGTGGGGATTCTTCCACCAGTCACGCTTCGCCCAGCAGTACCGGGACCAGTTCAACGAACTGCCCTCCGTCACCCTCCAGCGCTGACACCGCACGTCCCCGTGCGCCCGGGGCGGAAAGCGCGCCCGGCCCCGCGGCCGGGCGCGCTTCGTCATGCCCGCGCACGCGCGATACCGGCCGCGCGTCCGTCGACTCTGCGCTGAATGGCCCTTACGCGTCCGCGAAGGGATAGGAGCCCGGCGCCGCCGTTCCTAGCGTTCGGTGTGAAGTCCGCGACACCCCGACTCACTCCCGAGGAGACCGAACGACATGGCTCCCCCCTCCTCCGCATGCGAGACGTTCCAGCTCTTCATCAATGGCGAGACCGTCGACGCCGTCTCCGGAAAGACCTTCGCATCGCTCAATCCCTACACCGGGCAGCCGTGGGCGGTCATCGCCGACGGCGGCCCCGAGGACATCGACATCGCCGTCCGGGCCGCACGGGCCGCCTTCGAAGGCGAGTGGGGCGCGAAGAGCGGTTTCGAACGCGCCGCCATCCTGCGGAACATCGCCGACGCCATCAGCGCCAACGCCGAGCGGCTCGCCCTGCTGGAGGTACGCGACTCCGGCAAGCTCCTGCGGGAGATGACCGGCCAGCTCAGGGGCCTCGGCACCTGGTACACGTACTACGCCGGGCTCGCCGACAAACTGGAGGGCAAGACCGTCCCGGCCCTGAACCCCCGGACCTACTTCGGCTACACGGTCCGGCAGCCCGTGGGGGTGGTCGGCGCGATCACGCCCTGGAACAGCCCCCTGCTGCTGCTGACGTTCAAGCTTGCGCCGCTCCTGGCGGCGGGGTGCACCTGCGTGGTGAAACCGTCCGAGCACTCGCCCGCCTCGACGGTCGAGTTCGCCCGGATCCTCACCGAAGCCGGCCTGCCCCCCGGGGTCCTGAACGTCGTCACCGGCTGGGACCGGTCGACCGGCGAGGCCCTCGCGGCGCACCGGGGCGTCGACAAGGTCGCGTTCACCGGCTCGACCGCGACCGGAGCGAAGGTGGCGCAGGCCGCGGTGGCGAACATCAACAAGGTCACCCTGGAACTGGGCGGGAAGTCACCGCAGATCGTCTTCCCCGACGCCGACCTGGACGCCGCGGCCAACGGCGTCGTCGCCGGCGTGTTCGCCGCGACCGGGCAGACGTGCATGGCCGGGTCCCGGCTCATCGTGCACGAGTCGGTCAGGGACGAACTGGTCGCCAAGGTCGTCGAGCGCGCCGAGGCCATCAAGCAGGGCGACCCCACGGCGGCCGAGACCGAGATGGGGCCGGTGGCCAACCGCCCCCAGTACGAGAAGGTCCTCGAATTCCTGGAGGGCGCCAAGGCCGAGGGGGCGGCCATCGCCTGCGGCGGCGAACCCAACGCCGACCTCGGCGGCCTCTTCGTCCGGCCGACCGTGGTGCTCGCCGACCCCGGCAAGACGATCGTGCGCGAGGAGGTGTTCGGCCCGGTCCTGGCCGCCTACACCTTCACCGACGAGGACGAGGCCATCGCCCTGGCCAACGACACGCCGTACGGCCTGGCGGGTGCCGTGTGGACCAAGGACGTGCACCGGGCGCACCGGGTGGCCGCCGCCGTGCGCGCCGGCACGATCTGGATCAACGCCTACCGGGTCGTCACGCCGAACATGCCCTTCGGGGGCTTCGGGCTCTCCGGCATCGGCCGTGAGAACGGGACCGACGCGGTCAACGAGTACCTGGAGAACAAGTCCGTCCTGGTCGAGCTGACCGGCGGGACCCGCGACCCCTTCACGATGGGCTGATCCGGCCCCTCCCCCTGACCCGCGCACCCGTCCACGCGGGCCGCGCCCCTGCCCCACCCCCGCCCGAACACGGCTTCTCGCCGGCGGGGCGAACCGGAGAACCAAGGAGAACGACATGACGCTCAGCGCCAACGAGAGGCTCGGACTCGCCGCCACCGACCCGCGCCCGGCCGACGAGACCCGGCCGGTCCAGGACCGCCGGGAGACCAACCCGCTGCTCAACGACCAGCCGATGAAGCTCGGCCTGTTCGGCACCAACTGCTCCTTCGGCCTGATCATGTCCCACGCGCCCTCGTCGTACGAGATCACCTGGGAGCACACGAAGTCCATCGCCCGGCAGGCCGACCGGATGGGCCTGGAGGTCATGGTCCCCGTCGCGCGCTGGAAGGGCTTCGGCGGCTCGACGAACTTCAACGGCAACTGCTTCGAGACCTACACCTGGGCCGCCGGCCTCGCCGAGGCCACGGAGAACATAGCGATCGCGGCCACCTCGCACCTGCCGACCGTGCACCCCATCGTGGCCGCCAAGGCCGCGACCACGATCGACCGGATCTCCGGCGGCCGGTTCGCCCTGAACCTGGTCATGGGCTGGGTTCCGCCGGAGATGGAGATGTTCGGCGGCGAGCAGCGCCAGCACGACGAGCGGTACGCGTTCGGGCAGGAGTGGATCGAGTACGCGATGCGCCTGTGGTCCGAGGAGGGCAGCTTCGACGTCGACGGCACGTACTTCCAGGGCCGGGACGTGGAGTCCTACCCGAAGCCGCACCAGGGCCCGAACCCGGTGCTGCTGAACGCCGGCAACTCGCCGGCCGGCATCGACTACTCGGCCCGCAACGTCGACATCAACTTCGCGAGCCTCGACACGCTGGAGAACATCAAGACCTACACCGAGACCGTCCGCAACAAGGCCCGCGACGAGTACCAGCGCGCCATCGACGTGATGACCTACGGCCTGGTGGTCGTCCGTGACACCGAGAAGGAGGCGAAGGCGGCCTTCCAGCAGGTCGTCGACGAGGGCGACTGGGGAGCCGCGGGCAACGTCATCAAGATCGCGCTCTCCGGGGCGAGCCAGTCGTTCGACCACGCCCGGGAGATGTCCGAGCGCTTCATCGCCGGCTGGGGCGGCTACCCGCTGGTCGGCACCCCGGAGCAGGTCGTCCAGGGCATGAAGGAACTCAACGAGGCGGGCATGGGCGGCATGATCATGGGCCTGATCGACCCCGACCAGGAACTCCCGATGTTCCGGGACGAGGTCATGCCCCTCATGATCGAGGCGGGCATCCGCCACTAGGACCGGGCCCCCTCGCCGGTGGTCGTGCCGCCCCCGGCCACGACCACCGACCACCGGGCGAGGGCAGCGGCGCCGCAGGTCCTCCGCGGCGCCGCTGCCCTCGCCCGGCCGTGCTGCGGAGCGCAGCCCCGCGCCGGCGCGTCCCCCGCGCGGGCCGTGCGCTGTCGGCCTCGCGGGTCGACGTACGGATGCCCGACCGGCGGCGACCGGACCGGGTGTCCCTGGTCGGCGACACCGCGCGTGTCGGGGTGGTGGCGGATCCGGGGCTTCGGGATCCCGATCGGGCGCATCGACGGCGTGTACGAGCCCGGCCGGAACAAGTCCCCGGCCGACATGGCCTCCCAGGCGAAGGCGCCGCCTCTTCGGAGGCGGCGCCTTCGTCGTTGTGCCTACTTCCGCGGTGCGGCGCCGGCCAGGCCGTGGCGCAGCAGGGCGTAGGCGTGGTCGGCGTCGGCGACCGCCTCGGGGTGGACCTCGTCCGCGGACCGGCCGGCGACGATGCGTCGCCAGTTCGCCGACGCCAGGATGCGCTCGGTGGCGATCACCTGGCCGGCCAGCAGGGCGGCGGTGATCTCACGGTCCGAGGCGAGCGCGCCGGCCAGGGTCTCGGCCAGCGCCTCCTCGGCCTGGGTGAGGTACGTGCTGACGCGTCCCACGAGGCTGGGTGTGGAGTACACGAGACGGTGAAAGGCGAGGACCTCCTCGTCGTCGTTGAGCCCCGTGATGGGGTCCCGGGCCGCCAGCCCGTCCAGGAAGTGCTGGTGCAGCGCGTCGATCGCCGACACTCCGGCCGGCCGCTCGGCCACGACGCTGCTGGTCACCGTCTGGTGGTCGGCGAAGCGGTGGACGACCAGGTCTTCCTTGGTGGGGAAGTACTTGAACAGCGTGGGTTTCGAGACCTCGGCGACCGCCGCGATGTCGACGACAGAGACCTGGTCGAACCCGTGCTCCAGGAAGAGCGTGATCGCCGTGTTGGAGATCGTCTCCCGCGTTCGCTGCTTCTTGCGCTCTCGCAAGCCCATCGGCGCGTTCACCAGGCCATTCTAGCATCCTCCTTACCGGGGCAATCAGGTGACCTGGTCTTTAAAGTGACTGAGTCAAGTACGCCGCCGTAGTGTCCGGCGCGGACGGCGGACGGGCTGCCGCCCGCGCCCCCGACAGCTCCCACGCCTCGACCCTGATGCCCACCGAGACTCTGCTCGGCCCCGAGGCGACCGTGCACGGCTACGCCGTCGCCGGCCTGTGGGCCGCGGGCATCACCGGTGTCGCGGCGCTCCTCGCGGGCCTGCCGAACACCATCGATCCGCGCAAGCCCGCACAGGCACCCGCCGAACAGGACCGGGTCGCGGAAGACGATCTGGCGCCCAGCCGCTGACCCGCCCCGAAGACCGGCAGCCGCCGGGTGACATCCCCCGGCCCGCACTTCTCGGTCGGCTCCGCGCCGTCAGGCGGCAAGCGGTTCGGGCAGTGGCCGTGTGTGCAGGACGTCGAGCCGGGACACCGCACGCGTGACCACGACGTAGAGCCGGTGCAGTCCGCGCGGCTCGGACTCGACGATCGCAGCCGGCTCCGCCACGACGACGTGGTCGTACTCCAGGCCCTTGACGACCGTCGCGGGCAGGACGGTCACCCGGGCGGCGGTGCCGACCTCCTCGGCGGTCGCCGTCTCGATGCCCGCCTCGCGCAGGGCTGCCGACGTGGCGGCCACCGCGTCGTCGGCGGTGATGACGGCGACCGACCCCTCCCGGCCGAGGGCGGCGCGGACCGCGCACACGGTGGCGGCCGTCAGGTCGTCGACCTCGCTGACCGTCAACTCGCCGTCGTGGCGCAGTGACCGGGCGGGCGGTACGTCCACGCCGAGGGCGCCCACCAGCCGGTTGGCCAGCTCCATGACCGCGGCCGGGACGCGGAAGCCGGTGGTCAGCGGGACGACCGTGGCCCGTGTCCTGCCCAGGTGCGTCAGTTGTTCCCGCCAGCACCGCGCCGACCAGGGCGCCGTCGCCTGGGCCAGGTCGCCCAGCACCGTGAGGGAGCCGAACGCGCTGCGCCGGGCGATCGCCCGGCACTGCATCGGCGACAGGTCCTGGGCCTCGTCCACGACCACATGGCCGTAGCCCTCGGGGCGCTCGACGAGCCCCGCCACCTCGTCGAGCAGCAGCATGTCCTCCACCGACCAGGTGGCGCTCTTCTCCGACCTCGGCGGCTTGGCCCACAGCAGGGCCCGCCGCTCTGCGGCGTCGAACACGCCGTCCGCCGCCTCCTCCATCACGGCCGGGTCGCTCAGCAGCGTGGCCACGACCTCCTCGGGCCGCGCCACCGGCCACGCCGCCTCCAGCAGCGCGGCGACCGGCTTCGCACGGCCGATCTTCCGTGCCCAGGTGACGCTCTTCGGGCCGGCTCGCCGTTCGGCCTGCCGCTGGATCAGCGTCACCACCCGCGAGCGCACATGCTCGCGGCCGGTCCCGTACGGCACGCCCATGCCCCGTACCTCGTCGACGACCCGGGCCAGGTCGTAGGAGTCGACCCGCCAGCGGTACGCGCCGTCGGTGACCGCGATGGACTCCTCGGGGTGCCGCACCCTGGCGTACAGGGCCCGTTCCAGGACGGTGGCCATACGGTCGCCGTGCTTGAGGACGGCGGCCTCCTCGGAGTCCACCCGTCGCACGGGGTGCCGGGCCACGACGTCCTCCACCGTGAGCTGCGCGATGTCGATCTCGCCGAGCGACGGAAGCACCTCGGAGATGTAGCGCAGGAAGGTCCGGTTCGGACCGATGACCAGCAGACCGCCGCGTTGCAGCCGCTCGGGGAAGGTGTAGAGGAGATACGCCGCGCGGTGCAGGCCGACGGCGGTCTTGCCGCTGCCGGGCGCGCCCTGTACGCAGACCGACTCGTTCAGCTCGCCGCGGACCAGGTCGTCCTGTTCCGGCTGGATGGTGGCGACGATGTCGCGCATCGGGCCGAGGCGGGGCCGTTCGATCTCGGCGGCGACGATCGCGCTCGCCGCGTCGCCGCCGTCCTCGGCGCGGGCGTGGTCGAGGCGCTCGTCCTCCAGGCCGGTGAGGTCCTCGGGGGCGCCGTGGCTCCAGGGAGCCCAGCCGAAGCGCCGCCGCACCGCGATTCCGCGCGGTTCCAGGGCGCTCGCCCGGTAGTAGGCGCGGGAGACCGGCGCGCGCCAGTCGATGACCAGGGGCGGTGCGGCCGGGTGCTCCGAGACCCGCCTGCGGCCGATGTAGTACCGCTGCCGCCGGTGGTCCCCGGCCTCCTCGGTGTCCTCGAAGTCGAGCCGGCCGAAGAACAGCGGGCTGTCGGGCTCCTCCGCCACCTGGCGTGCGCGGGTGCGCAGATAGCGGCCGAGCGCCTCGGCGCTCGCGCCGTCGCCCGACACGTCCTCGCCCGCGACGACCTGGTACCGGGCATCGTCCACCTGGCGGGTCATCGCCTCGCGGCACACCGCGACGTAGGCACGCTCCAGGGTCAGCTCGTCGTCGAGTCCGGCGGTCTCCTGGGTGCCGTGCGTGTCCTGGACGTGTGACGTCATCGATCGACCTTTCCGGAGTGACGGCCTTGCGCACCGCCCGGCGGGACCGGACGGCGAATTCCCGGCCGCCAGCATAACTGAACCCGGTTAAGATAGTGGCTTGGTTGTGTTATTTGTGGCCGGCCCGTCCCCTGGGGGAGGGCCGGGGTGGCGATGGGGTCCCCCGCGCACGCCGACCTGGGCCGGAGCCAGGCCGTCGCCCGCGTCCGCCCGGGGCGGCGGCCCGGGGTACGGAGCGACCGCGACCTGCGTGAGCGTCGGGTGGTGCTCATCTCCGCCGGGCCTCGACCCGGGATGCACGGGGCGCGACCCTCGGCAGGGCCGGGCGGCGGCCGGGCACCACCCCCGTCCGACGGCGGGTCCGCCGCTCCACTACTCCGGCCGGGGCCGACGGCTCTGCTCGCGGTGCTGCGTCTTCTTCCCTATGGGCCCCGGGCCCGCGGCGGCAGTCTGCTGCGAAACACCGCTTGGAGGCTCCCAGTGACAGCAGGACCGGCCCACGACAAGGCTCCGAACGACGTCGGCTCCCCCACGGCATCCTTCGCGCAGCGCCGCCTGTGGTTCCTCGACCAGTTGGCCGGTTCTTCCACCGGGTCCATGCTCCCGCTGGTCCTGCGACTGCGGGGCCCCCTGGACACGGACCGGCTGGAGCGGTCGTTGTCCGGGATCGTGGCACGGCACGAGGTGCTGCGCACCCGCTTCCGCGGCGTCGGCGGTGAACCGGTCCCCGTGACCGACCCGCCCGCGGGCCTCGAACTGGAACGCATCGAGGCAGACGGGCCCGGGGACCTGTTCGCGCGCCGGCTGGGACGCCCCGTCGACCTGTCGGCGCAGCACCCGCTGCGCGCCGTGCTCGCCCGCGTCACGCCCGAGGAGCACCTGCTCCTCGTCGAGGTGCACCACATCGCCGTGGACGGCTGGTCCTGGGGCGTCCTGCTGGACGAACTCGCCGCCGGCTACCGGGGCGAGCCGCCGGCCCCGCCCCCGCTGCGCCACCGCGACCTCGCCCGCGCCCAGTACGAACGGCTGAGCGGCGAACGGCTGGAACGCCTCCTGGGCCACTGGCGCGAGCGGCTGCGCGGTCTCACCCCGCTCGAACTGCCCACCGCCCGGCCCCGCCCGCGCGTGTGGGACGGCACCGGAGACGTGGTCCGCTTCGACCTGCCGGCCGAACTGGTCACCGCGGTCGACGCCCTCGCCCGCTCCCGGCGCGTCACCCGGTACACCCTCCTGCTCACCGCCTACCAGGCGCTCCTCGGCCACTGGGCGGGCGGCCGTGACGACGTCGCCGTGTGCAGCACGCTCGCCGACCGGGCCCGGCCGGGCTCCGACACGGTCATCGGGCCCCTCGTCAACACCGTCGTGCTCCGCGCCGACCTGGCGGGCAGGCCCGGATTCGGTGACCTGCTGGACCGGGCGCAGGGCCGCGTGCCGGCCGACCTCGCCCACGCCGAGGCCCCCTTCGACCTGGTCGTCGCCGCCCTCGGCGGTTCCCGGGACCTGTCCCGCCACCCGCTCGCCCAGGCGTCGTTCACCCTGCTCAACGCCCCGATCCGGCCCGTACGGATGCCCGGTCTGGAGGTGACGCTGGTCGAGCCGCCGCTCACCGAGACCCCGCTGGACGTCTTCCTGGACCTGACCCTGCGCACCGACGGCAGCGTCGCCGCGGTACTCCAGTACGCCACCGCGCTCTTCGACGCCGCGACCATGCGCGCCTTCGCCCGTTGCTACACGGCCCTGCTCAGGGCCGTCCTCGCCGACCCCTACACCCCCGTGCGGGACCTGCTGCGCGCCCTGCCCGACGGCCTCGCCGGCCCCGCCGCACCCGGCCGGCCCCGGCCCGACTGGCACCGCGCGGCCGACCGCCCCGCCGAGCCGGCGCCGCCGGTCGCCTTCCGCGGCGATCCCGACGCCACCGCGCTGCGCTGCGGCGAGGACACCGTCAGCTACGCCGGGCTCGACACCATGACCGGGCAACTGGCCGCCGCGCTGCGCGCCGCCGGGGTCGCCCCGGGCGATCCGGTGGGTGTGCTGCTGCGCCGCGGCCCGTGGTCGGTCGCCGCCGTCGAGGGCGTCTGGCGGGCGGGGGGCGCCTACGTGCCCCTCGACCCGGAGCTGCCCGCCGAGCGGCTGCGCCACATGGCCGACGAGTCGCGGCCGGTCTGCGTGGTCGCGGAGCCCGGCACCGCCGGCGCCGCCGCCGGCCTCGCACCGGTCACGGTGGACGTCACCGCGCTCCCGGCGACCGCGGACACCCCCCGCCACCGGCCGCACCCCCGCCAACTCGCCTACGTCATCTTCACCTCCGGCTCCACCGGCAGACCCAAGGCGGTGGGCGTCGAGCACGCCGCCCTCGCCTCCCACGTCGCCGCCGCCCGGAAGCGCTTCGGGATCACCTCCGCCGACCGCGTGCTGGCCTTCGCCTCCTTCGCCTTCGACGCCTCGCTGGACCAGGTGCTGCCCGCCCTCACCTGCGGCGCCACCGTCGTCATGCGGCCGGACGAGCCCTGGCTGCCCACCCAGGTGCCCGAGATCGTCCAGCGGTACGGCCTGACCGTCGTCAACGTGCCGCCCACCTACTGGTCGGAGCTGACGCTCTCCCTCGACCGGCGGCTGGCCGCCGCCCTGGGCTCGCTGCGGCTCCTCGTCCTCGGCGGGGAGGCGGTCCCGGCCGACACCCTCGCCGCCTGGCGCGCCGCCGTCCCCGGGGTGCGGGTCTGCAACGCGTACGGGCCCACCGAGACCACGGTCACCGCCACCACGCACGACGCCGCCGGCCCCCCGGGAGACCTCGTGCCCATCGGCCGGCCCCTGGGCGACCGCCGGGTGTACGTCGTCGACGCCGAGGGCGAGCCGGTCCCGGCCGGCGTCGGAGGCGAACTCCTCATCGGCGGCACGGAACTGGCCCGCGGCTACCTCGGGCGGCCCGCACAGACCGCCGAACGCTTCGTGCCCGACCCGTACGGGCCGCCCGGCGGACGCCTCTACCGCACCGGCGATCTCGCGCGCTGGACGCCCGGCGGCGAACTGGAGTTCCTCGGCCGCCGCGACGACCAGGTCAAGATCCGCGGCTTCCGGATCGAACTGGGCGAGGTGGAGACGGTGCTGCGGGCCTGCCCGCTGGTCGCCGCCGCGGCGGCCCGGCCCGACCGGGCCACCGGACGCGCCCTCACCGGATACGTCGTACCCGCACCGGACGCGCCCGCCGCGCCCGACCGGGCCGCACTGCGCGCCTGGTGCGCCCGCCACCTGCCGCACTACGCCGTCCCGTCCGAGTTCGTCGTCCTGGACGCCCTCCCGGTCGGCGTGTCGGGCAAGCTCGACCGCCGCGCCCTGCCCGAGCCCGAGCGCCTCTGCCCCGCCGACGACCCGGCGTACGCCGCGCCCCGCGACGAGACCGAGCGGATCGTCGCCGAGGTGTGGGCCGAGGTCCTCGGGCTCGACCGGATCGGCATCGACGACGGCTTCTTCGACCTCGGCGGCCACTCCCTGCTGGCGACCATGGCGGTCTCCCGGATCGCCCAGCGCCTCGGCCGCGAGGTCGAACTGCGCACCGTCTTCGAGCACCCCACCGTCCGCGGCTTCGCCCCGCGGGTGGCCGCGGCGGGAGCCGCCGGCGCCGACGAGATCGTCCCCGTCGACCGCGCCAGGCCGCTGCCGCAGTCCTTCGCGCAGGAACGCCTGTGGTTCCTGGACCGCACCTCCGAGCACGGCGAGTCGTACCTGCTGTGGTACTGCTGGCGGGTGCGCGGGGGCCTGGACCGCGCCGCCTGGCAAGCGGCCCTGGACGACCTGGCCGAGCGGCACGAGGTGCTGCGCACGGCCCTCGTCGAGACCGACGGCCGCCCCGTGCAGCAGGTCTGCGACCCGGGCCCGGTGCCGCTGCTCTGGGAGCGGGCGCCCCAGGCACCGGACGAACGGGCCCGCCTGGAAGCGGTACGGAGCCTGGCCACGGCGCACGCCACCCGCCGCTTCGACCTCGGCCGGCCGCCGCTGCTGCGGTCCGGCGTGTGGCAACTGGCCGACGACGACCACGTCGTCCTCCTCGCCTTCCACCACGCCGTCACCGACGGCTGGTCCAAGGGCGTGCTGCTGGACGAACTCGGCCGGCACTACGCGGCCCGCTCCGCCGGAGGGCGCGCCTCCTGCGCCCCGCTGCCCGTGCAGTACGGCGACTACGCCGTGTGGCAGCGCGACCGCGCCGAGCGCGGCGCCCTGGAGCCGCAACTCGCCTACTGGGAGCGGGTCCTGGAGGGCGCCCCGGTGCTGGACCTGCCCACGGACCGGCCGCGGCCCGCCGCCTTCACCGGCCGGGGCGGCGCCGTCGAGATCGACCTGCCCCCCGCGCTCGTCGACCGCGCCGACGCCCTCGCCCGCGAGCGCGGCGCGACCCGCTTCATGGTGCTGCTGGCCGCCGCGCAGACGGTGCTGGCCCGCTGGAGCGGGCAGAGCGACATCTGCGTGGGCACACCGGTCGCCGGCCGCGGCCGGCTCGCACTGGAACCGCTGATCGGCTTCTTCGTCAACACCGTCGTCCTGCGCACCGATCTGTCGGGGCGGCCCTCCTTCGGCGCCCTCGTGGACCGGGTGCGCGAGGTGGTCCTCGGCGCCTTCGAGCACCAGGAGGTGCCCTTCGAACAGGTCGTGGGACGGCTGCGGCCGGAGCGCGACCTGTCCCGCAACCCGCTGTTCCAGGCCATGGTCGACGTTCAGGAGTCCCCCGCGGCCGGCGCCGGGCCGCCCGGTCTGCGGACGGCCGACTTCGCGCTGCCCTGGCGGTCGGCGAAGTTCGACCTGACCGCCACCTTCCTGATCCGCCCGGACCGCTTCGCGCTCAACGTGGAGTACGCCGCCGACCTGTTCGACCCGGACACCGCCACCCGCTTCGCCCACCACGTCGGCCGAGTCCTCGACGCCTTGCTGACCGACCCCCGCGCCCGCGCCGACGAGGCCGCCCTGCTCTCGGCGGACGAGCGCGCGCACCTCGTCGCGGACGCCGGACGGGACGCGGAACCCGCGCCGCCGTTCGCGGTGCGGGGCGTGCCGCGGGCACCGGCCGTCGTCTGCGGGGACACGACCCTGGACCACGCGGGCCTGGACGCCCTCACCGGCGGGCTGGCAGCGGCCCTGGTCCGCGCGGGCACGGCCCCGGGCGACGCCGTGGGCGTGTGCGTCGGCCGCGGCGTGTGGTCCGTGGCGGCGATGCTCGCGGTCTGGCGGGCCGGCGGCGTCTACGTCCCCCTCGACCCCCGGCTGCCCGAGGAGCGGCTGCGCCACATGTGCGAGGAGGCCGCGGTGCGGCGCCTGGTGTGCGACGCGGGCACCCGGGACCGGGCCGCCGCCCTGGGCACGGGCACCGTCGACGTCGGCGACGTCCTCCCCGATCCGGCCGGCCCCCGCCACGTCCCCCTCCGCGACGACCTCGCCTACGTCGTCTTCACCTCCGGCTCCACCGGCCGGCCCAAGGCCGTCGGCGTGCCGCACCACGCCCTGGACGCCCACGTCGCCGTCGCCCGCGAGACGTTCGGGCTGACCGCGCGGGACCGGGTGCTCACCTTCGCCTCCACGTCCTTCGACGCCTCGCTCGAACAGATTCTGCCCGCCCTGAGCACCGGGGCGACGGTCCTGGTACGTCCGGACGAGATCTGGACGCCGGAGGAACTGGCGGCCCACGTCGCCGCCGAGCGGGTGACGGTCATGGAACTGACCCCCTCGTACTGGACGGAACTGGTGGCCAGCCTGGACACGCTGGCTCCCCGGCTGGCCGGCCTGCGGCTGCTGGTGACCGGGGGAGAGGAACTGCCCGCCGACCCCCTGGCGCGCTGGTTCGCCCGCCTGCCCGGCGTCCCCGTGGCCAACACCTACGGCCCCACCGAGACGGTGATCTCCGCGACCGCGCACACCGTCGCCCGGGCCCCGGACGGGCGGGTGCCCATCGGCCGGCCCCTGGGCGGCCGGCGGGCCTACGTGACCGACCCGCTCGGCGCCCTCGTGCCGGTCGGGGTGCCCGGCGAACTCCTCCTCGGCGGGCCGGAGATGGCCCGCGGCTACCTGGGCCGGCCCGACCTCACCGCCGAGCGGTTCGTCCCCGACCCGTTCGGCCCGCCCGGCGGCCGCCTCTACCGCACCGGCGACGTCGTGCGCCGACGGCCCGACGGGGAACTGGAGTTCCTCGGCCGCGACGACGACCAGGTCAAGATCCGCGGCTTCCGGGTCGAACCGGGAGAGGCCGAGGCGGTGCTGCGCGCGCATCCCGGGGTGAGCGGCGCGGCCGTCGTGGTGCGCGCCCCGGGCGGCGAGCCGGCCCTCGTCGGCTACGCGGCGGGCCGCGGACTGACCGAGGAGGCCCTGCGTACCCACTGCCGGGCCCGCCTGCCCCACTACCTCGTCCCGTCCGCGTTCGTCCTCCTGGACGCCCTGCCCCTGACCGTGCAGGGCAAGCTGGACACCGCCGCGCTGCCCGAGCCCGAGGCGCCCGCCCCGCACACCGCCGTGGCACCGCGCACCCCGGCCGAGACGGTCGTGGCGCAGATCTGGTGCGAGGTGCTCGACCTGCCGAAGGTCGGGGTCCACGACGACTTCTTCCGCCTGGGCGGCCACTCCCTGCGCGCGGTCGCGGTCGCCTCCCGCCTGCGGACCGCCTTCGACTGTCCGCTCCAGGTCCGCGACCTGTTCGAGCACCCGACCGTGGAGCGGCTCGCCGCCGAGGTGGAGCGGCGCCTGCTGGAGCTGATCTCGCAGATGAGCGACGACGAGATCGACCTGTCCCTGACGGCCGACCTCTGACCGCCGCCCCGGCCGCCCGCACCCGCCGCGCCCGTCACCCCGACGGCCGAGAAGCCCGCCGCCTCACGTGCCCGTCACCCCGCCCCGGCGCGTTCCGGGACGCCCGTGGCGAGCGCGGAGCGGCGGCCCGGCCCCACCGACTTCCCCCTCCCAGAACCGAGATCGGAGCGCCCCATGACCACACCCGACGTGCGTCCCGGCCCCGTCACTGCCGGCGGCCCCCTCACCCCGGCCGCCCGGCGCCTGCTGGAGCGGCGGCTGCGCGGCCGGCCCGCCGCCCGGGAGACCGGCCCCGCCCCGGTCCGGCCCAGACCCGAGCGGATCCCGCTGTCCGCGGCCCAGCAGCGCCTGTACTTCCTGGACCGGATCGACCCCGGAGCGCCCACCTACCTGCTGCCCGCCGCCTGGCGGCTGACCGGCCCCCTCGACGTGCCGGCCCTCACCGCGGCCGTCGCCGAACTGACCGCCCGCCACGAGCAGTTGCGCGTGGTCTTCCCCGAGCACGAGGGCGTTCCCCACCAGCGGGTGCTGCCCCCGGGCGGCACGGCGCTGGACGTGACGGACGTGCGGGCGCGGGCCGCCGAGGACCCGGAGGACCACGAGCGCCGGCTGTCCGCCGCCGTGCACGCGGCGGCCCTGCGCCCCTTCGACCTCGCCCGCGAACCAGCCTTCCGCGCCACCCTCGTCCGCGCCGCCGCCGAGGACCACGTCCTCGTCCTCGGCATGCACCACATCGTCTCCGACGGCTGGTCCCTCGACCTCCTCGTCCGCGACCTGACCGAGCTGTACGACGCCCGAACGCGGGGACGCGCCGCGGAACTGCCCGACATCCCCCTGGACTACACCGACTACGCGCTATGGGAGCGCGAGAGCGACCAGTCCGCCGCCCTGGAGCACTGGCGCGAGCGCCTGGCCGGGCTCACCCCGTTCGAACTGCCGGCCGACCACCCCCGCCCGGAGACCCCCTCCGGACGCGGGGCCGTCCACCGCGTCACCCTGCCGGCCTCCCTCACCGACGCCCTCGCCGCGCTCGGCCGCCGCGCCGGCACCACCCCCTACATGACCGTGCTGGCCGCCTTCCAGGCGGCGCTCGCCTTCCACACCGGCCGGCACGACATCGCCGTCGGCACCGTCGTGGCCAACCGGGAACGCGTCGAGACCGAGCAACTCGTCGGCTTCTTCGTGAACACCCTCGTGCTGCGCGGCGACCTCTCCGACGACCCGACCCCGGACACCCTGCTCGCCCGCACCCGGGAACTGGTCCTGGAGGCGTTCCAGCACCAGTCCCTGCCGTTCGAGCGGGTCGTCGACGCCCTCAGCCCCGACCGCGACCTGGCCCGCAACCCGCTCGTCCAGGTGCTCTGCACGCAGTCCGGCGCCGCCGCGCCCGGCATCGCCCTCGGCGCGGCGAGCGGGACGCCGTACCCGATCGGCCTGACCACCGCCAAGTTCGACCTCACCCTGGACCTGCGCGAGGGCGGCGACCGCACGGACCTGGACTTCGTCTACCGGCCCGACCTCTTCGAGGAGGCCACGGTCGCCGCGCTCGCCCGGCACACCGTCACCCTGCTGGAAGCGTTCCGCGACACCCCCGGCACCCGGCTCAGCGGCATCGACCCGCTCACTCCCGCCGAACGCGGCCACCTCCTCGGCCCCGACGGCCCCGCGAACACCGGCGCCGGCCTCGCCCCCGACCCGCGGACCGCGCCCGAGCGGTTCGCCGCCCACGCCGCCCGCACCCCGCACGCCGTCGCCGTCGGCGGGGCCGGCCGCTCCCTGACCTACGCCCGGCTCGACGCCCGCGCCTCCGCGCTGGCGCGGCGGCTGCGGGCCGCCGGGGTGGCCCCCGGCGCGCTCGTCGGCGTCTGCCTCGACCGCACCCCCGACCTCGCGGCCGCCCTGCTCGGCATCTGGCGGGCCGGCGCCGCCTACCTCCCGCTCGACCCCTCGCACCCGCGGGCCCGGCGCGAGTTCACCCTCACCGACGCGGGCGCCGACTGGATCGTCACCGACACCGCCACCCGCGCCGCCGTGGACCGCCTGCCCGCCCGCCTCGTGCTGCTCGACGACACCGGACCGGTGCCCGCCCCCGAGGACGACGGCGACATCCGGCCGGCCCCCGACGACCTCGCCTACGTCATCTACACCTCCGGCTCCACCGGCCGGCCCAAGGGCGTGGAGGTCACCCACGCGAACCTGGCCTGGCTGCTCGCCGCCGCCGACCACCACTTCGACTTCGGCCCCGCCGACGTGTGGACGCTGACGCACTCGCCCGCCTTCGACTTCTCCGTGTGGGAACTGTGGGCCCCGCTCACCAGCGGCGGACGCGTCGTCGTGCTCGGCGCGGACGAGGTGCGCGACCCCGAGGCGGTGCACCGCGTGCTCCGGGAGGAACGCGTCACCGTCCTCAACCAGACCCCCGCCGCCTTCAAGGGCCTGCGCGCCCGCGTCGAGGACTCCGGCGCCGGCTTCGACGACCTGGCACTGCGCACGGTGATCTTCGGCGGCGACGCCTTCGACGTGCGTGACTACCGGGACTGGTTCACCGCCCCGGGGCGCCGCCCCGCCCTGGTGAACATGTACGGCATCACCGAGACCTGCGTGCACGTCACCGCCCATACCGTGACCGAGGACGACGTCCGCGGCACGGTCCGCTCGCCGATCGGACGGCCGCTGGCCGGACAGCACGGGTACGTCCTCGACCCCGGGGGACGGCTCGTCCCGCCGGGCACCGTCGGCGAGTTGCACGTCGCCGGCGGCGGCGTCGCCCGCGGCTACCTCAACCGGCCCGGACTGACCGCCGAACGCTTCCCCGACAACCCCTTCGGCCCGCCCGGCACCCGCATGTACCGCACCGGCGACCTGGTGCGCGTGCTGCCCGACGGCGGACTGGCCTACGTGGGCCGCGCCGACCACCAGGTGAAGATCCGCGGCTACCGGATCGAGCCCGGCGAGGTCGAGACGGCGCTGCGCGCCCTGCCCGGCGTCCGGGACGTCGCCGTGGTGGCCCGCGCCGACGGCGGCACCGCCCGGCTGGTCGCGCACGTCGTCACGCCCGAGGCCCGCCCGCTCGACCCGCCGGCCCTGCGCGAGGGGCTGCGGCTGACCCTGCCCGACCACATGGTCCCGGCCCTGTTCGTCCGCCACGAGCGGCTGCCGCTGACCGTCAACGGGAAGGTGGACCGCGCCGCGCTGGCCGCCCACGGCCCCCAGGCCGCCGGAGACCGCGCCCACGTGCCCGCCGAGGGACCCGTCGAGCGGGCCCTGGCCGGGGTGTGGAGCCAGGTCCTCGGCACCGAACACGTCGGCCGCACCGACAACTTCTTCGACCTCGGCGGCGACTCCATCCTCGCCCTGCGCCTGGTCGGCCTGGGCCGTCTCGCCGGGCTCGCCTTCACCGTGGCCGACGTCTTCCGCGCCCGCACCCTGGCCGACCTGGCCGCACTCGTCACCGACGCGGCCGACGCGCCCGAGCCCGTCGCCCCGTTCTCCCAGCTCGACCCCGCCGACGCGGGCCGGCTGCCCGACCACCTCGCGGACGCCTACCCGCTCACCATGCTCCAGGCGGGCATGCTGCACGAGATGCTCGCCGACCCCCGGCGCGGCGCCTACCACAACGTCACCGACCTGAAGATCACCGTCCCCGAGGGTTTCGACCTCGGCGCCTTCCAGGCCGCCGTGGACGCGGTGGTCGCCGGGCACCCCATCCTGCGCACCTGCGTCGACCTCGTCTCCTACCGCGAGCCCCTCCAGCTCGTCCACCGCACCGCCCACCTGCCCGTCGGCTACACCGACCTGCGCCACCTGCCGCGCGAGGAACAGCGGGCACGACTGCGCCGCTTCGTCGACGAGGAGTTCGACCGCCGCTTCGACCTGGCCGCAGCCCCCCTCGTCCGCCTCCACCTGTTCCACGTCACCGACCACGACCTGCGGCTCGTCCTCACCGACTGCCACGTCGTCCTGGACGGCTGGAGCCTGACCTCCCTCGTCGCCGACCTGCTCGCCCTGCACCGCGAGGCCGTCGCCCACCGCACCGCCCCGCGCCCCCCGGCGGCGCCGCCGTTCGCCGAGTACGTCGCCCTGGAACGCGCCGCGCTGCGCAGTGAGGAGTCACTGGCGTACTGGCGCGAACGGCTCGCCGAGCTGCGGCCGGTCACCTTCCGCCGCCGCGCCGGCGCCGCCGCGCAGGACGGCCCGCCGGTGCACGAGGTCCGCCGCTCCTACGCCCACCTCGCCGAGGCCATCGGCCGGCTCGCCAGGGAGGCGGGCGTACCGCGCCGCACCGTGCTCGTCGCCGCCTTCCACCACACCATGAGCCTGTTCGCCGACCGCGGTGACGACGTCCGCGGCCACAGCGTCGGCCTGGTCACCAACGGCCGCCCCGAGCTGCCCGGTGCCGACGGGATGCGCGGCCTGTTCCTCAACACCGTGCCGTTCGGGGTGGCCCGCCCGCGCGGCACCTGGCTCGCCTACCTGCGGGACGTCTTCCGGGCCGAGCAGGACATGCTGCCGCACCGCAGGGTCCCCCTGGTCCGTATCGCCGGACTTCGGCCCACCGAACCGCGGCTGACCGACGCCGTCTTCAACTACGTCAACTTCCACCGCCTTTCCCACGACTCCTGGGACGACTCCCTGGAGATCGCGCGCACCATGTTCCCGCTGCTGGTCAACGCCAGTGTCAACGCCTTCACCCTGGACGCCGACCCCGAGTACGTCGACCCCGCCACCGCCGGGCAACTGGCCGACGTGTACTGCGCCCAACTGGAGGCGATGACCGCCCGCCCCGACGCCCGCGTCACCCGGCCCGCCCTCACCGGCGCCGCCCGCGCCACCGCGCTCGACGACTGGGCCCGCGGCCCCGTCGTGCCGTCCTCCCCGCTGCTCCTGCACGAGCACCTCGCCGGCCACGCCGCCCGCACGCCGGGGGCCCCCGCCGTCGAGCACCTCGGGCAGCGGCTCACCTACGCCGAACTGCACGAGCAGGCCGAGCAGTTGGCGCGACGGCTGCGAAGCCTCGGCGTGGGACCCGAGACGGTGGTCGGCATCTGCGCCGAACGCGGCCCGGACCTGGTGCGCGCCGCGGTCGGCGTGCTGCGCTCCGGCGGCGCCTTCCTGCCGCTGGACCCGCAACACCCCACCGAACGGCTCGCGTTCATGGCCCGGGACAGCGGCATGCGGGTCCTGCTGACCCAGCGGCCGCTGGAGGGCACCGTGCCGTTCGACGGACCGGTCGTCCACCTCGACGCCCCCGCCGCGCACCAGGAACCCGCGCCGCCGGGACCGGCGGCCGACGCCGACACCCTCGCCTACATCATCTACACCTCGGGCTCCACCGGCACGCCCAAGGGCGTCGGCATCCCGCACCGCGGCCTGTCCAACATGCTCGAAGGCCAGCGCGACCTGGTGCACCCCACCCCGCAGGACCGGGTCCTGCAATTCGCCTCCTTCGGCTTCGACGCCTCGATCCTGGAACTCACCTGGTCCCTCGCCAACGGCGCCTGCCTGGTCACGGCCCCCGCCGCCGCCCTGCGCCCCGGCCCCGACCTCGCGCACACCCTGCGCGAGAACCGCGTCACCGCCGCCATGCTGCCGCCCAGCGCCCTCGCCGTCCTCGGCGAGGACGCCTTCCCCGACCTCACGGTGCTCCAGGTGGCCGGCGAGGCGTGCCCGGCCGAAGTCGCCGACCGGTGGTCGGGCGGCCGGCGCTTCCAGAACGTCTACGGCCTCACCGAGACCACCGTGTGGTCCCTGGCCGCCGAACTGGAACCCGGCCGGGGCCGCCCGCCCGTCGGCACCCCGATCCGCAACACCCGCGTCCACGTCCTGGACGACGACCTCCAGCCGGTGCCGGCCGGCGCCCCCGGCGAGATCCACCTCGGCGGCGTCGCCGTCGGCCGCGGCTACCTGGGCCGGCCCGCCCTGACCGCCGCCACCTACGTCCCCGACCCGTACGGGGCCCCGGGCGAGCGGCTGTGCCGCACCGGCGACCTCGGCACGCACCGGCCGGACGGCTCCGTGGAGTGGCTGGGCCGCCGTGACTCCCAGGTCAAACTCCGCGGATTCCGCATCGAGCCCGGGGAGATCGAGCACGCGCTGCGGCAGCTTCCCGAGGTCCGGCAGGCGGTGGTCCTGCACCGCACCGACCTGCCCGGCGAACCGGCCCTCGTCGCCTACCTGGTCCTCTCCGGGGCACACCGGCCCGCCACCGAGGACCTGCGCGGCGTCCTGCGGGCCCGGCTGCCCGCGTACATGGTGCCCGCGCGGTTCGTGGTCCTCGACGAGATGCCCGTCAACCGCAGCGGCAAGACGGACAAGAGGGCCCTGCCCCTGCCGCCGGCCGAACCCGACCGGCCGGACACCGGGTACGTCGCCCCCTCCGGCGCCGCCGAGAAGATCCTCGCCGAGATCTGGCGCGAGGTGCTCGGCCTCTCCCGCATCGGTGTCCACGACGACTTCTTCCGCATCGGCGGCAGCTCCCTGTCCACCGTCCGCGTCTCCCTCATGGCCGCCGCGCGCGGCCTGCCGGTCTCGGTGGGGGACCTGATCGAGCACCCCACCCTCGCCCGGCTCGCCCGGCACGCGGTACGGACCGCGGGCGAGGGACTGCCCGCCGCCGTCACCTCCGAGGTCCGGCTGCGCGAGGGCACCGGGGAGCCCCTGTGGTGCGTGCACCCCACCGGCGGCAGCGCCGCCTGGTTCGTCCCGCTCGCCCGCGCCCTGCCGCCCGGCAGCCCCGTGCACGCCTTCCAGGCGCGCGGTCTGCTCGGCGGCACCGACCCGAGCACCGTGACCGGCATCGCCGCCAACTACGTCGCGGAGATCACCGAACGCGGCGGCAGCGGCCCGCACGCCCTGCTCGGCTGGTCCATGGGCGCCAACATCGCCCTGGAGATGGCCACCCAGCTCCACCGGGCCGGACACCCCGTCGCCCCGCTGGTCCTCATCGAGCCCTACCTGCCCAACCCGGCCGCCCGCGACCGGCTCCTGGGCGTCACCCGGGACCTGCGCGAGGCCCTGCGCCTGCGCGACCGGCTGCGCGGCCTGCCGCCCTCCCCGCGGCGCGAGCGGGCCACCGCCGAGCTGACGGCCGCCCTGCTCGGCGCCGGCATGAGCCCGTCCGAGGCCGCCCTCGTCGAGGGCGCCCCGATCGAGGTGTGGCACTCGCTGCTCGCCGCCCTCGCCGCCTACGAGGTCCGTCCCCACCCCGGCCACGTGCACCTGGTGGTGGGCAGCGAGGCCGCGGGACTGCCGCGCGGCCGCACCATGCCCGGCCTGGACGTCGACTACGACACCTACGTCGCCCGCTGGCGCGAGGTGGCCGGCGGCGGGCTCACGCTGCACGTCAGCGACGGCGACCACATGTCGATGATGGCCGCGCCCCGGGTGCGCGGCATCGCCGGCCTGCTCACCGGCATCGACGCCTCCGGAGCCGCGAAGGCCGCCGGGACCGCCGCACGCGCCGGGACGGGAGACACCCGATGACCCCCCACGCCCCCGGCGTCACCGAACGCTACCTGCTCTCCCCGGACATGATCGCCGACCCCTACGGCCACCTCGACGCCCTGCGCGACCACGCGCCCGTCCACTGGAGCCCCCTGCACCACGCCTGGCTCGTCACCGGCCACGACCAGGTGATGCGCTGCCTGCGCGACCCCGCGGTCTCCGCCGACCGGGTGCGGCCCCTGATGGACGCCGTCCCGCAGGGCGCCCGCGAGGACGCCGAACGGGCCTTCGGCATCCTGTCGCGCTGGATGGTCTTCAACGACCCGCCCCGGCACCGCCGGCTGCGCCAGGTCTTCCAGGAGGCGTTCGCGGCCCGCGCCGTGGCCCGCTACCGCGCCTTCACCGAGAAGGCGACCCGGGCCGTCCTCGCCCGCAGGGCGGTGCCCGGCCGCACCGGCGACCTCCTCGCCGACGTCGCCAGACCGCTGCCCGCCCTGGTGTTCGCCCGCTGGCTCGGCATCCCGCCCGCCGACGGCCCCTCCTTCTGGTACTGGAACACCCGCGTCGCCGACCTCGTCCTCGGCACCGCCCAGGAGGAGAGCGAGTACCGGGCCTCGCTCCAGGCGCTGGTGAGCCTCGACGACTACCTCGGTGCCCTCGTCGCCCGGCGCCGTGCCACACCCGGCGACGACCTGATCAGCCAGGTCCTCCGGGAGGGCCGGGTCGGCGACTCGGTCAGCGAGGAGGAGTTCACCGGGATGCTCACCCAGATGGCGTTCGCCGGCGGGGAGACCACCAGCAACCTCATCGCCAACACCGTCCTCGCCCTGCACACCCGCCCGGGGCAACTGGCCGCCGTCCGGGCCGATCCCGAACTGGCCCGGGGCGCGGTGGAGGAGACCCTGCGCCTGGACGGCCCGTCCAAGATGTCCATCCGCACCGCCGCCCGCGACCTCGACCTCGACGGCCGCACCCTGCGCGCCGGGGACCGGATCTTCCTCGTCACCGCGGCCGCCAACCGCGACCCGGCCCGCTTCCCCGACCCCGGCCGGTTCGACGTCCGCCGCAGCGGCGCCACGCACCTCGGCTTCGGCTTCGGCGCCCACTTCTGCATCGGCGCCGCCCTGGCCCGCCTGGTCGCGGTGGCCGCCGTCCGCACGCTGGTGTGCGACCACCCGGGCCTGACCCTCGCCGGCCCCGGCCGCCCGGCCTGGCAGCCGTCCCTGCTCAACCGCGCGCTCACAGCCCTGCCCGTCCGCTACTGACCGGACCCCGGTCGACGAAAGGCACCCATGGCCACCACCCTCGCCGAGGCCGGCCCACGCCTGTGGGCCCCCCTGCGGCACCGGTCCTTCCGGCTCCTGTGGACGGGGCAGGCCCTGTCGCTGCTCGGCGACGGCTTCAGCGTCGTCGCGTTCTCCTGGATCACCCTCTCCCTGACCGGCTCCACCCTCGCCCTCGGCTACGTCCTGGCCTTCCAGGCAGTCCCCCGCGCCCTGTTCACCCTGGTCGGCGGCAGCCTCGGCGACTCGATGTCCCCGCGCACCCTCATGGTCGCCTCCAGTTGGACCCGGGCCGCGCTGATGACGGCCGTCGGCGTCGCGGGCCTCAGCGGGGACCTGACGGTGTGGATGCTGTGCGCGGCGGCCGCCGCCTTCGGCACCGTCGACGCCTTCTTCCAGCCCGCACGCGTCTCCATCCTGCCCTCGGTCGTCGACGACGCACTGCTCACCCCGGCCAACGCGCTGATGGGGGCGGGCGCGCGCACCGCCGCCGTCATCGGACCGGCGATCGGCGGACTGGTCATCGCCCTGACCCGGGCACCGGTCGCCTTCCTCGTCGACGCCGGCTGCTTCGCCCTGTGCGGGCTGTGCGTCTCGCGCGTCCGCACCCGGCCCAGACCGCCCCGCCCCGCCGCCGACGGCACCCCCGGCAGACAGGCGTCCCTCGGCGCCCGCATCCGCGAGGGCATCACGTACACCGCCCGCGACCCGCGGCTGCGGACGGTCGTCGCCCTCGACACCGCCGTCAACTTCTGTTACGCCGGGCCCTTCACCGTCGGCTTCGCCACCCTCGCGAACCAGGTGCTGCGCGGCGGCTCGGCCACGCTCGGCGTGCTCAACGGCTCCCTCGCCGCGGGAGCCGTGCTCGGCACCCTCGCCGGCGGCGCCCTCGGCGGGCGCCCCCGGGTCGGTCTGCTGGTGGCGGCGCTGGCCGGCTGGCTCGGCGCGGGGATGGCCGTCCTCGGCCTGGTGCACAGCACCCCCGTCGTCGTGGCCACCGTCCTCGCCATGGGCTTCGCCATCGGGTTCCAGGGCGTGTTCGGACTGAGCTGGATCCAGCGCAACATCCCGCAGGACGTGCTCGCCCGCGTCGTCTCCGTCGACATGGTCCTCGGCTACGGCGTCGCCCCGCTGTCGCTGATCGTGTGCGGGGCGCTGGCCGGCCGGGACGTCTCCCTCCTGTTCGGGGTGGTGGCCGGGTTGCTCGCCGCGACCGGACTGGCGGTGCTCGCGTCGAGGGCGGTGCGCGAGATGCGGTAGGGCCCCGGCCGGCGGTGGCCTACTCCTTCACAGCGGCCGACCGCGCGCACAGGTCCGCGCGGTTGGCCGCTCCCGTCTTGGTGATCAGGCTCGCGATGTGCTTCTCCGCGGTGCGGGGCGAGATGAACAGCCGGTCGGCGATGTCCTTGTTGCTCAGCCGCTCCGCGAGCAGCCGGAACACGTCGAACTCCCGCACGGTCACGCCCTGGGCGAGCAGGTCCCGCGGGATCGAGCTGGTCCCGGAGCGGTGCTGGTGCACCGGGGCGCCGAAGCGGCGCAGCGCCGCCCGGCAGGCGCCGGTGACCGCCACGAGGTCCCGCTCGTGGAAGTGGTGCTCGGCCTGCCGCAGCCAGCCCACCGCGTCGCCCCAGCCGTCCCGGTGCGCCGCGTCCGCGATCAGCCGCAGCCCCAGGTGCCGGGCGAGCGGATACGGTTCCGCCGCGGCCAGCGCGGACTCCACCGCCGCCGCCGCGCGCGTCCGCGCGCCCTCCCGGCCCAGCAGCACCGCGTCGGCGAGCAGCACGAACTGGCGGTTCCACCGCATCCGGGCCATCGCGGTGGCGGTGGTCTCCTCGTGCCGCCGCCGGTCCGCGTCACCGGCGAGCACGTCCAGCAGCAGGACCAGACCGTGGGTGCCGCCCAGGTGGTAGGTGGAGGGATTGCCCGCCTCCAGCGACTGCACCGCCCGCAGTTCGGCGCGCGCCAGGTCGCGGTCCTCCTCCAGCAGCGCGCAGAAGGCGCGGGCCAGGCCGAGGCTCAGCGGCTCCTCCTGCGACCCCGCGCCGTCCCACTCGGTGAACGCCGCCAGGGCCGCCTCCATCGCCGCCCGGTCCGCGCGGTGCGCCTCCAGGGTGGCCCGTGCCATCAGGACGTACCGCACGACGGGCGCCAGGCGCAGCCGCCGTGCCACCGACAGGCAGTCCGCGGCGGCCGACCGCGCGGCCTCGTGGTCGCCGCGCAGCACGGCGTCCAGGACGAGGATGCCGTCCACCGTGTGCACGATGTTCACCGAGCCGAGCCGCAGCGCCTCCTCGCGGGCCGCCAGCAGGCCGGCGGTGTCGCCCTCGGCGAGCCAGGCGTTGCCGCCCATGCGGGTGGCCGCGTACATGCGCTGCAGCGGCAGCCGGTGCCGCTCCGCCGTCCGCTGGGCCTGCCGGAGCATGCCGGCGGACTCCTCGGGGTCCCGCTCGCGGGCGACGGTGGCCAGCAACTCCCATGCCTGGCAGGCGACGACGGGCAGGCCGTGCCGTTCGGCGGTGTCGGCGGCCGAGCGGGCGAGCTTCTCCGCGTGCTGGGTGCGGTCCGGCCCCGGGGTGTCCAGGGCGAGGTAGGCGGCCGTGACGTCGACGGCCGCGGCCGTCGCCTCGTCCGGTGCCCCCGCCAGGACCTCCCGGGCCCGGTCGACCTGCCGGTTGCCGTCGCTCCACCGGCCCGCCGTGTGGGCCACCTTGGCCAGCCGGGTGTGCAGCGTGGCCAGGCGTACGGCGCTCAGCCCGGCCCCGCCCAGCGCGTGCAGGTCCTCGGCCAGGTCGAAGGCGCGGGCGAAGTCGCTGGCCTCCGCGAGCGCGGGCAGCAGATCCTCCAGGACCGAGGCCCGTGCCTGCGGGTCACCGGCCTCGGCCAGCAGTTCCCCGGCCCGGCTCAGCAAGGTCACCGCGGAGCCCAGGGCGCCCGCCGCCAGGGCCCGTCCGCCGGCCTCCGCGTAGAGCAGCCCCGCCTCCACCCGGTCCCCCGCCTCGCAGCGCAGCCCGGCCGCCAGCGCGCACCAGTCGCCGTCGAGGCCCGGGTGCAGTTCCTCGACGGCCCGCGCGCCGCGCCGGGACAGCTCCGCGCGCTGGCCCGGCGTCATCTGCGTGAACAGGGCCTCCACGGTGGGGGAGTGGCGGAACGAGTACCAGTCGGGGGCGGGTTCGTCCGGGAGGACGAGCCGGGCGGCGACGCCGGCGTGCAGATGGCTCAGCAGCGTCCGGTCGTCGGCGCCCGTCATGTGCTGGAGCACGGTGAGCGGGAAGCGGCGGCCCAGCACCGCGGCGGCCGACAGCAGCGTCAGGCCCTGCGCGCCCAGCCGGTCGATGCGGCGCAGGATGCCCCGGGCCAGCGTGGAGGAGACGTCCCGCCGCAGATCGCCGACCGTGCGCCAGCCGTCGGCGCCCTGCACCAGCGTGCCCGCCCCGATCATGGACTGCAGCAGTTCCTCGACCAGGTAGGGGCTGCCCGCGCTGTCCTCCCACAGGCGGTCCGGGACCGCGGGCGGCACCTCCCCGGGGCCGGCGACCCCGAGGTGCGCCGCCGTCATCTCCTCCACCTGGGGCCGGGTCAGCGGCGGCAGCTCGGCGAGGGTGGCCGCGCCCCGGCGGCGGGCGGACTGCGCCAGGTCCAGGGCGTCGCTGAAGTCGGTCCGCACGGTGGCCAGCAGCAGCACCGGCGTGCACTCCAGGTTGTCCACCAGGTACTCGAGGACGCCGAGGGTCTCCGGATCGGCGTCGTGCAGGTCCTCCAGCAGCAGCAACTGTCCCTGCCCGCGCGCCGCGGCCAGCAGCAGCCGCAGCACCGCCTCGCCCAGGATCACCATGGAGGTGCTCTCGCGCTCCCCGGTGTCCCACTCGGGTATCAGCCGGCCGAGGACCGGCCGGTACGGGCCGAGGGCCGTGTCGTCCAGGGGCTCGCCGCCGCGGAACAGCGGCATCAGCGCCTCGGTCAGCGGACGGAACGGCACCGCGGGGCCGGTGGTGCTGCTCCGGCCGCGCAGGACCCGCATCCCGGATCCGAGCGCGCCGCCCACGGCTTCCGCCGCGAGCCGCGACTTGCCCACCCCGGCCTCACCGACCAGGAAGACGACACCGCCCCGTCCCTCCCGCGCCTCGGCCAGGGCGCTGTCGAGCAGACGGAGTTGGGGGTCTCGCCCGACGAGGGAAGGCGCATGGGAACGCATGGACGCAGATGATAGTCAGGATGCCGGAATCCGGGGCAGACCGCATCGGCGCCGTCACACACCGCGCCCCCGCCGGACCTGCGCCGGACGGCCCGCCACCGGGGGCGGAGGCGGGCGTTCCCGCCGGACGCGCCGCGGCGCGGGCCCGTCCGGCGGGCCCGCGCCGTCATCGCGGGCGACGACCGCGCGGGCTCAGCTCGGGGCGGAGACCGAGGTGTCCAGCGAGGTCAGCGTGATGACGATGCCGCTGGTCAGCACCATCCCGGCCAGGACCCGGGCGCGGGCGCAGGCGCGGTTGCGGCCGGTGAGCGTGATCCCGCCCGCCGCGTCCGTCTCCTCGGCGGCGTTCACGGCGGCGTCGGCGGTGGTGTTCGGGTGCCGGTCCATGGGTGTTCCCCTTCTGATGTCCGTACGTCGGGTACGGGGCCGGAGCTGGAAGTGCCGTGCGTCAGCGGTGGGTCGCCGGCCGGTGGCCGGGGTGGGACAGGAGCAGGGCGGACGGGACGGTGCCGGGGTGCGCGAGGCGCAGCAGCCCGTACCCGATGCCGGACAGCCCGTCGAGCAGGCCGGGGGAGGGCACGTGGTCGGGGGTGGCGCAGCGGTGGCTCCGCGCCTCGACGAGGGCGAGCGCCCGGCCGGCGTGCCGGGCCAGCGCCGCGGCGGCGGCCGGTTCGCCCCGGCCGGCCCTGACGGCCAGGGCCTCCAGCGTGCCGAGAGCGCCCTGCCCGAGGCTGAGGTCGGGGCGCCCGTCCGGCTCCGGCGTCCGTCCCGCGGCGGGTGCCCCGGGCCCGGGAGGCAGGTGGGCGGCGACGGCCGCCGCCCCGGCGAGCCCGCGCGACCAGGTCGAGTCCTCGGCGTCCCGTACCGCGCCGGCCAGCAGCGTCCGGGCGGCGGCCGTGTGCGCGGCGGTCTCCCCGGGCAGGCGGTCGGCGTACCGCAGCAGCGCCCACCCGATGCCCGCGGCGCCGTCGGCGAGACCGGCGGGCAGACCGCGCGCCCCGGCGCCTGCCGGGTCCCCGTCCGGGCTGGACACCGCGCCGAGCAGCCGGTCCGCCAGCGCGGACGCCAGCCGCAGCGCCGCCGGGTCGCCGGTCGCCTCGTGCACGGCGACGGCGGCGGTCAGGGCCCCGGCGGCACCGCCGGCGAACCCCGGGTCGGAAGAGGCGGACGCGGCGTGCCCGAGGGCGGTGAGCGCGTCCGGCAGGCAGTCCGCCGGACCCGGTCCGAGCAGCGCCGACAGCCGCAGCAGCGCGTACACGATGCCGCCGAGGCCGTCGTAGGCGCCCGGCCCGGCCGCCGCGCTCAGTGCGGGGTCGCCTGCCAGGGCCTTCAGCAGGGCGGGCAGCGGGCGGACCGCCTCCCGGGCGAGCGCGGCGTACCGGCCCGCTCCGGCCAGCGCGTCCGTGTGCGCCAGGAACAGCGCCACCCCGCAGTAGCCCTGCGCGAGCCCGGCGCCCATCGGCAGCACCGCCCAGTGCGGGCCGGACACCCGCTCCAGGCCGAGCCAGTTGGTCCGGTCGCCGTCCCGCACCGCGCGGGCGGCGATCTCGTCGGCGATCCCGCAGACGGCGGCGAGCAGCCGTGACGCGTCGGGCGCGACGGCCGGCACCGGCCCCACCGCCAGTTCGGACCGGGGCCGCTCCAGCGGGGAGCCCGCGCCCCGCGCCGCGATCGTGGCCGTGATGACCCATTCCTGGTCGTGGCAGTCGACCTCGTCCATCCGGGCGATCTTCTCCCGCACCGAGTCCACCCCCGCCACCGGCAGCAGACCGGGCAGCCAGGTGCCGTCGTCCGCCCGCACCGCCGTCCCCGACGGCAGGTGGGTGAACAGCGGCACGTCACCGCGCCACAGGGCCGCCGTCTCGTGCTCGATCAGCCGTTGGCGCGCCGCGTCGTGCTCGGACTCCGTCCACAGCACCGCGAAGACCCCCTCCCGGGCGAGCGCGTCGCCCAGCAGCGACGGGTGGGCGGACTCCTCCAGGAGCGTCGCGTACAGCCGGGTGGCACGCGCGACGAGCCGGGCGGGCCGGCCCGCGCCGCACGTCAACGGCCCTCCCTCCCCGAGTAGTTCGGCCCCGTCGGCGGCGAGCGCCGCGTACGCGGTACGGAAGCCCTCCAGCAGCGCCGCCCGGTGGTCGGCGCCCTCCAGGGTGCGGCCCGCGGGCAGCGGCTGGTTGTGCGCCCCGGGGCTGAGCAGCGGTCCGCGCACCGCCCGCATGGTGTCCAGCCCGCTGTCCCGCCAGTGCAGCCCCTCGCTCGGGTGGGTGCCGTCGGTGGAGCGGCCGAGCGCCGAGATGTCCAGGGCCCCGTGCTCGCCGATCAGCAGGTGCGGCAGCAGACAGGTGCGGTGCACCGAGGCCCGCAGCGCCTCCGCCGCCGGGTCCGCGCCCGCGGTCACGGCCTGCCCGAGCCCGGTGTGCAACAGCGTCTCGGCGTCCACCAGGACCGGCTGGTCGCCACGGGCGATGACGTTCTCGTAGTGCATGTCGGCGCCGTCCACCGCGTACAGCAGGGCCAGCAGCGCGCCCTGGCGCCGGTAGAAGGCGTCGGTCTCGGTCACCGAGCGGCACCAGCGGTGCTCGACGAACTCCAGCCAGCCGTACGCCTCGCGGCGCAGACTGCGCGGGGTGCGCAGGTCCAGTCCGGGCACCTTGGCGTTCAGCCAGCCCACCAGGTCGTCGAGGAGCGCGTGCTGGCCGAGCGGACGCGGTTTGTAGACCAGCCGCTGACCGGCGAAGCGCAGGACCGCGACGGACCGGTTGCCCTCGTGGGCGTCCCCGAGGCCGAACTCCACCCCGGTGAGCGGTCCCGGGTCGCGTCCGCCGAGGAGCCCGGCGGCCAGGTCCTGCCGGTCGGCCGCGAAACGGGCCGCCAGTTCGGCGGCGGCCTCGGTCGCGTCGAGCGAGGTCTGGGCGAGCATCCGGGCCAGCACCGGGCGGGAGGCGAACAGCGCGCCGAGGCCCCGCCGGGTGCCCGTGGCGGCGACGAAGGCGTCGAACCGCGCGCGGGGCCCGGCACCGGCCAGCCGCCCGCCGCGCCGCGCCGTGTCGAGTTCGTGGACCAGGGTCCGCGCCGCCAGGCGGACGAGCTGGTGCGTCAGGCGCCGTGCGAACGCCGCCCGCCACACGTCCTGTTCGGCGCCCGCGGGCAGCAGGTCGGCAAGCCGCGCGGTGGCGGCGTCCACGAGCGGCCGTACGACCGGGGCGAAGGCGTCGGCTCCCTCGCCGCCCCGGCCGGCCGGCTGCCTGACGGCGCCGTCCAGGACGGTTTCGGCGTACCGGGCCCAGCCGGGCTTGGCGGCGCGGGCGGCCAGCCGCTCGGCGGGCTCGGAGGCCAGCGCCGCGGCCGTGGCCCGGTCCACACCGAGGTGGGCGAGCCGCAGGGCGAAGCCCTCGGCGTCCCCCGCGGCCCAGGGAGCGGGGACGGCGGCGGCGTCGGCGGGCGCCGCCGGACGGCCGGGGGCGGCGAGCCGTTCCGCGAGGGACAGCGCCGGGGCCCACCACGAGGGCGGGAGGACGGTGCTGCGGGATGCCGGGGGGCCGGCGGTCTCAGTCACGAGTAAGAAGGTCGCAGACCCCGGGGACGCCCACATGGGTAGGCGTCCCCCATATTCTGCGCGGCGCCGCCGCACCCGCCGCGCCGGCCCACCCGCGCCGGGGGAAAGCCGCAGGCCGGCGGCGGTGCTGCCCGGCCGGCCCACCTGGGTGGCCGGGACGCCGGGCCCGGCGCGGTTCCGCGCGTTCGGCCCTTGTGCCCGCCCCCGGCGCGTGCCCGGACCCCCCGTGCCCCGCACTTCGCGGGGGACGCTTCCCCAAGAGCCCGTCCCCTACGCCCCCACGGCGGTACGGGACTTCCCCTCGCAGATCACCGCCACCGCGCCGGCCGGCCCGCGACCGGCCCGTGACGGGTGGCGAGGCGGTCGTGGGGGAACCGGCCCGGCCGGGGCGGCCCCGGCCGGCCGGAAAGGTGGGGATCGGCTACCGATGCCGGCGGGCCCCCGCAGCGGCACGGTGATGCGCAGTCCCCACCGCAGAACCGGCCCGGAGCGCGCCCGACCGGGCGGACGAACTTCCTAGGAGTCGCAGATGGGAGCAACCGTGACCGTCGGCGTGGTCGCCCTCGACCCGGTACTGGAGGCCGGCACGCGCACCACCCTGCAGGCCTGCCCGGACCTGACCGTGTGCGAGCCGGCGGACGCCCGTGTCGCCGTCCTCACCGTGGACCGCCCCGGACCGGCCGAACTCGACATGGTGCGCGCCACCCGCGCCCTGCCGCACAGCCCCGCCGTCGTCCTGGTCGCGGGCGCCCTCGCCTCCGGCGACGCCCTGCACGCCCTGGCCGCCGGGGCCCGCGGGCTGCTGCCGCGCCGGGACGCCGACGCGCCACGCCTCGCCCACGCGGTGCTGGCCGCCTCCCGCGACGACTGCACCCTGCCACCCCGCCTGCTCGAACAGCTCCTGGACCGTCCGGCCGACCTCCGGCACACCGCCGGGGGCTGGAGCGACGGCATGCTGTCCGACCGGGAACGCTCGGTGCTGCGACTGCTCGCCGACGGCCACGAGACGGCCGAGATCGCCCGGCGGCTCGCCTACTCGCCGCGCACCGTGACCACCGTGGTCCACGACATCACCCGGCGGTTCCGGCTGCGCAACCGCGCTCACGCCGTCGCCTACGCGCTCCGGGCGGGCCTGCTGTGACGGCGGCCGTGCTCACCGCGCCCCCCGTACCCGGCCCCACCGCGCCCCCCGCGCCCGGCGTCGGGGCGACGTCCGCGCCCGTCGTCCTGCGCATCGCACCCGTGCCCGGCGCGGACCGCGTGCGCGGCGTGGCCCGCCGCGCCCGACTGGCCTGCGCGCCGGAGCACGCGGGGCCCGGCACCGTCACCGTGATCCCCGCCCCCGACGCCGCCCGCGCCCTGACCGGCCGCCGGGACACCGGGCCCCTGCTCCTCGTGTGCGACACCGTCGGCCGGACGGACCTGAAGCTCGCGCTGCGGGCCGGGGCGGCCGTCCTGCGGACCGCCGACCTCACCGAGGAGACCCTGGTCGCCGCGGTACGCCGCGCGGCCCACCCGCACCCGAGCATCCCCTACCCGGAACTCTCCCACCTGCTGACCGGCGGGCCACGCGGCACGGACCGGGCCGGCGGAGGCCGTCCCGTCCTGACCGCGCGTCAGGCGTCCGTGCTGCGCCTCATGGCCGAGGGACACGGCAACGCGGACATCGCCCTGCTGCTCCGCTGCTCCGAACACACCGTCAAGAACGTCATCTACGAGATCATGGCCCGGCTGCAGGCCCGCAACAGGGCCCACGCCGTCGCCCACGCCGTGCGCCATGGCCTGGTGTGATCCGACGGTGCCCGCCCCGCCCGCGGGCGCCCCGCGCCCTCCGGGCCGGGCCGCCCGCGCCCTCCGGCCGCCGTCAGCCGGGGGGCGCGGGCAGCAGCCGTGGCACGAGGCGCTCCTCCACGGCCCGGCCGCCGTCCCGGGACACCACGTAGGCGCCCTTGTCCCGCTGCTCCGCCACCACCTCGACGAGTTCGGTGCCCCGGTAGACCAGGCCCACCCCGTCGTCGGTGCAGTGCGCCGTGTCGAAGACGCCCTCGGCGACCAGCCGGTGGATCAGCGGACGCCGGCCCCCGTCACTGTCGTAGTGGACCCCGTTGCCGTACGGCAGCAGCCCCAGCCCGTTGGTGACCGGGCGGAGTTCGGGGCCGAAGGAGTCCGTGGTGCCGCCCTCGTACCAGCAGAGGGAACCCGCACTCACCCCGGCGAGCACCACCCCGGCGCGCCAGGCGCGCCGCAGGATCTCGTCCAGCCCGTGCACCCGCCACACGGCGAGCAGGTTGGCCACCGAACCGCCCATCACCCAGACGACGTCGCAGCCGAGCACCGTGCCCTCGACGTCCTCGACGTTCGGCATCGGGAAGAGGTGGAGCGGGGTGAGGTCGAAGCCCGCCACCCGGGCGGCCTCGCCCATCCGCGATGTCACGTGCTCGGCGTCGCCCACCGCGGTGCCCAGGTAGAGGACGCGGGGGCGCCTGCCGTGTACCCCGGAGAGATCGACCGCGTGGTGGACGAGGGCGTCGAAGAGGACCCGGCTGCGCGCGCCGACGCGATGACCTCCGGAGGTGGCGACGATGGTCGGTTCCGCAGCGGTCACGCCGGTGATCGTAGCGCGTCGGGTCCGCTGTGAGCGTGCGCGGCCGGTGAAGGCGTCGTGCACACGGCCGCCGGCGGGAGGAGGACCCCCGCGCGGGCCCCGCGACACGGGAGCGGGGACCGGTCCCACCGGACCGGTCCCCGCCCTGTTCCGTGCCGTCGGACCGCGTGCCGTGCTGCTCGGGACACGTGCCGCGCGGCTTCCGCCGTGGCCGTCAGGGCGTCCGCAGGGCCACCGCCGCCGCGTACCCCGCCGGGACCGCGACGTCCCGCAGGCTCCACCCCGCCGCCGGGGTGGCCGGCAGCGGCCCGGTGCCCACGTAGTCCAGCGCCGGATCGCGCACCAGACCCGTGCCGAGACCCTTCAGGTAGGCCTCCTTGCGGACCCAGGCGCGGGTGAACGCGGCCGGCCGGCCGTGCGCGGGCAGCAGCGCCAGTTCCTCCGCCTCCGCCGGGTGCAGCGCCGACCGGGCGCCGAGCACCGCCCGGTCCGTGGCCAGCCCCTCCACGTCGACACCGACCGGGGCCGGCGCGAGCGCCACCAGCACCAGGTCGCCGCTGTGCGACAGGGAGAAGTGCACACCCGGCGTGCGCAGGACCGGCCGGCCGTGCGGCCCGCCGCAGCCCGCGCACGGCTCCCGCGCCAGGGGCAGGGCCTCGGCGGGCAGGCCGAGGAGCACGCCGAGCACGTCGCGCAGCGCCGCGTGCGCGACCACGTACGCCGTCCGGTCGCGGTCGTGCCGGAACGCGCGGGCCCGGTCGCGTTCCTCCGCGTCCAGCAGCTCCCGCGCGTCCCGCAGGGTCCGCTCGTCCTGGGCTCCGACACGGGCCAGGTACAGCTCCAGCGGTCCCCGCAGGACCCGGGGACCCGGGGCCCGCGTCCGCCGCCCCAGCCCGGACAGGTCCAGCACCGCCGGACACGGCAGCCCGGCCGGCACCGGCGGCGGGGCGTGCGCGGGCGGGTCGAGCAGCCGGCCCGCCCCCGGCTCAGACATCCGCCCCGGCCAGCCGGCGGCGCAGGCTGAGCGGGCGCATGTCCGTCCAGATCACGCCGATGTGGTCCAGGCACTCCTGCCGGCCGCCCCGTGTGCCCTCCGGGTGCCAGCCGGCGGGCACCTCGCGGTCCGCCCGCCAGATCGAGTACTGCTCCTCGTCGTTGCGGACCACGAGGTACACCTCGTCGGTGTCCGGACGGGCCTCGTCGGTGCCCGCGCCGGTCGTGGAGTCGGTTTGCGTCATGGTGAACCTCCCGCAGGTGGTGGGGCCGGCCGCAGGTCGGGGCCGACGCGGCCAGCGTGCCGGGCACCCGCCGGCGCCGGGCAGGGACGAACGCGCCGAGCCGGCGGCGCGCGTTGCTGCCGGATCTTCCCTGGTGGCGCACCGCCCCGGCGCGGGACGGTGCTGACCGGCCGGGGGAGCCCGGCGCCCGGCCGGACGACCCCCGGCCGGCCCGCATCCCCCTTTCCGGAAGGAGCACGTGATGTCGGACGAGCACGCACCGGTCCTGCTACCGGGCGGAGGCTGGCGGCTCTGGCAGGAGTTCGCCCTGCGCGGCCCCGGCTTCCCCGCCGACGGCGTGCTGCGCCTCGCCCCGCCCGGACTGGCCGAGGCCGCCGACAAGTTCCGCCCCGGCACCGACCTGTCCGGACCCGAGTGGGACGCCTTCGCGCGGGACCTCGCCGAGGCGGCCGTCGACACCGCCCGCCACCTCCAGCACATCGCCGGCCGGCCCCGCTTCCAGGCGGCCCTCGCCTGGCAGAACCCGGCGGTACTGCGCACCGGCATCGCGCCGTTCCTGCGGTGGACGCCGGGCGTGGACAAGCGCAGCAGCATGCCCCGCCAGCGCGAGGAACTGGTCGCCCACTACTGGCAGCGGTTCTGCGTCAAGAACGACACCATCGGCTTCTTCGGCCCCGTCGGCTGGGGCCGCTGGGACCCGGCCGCGCCGCACGCCGTCACCGTGGACCCCGGACGGGGCTTCCTCGCCGCGCAGGAGGTGTACTTCTCCGGCTGGGCCGTCGACGCCCTGGCCAAGGTGCTCGGCGAGGACACCGGGCTGATGCGGTGGATCCCGCCGCGCCGGATGTCCTTCGTGCGCTGCGAGGACGGCGCGGTACGGGTCCCGGGCCGGCCCGCCCAGCCCGTCGACGACCTCCGGCAGGCGGTCCTGCGGCGCTGCGACGGCACCCGGCACCCGGCCGCCATCGCCGCCGACCTGGGCCGGGACCCCGACGAGGTCGCCGGCATCGTGGAGGAGCTGGTCCGCCGGCGCTGGGTCGCCCACCGCCTGGAGGTGCCCGCCGCCACCCACCCCGACCGGGCCCTGCGCCGGATCCTCGAACGCGTCCCCGACGAGGCCGCCCGCGACCGGGCCCTCGCCCAGCTCGCCGTGCTCGAACGCGGCCGGGACGCCGTACGCGCGGCCGGCACCGACGCCGCCGCGCTGACCGCCGCGATCGGCGCCCTGGAGGCCGACTTCGCCGCCCTCACCGACAGCGACGCCCAGCGGGCCAAGGGCGCGCGCACCGCCCCCTGCCGCGGACTGGTGTACTCCGACGCCCGGCGCTCCGCCACCGCCACCGCCGGCCCCGCCCTCCTGGCGCACCTCGAACCCCTCCAGCTCTGCCTGACCGCGGCCCGCTGGATGACCAACCGCTTCGCCGACGGCATCCGGGCCCGCCTGCGCACCGTCCACGCCCGCCTGGGCGCCGACGGCACCCCGGTGGACCTCGCCACCCTGTGGATGCACACCCTGCCCTCGCCGCACCCGGACGCCGGCGACCTGATCGACACCGCCCAGGCCGAACTGCGCGCCAAGTGGGGACGCGTCCTCGGCCTGCCCCCCGGTGCCCGCCGCGTCCGCCTGACCACGGCCGAACTGGCCGACCGCGTGCGCCGCGAGTTCGCCGAGCCCGGCGACGGCTGGTCCCTCGCCCGCTACATCAGCCCCGACGTCCTGGTCGTCGCCGAGGACCCCGACGCCCTCGCCCGCGGCGACGTGGACCTCGTCCTCGGCGAGATGCACTGCGCCCTGAACACCATGGGCGCCTCCCTCTTCGTCCACCAGCACCCCGACCGCGACCGGCTCCTCGCCGAGACCACCCGCGACTTCCCCGGCCCCCGACTGCTGCCCACGCTGCCCAAGGAGCTTCCCCTGCGGTGGTCCACCCGCAGCCGGCCCGCCCTGGACCGGCCCGAGGACCACTACGTCACCCTGGTCGACCAGACCGGCGACCCGCACCGCCCGAACGCGGTGCCGAGCGCCGACGTCCGCGTCGAGGACCGGGACGGACGCCTGTGCGCCGTACTGCCCGACGGCACCGTCCACGACGTCCTCGACGTCTACGCCAACACCCTCACCCAGCGCGTCATGGACCGCTTCACGCTCCGCCCCGAGGGCGAGCACACCCCGCGCATCACCATCGACCGCATGACCGTGGCCCGGGAGACCTGGCAACTCCCCGTCGCAGAGGTCGGCTTCGCCGACGAGAAGAGCGAGGCCGCCCGGTTCGTCCGCGCCCGGCACTGGCAGCGCCGCCACGACCTGCCCCGCTTCGTCTTCGTCGTCTCCCCTGCCGAACCCCGGCCGTTCTACGTCGACTTCGACAGCCCCGTGTACGTCACCATCCTCGCCAAGGCGGCCCGCCGCCTCGCCCGCGAGGACCCCGCGGCCCGCCTGAAGGTCAGCGAGATGCTGCCCACCCCCGAACAGTCCTGGCTGACCGACGCCGACGGGCACCGCTACACCTCCGAACTCCGCTTCGTGGCCGTCGACCAGACCGTCGCCGGCACCCGGGGGGCGTGATGCGGACCGTCGCCGACGACCTCGCCGCGCACGCGGCCCGCCACCCCGGCCGCGTCGCGCTGGAGACCCCCGAGGGGCCCGTCACCTACGGCCGGCTCGCCGCACGCACCGACACCCTGAGCCGCCTGCTCGGCGCCCACGGCGCCGGGCCGGAGACGGTGTGCGCCATCGCCGTCGAACACGGCGCCGACGCGGTGGCCGCCATCGCCGCGGTCCTGCGCACCGGAGCCGCCTTCCTCGCCCTCGACGTCACCCAGCCCCGTGACCGGCTCGCGGCCTTCGTCCGCGGCGCGGGCACCCGGCTGCTGCTGACCACCTCCGCGCACCTGCGGACCCTGGCCCCGGACCCGGACCTGCCGACGATCCGGCTGGACGGGCCCGCCACCCCGCCGGGCCCGCCCGCGGCACCGCCCGCCCCGGTCGATCCGCACGCCCTGGCCTACGTCACCCACACCTCCGGCAGCACCGGCGCGCCCCGCCCCGTCCTCGTCGAGCACCACGCCCTCGACGCCTACCTGCGCGACACCGCCCGCGCCTTCGGCCTCGGCCCGGACACCGTGGCCCTCCAGACGGCCCCGCTCGGCTACGACGCCTCCCTGCGGGACACCTTCGCCCCGCTGCTGGCCGGGGGACGACTGGTGATCGCGGAACGCTCCCGGCTGCTGCGGCCCGACGGCTTCGCCGCCACCGTCCGCGCCCACCGGGTGACCGCCCTGCTCAGCACCACCCCGTCCTTCCTGGCCCACCTGGCGGGACGGCCGGACCTGCCCGCGCCGCTGGCCGGCGTCGGCCTGGTCGCCTCCAGCGGCGAATCCCTGCGCCCCTTCCTGGCCGCCGGCGGACGGCGGACCGTCCCGGGCACGCTCGTCAACCAGTACGGGCCGACCGAGTGCACCATGACCACCACCCGCCACCGCGTGCCCGCCGAGCCCGACACGGCCGCCGACGTGGTCGGAACACCCCGCCCCGGCACGGTCGTCCGGGTGCTCGACGCCGGCCTCGCGGCCGTCCCCGACGGCACGGTGGGCGAGGTGTACATCGGCGGAGCGGGCCTCGCCCGGGGCTACGGCGGTGACCCGGCCCGTACCGCCGAGTGCTTCCTGCCCGACCCCTACGGGCCGCCCGGCGCCCGTCTCTACCGCACCGGCGACCTCGGACGGTGGGGCCCGCGGGGCCTGACCTACGCCGGGCGCACCGACCGGCAGGTCAAGATCCGCGGCTACCGCGTGGACCCCGCCGAGGTCGAGGGCGCCCTGCTCGCCCACCCGCGCGTCGGCGGCGCCGTGGTCACCGCGCACACCGACGAGCGGGGCCGCACCTACCTGACGGCCCACGTCACCGGCGACCTGGCCGCCACGAAGGACGCCCACCTGCGCGCCCACCTGGCCCGCTCGCTGCCGCCGCACCTGATGCCCCGGCACTTCCGGCGCCACGACACGCTGCCCACCACCCGCGGCGGCAAGACCGACCGCCGCCGGCTGACCGTGGGGGACACCCGGTGACCGCCACCGGCCTGCGGTCCGGGGCCGGCACCCGCCCCGGCCCCGCCGACGTCGCCGAGGCCGCCGCCCGCATCGCCCCCCACGTCCGCCGCACGCCCCTGCTGAGCGGACCGGTTCCGGAAGTCCCCGGCACGCGACTCCTGCTCAAGGCCGAACACCTCCAGCACGGCGGCTCGTTCAAGACCCGCGGAGCCGCCAACGCCCTCCTGGCCCTGCGGGCCGGACGGGTCGTCACCGGCTCGTCCGGCAACCACGGCATCGCCCTGGCCCGGCTCGCCCACTCCCTCGGCGTCCGCCTGACCGTGGTCCTCGCGGCGGGCGCCGACCCCGCCAAGACCGCCGCCCTGCAGGCGCTGGGCGCCCGGACCGTCCGGGTGGGCGGGGGAGTGGCCGAACGGGAGGAACGGGCCCACGCCCTCGCGCGGGAGACCGGCGCCACCCTCATCCCCTCCTCCGACCACCCCCTGGTGGTCGCCGGGCAGGGCACGGTCGGCGCCGAAGTGCTCGCCGACGCCCCCGGGACCGAGACGGTCTACGTCCCGACCGGCGGCGGCGGACTCCTCGCCGGCGTCTGCCTCGCGGCAGCGGACCGTCCGGTGCGCATCGTCGGCGTCGAACCGGACCGGGGCCCCCGCTACGCCCGCTCCCTGGCCGCCGGGCACCCGGTCCGACTGCCGCCCTGCGCCACCGTCGCCGACGGCCTGCGCGGCCAGCGGCCGGGACGCGTCCCCTACCCGATCATCCGCGACCGCGTCGACGACCTGATCGCCGTGGGCGACGACGAGATCCTCGCCGCCGTCGCCCTGCTGCGCCGCCTCGGTGTCGACGCGGAGCCCAGCGGAGCCGTCGCCCTGGCCGGAGCCGTGCGCGCCGGCCGCCGCGAGCGGGCCGTGGCCGTCGTCTCCGGCGGCAACACCCCCGCCCGCCTGCACGACCTGCACCACACAGCAAGCACCGACCCCACGGGAACCACCGTGACGACCACCACCGAGGAGTACGCCTCATGACCGAGAACGCCGCCACCGCCGCCCACACCGCCGACCTGCTCGTCGACATCTTCCGGGAGGTGCTCGGCCTGCCCGACCTGACCGAGGACACCGACTTCTACGAGGCGGGCGGCGACTCGCTCACCGCCTTCCAGATCACCGGCCGCCTGGAGGAGATCGTCGGCGCCCCGGTGCCGGTCTCCCTGGTCTTCGCCTACCCGACGCCGCGGGACCTGGCCGAGGTCGTCGACACCGACTACGGCCGCCCCTGACCCACGGTCCCCCGCGCGCCCGCCCCGGAACCGGCCGCGGACCACCCCGCACCGGGACCGGGGGGCGCGGCGGCGGGGAGGGAGGCCGAAGACGGGCCGTCCCGCCACGCCGCCCGCCCGGCAGCCCCCGCGGGCCGGACGCGCCAGGTGCCCCGGTGCGAGGGACGCGTCCCGTACCCCGTGCCCCGGCCCCGTGTCCGCGTACCCGGCACGTCCGCTGCCCCCGCCCGCCCCGTGTCCCGTAGCCGTGCGCCACCGCCACCGCCACCGACCCGCCCCCGCCCCCGCGCTCGCGAGGAGAGCCCCGTCATGACCGAAGACCTCCTGCCCTGCCTCGGCCGCTGGCGCCTGTGGGAACAGTTCGCCCTGCGCGGCCCCGGCTTCCCCGCCGACGGGGTGCTGCGGCTGGCCCCGCCCGGACTGGCCGAGGCCGCCGACACGCTCGACGCGGACGCCCCCCTCGACGGCGCCCGCTGGGAGGACTTCTCCCGGCTCTTCGCCGACGCCGCCGTGGAGACCGCGCACACCCTCCAGGACATCGCCCGCACCCCGTCCTTCCGCAAGGCCGTGGCCTGGCAGAACCGCCCGGTGCTCACCTCGGGCATCGCGCCGTTCCTGCGGTGGACGCCCGGCGTGGACAAGCGCAGCAGCATGCCCCGCCAGCGCGAGGAACTGGTCGCCCACTACTGGCAGCGGTTCTGCGTCAAGAACGACACCATCGGCTTCTTCGGCCCCGTCGGCTGGGGCCGCTGGGACGCCACAACCTCCGGCGCCGCCCTCGGCACGGGCACCGGACTGGTCGCCGAGTCCACCGTCTACTGGGCGAGCTGGGGCATCGACGCGCTCGCCAGGACCCTGGACGCCGACCCCGGCCTGCGGGAGTGGATCGCTCCCCGCCGGGTGCCCTTCCTCACGGTGGACGGCCGACGGGTCCGCGTGCCCGGCAGGCCGCCGGTGACGGTCCCCGCCGAGACCGCCGCCGTCCTCGCGCTGTGCGACGGCGTCCGCCCGGCACGGGCGATCACCGCGGCGCTCCCGGACCACGACGTGCCCGCCGTACTCGCCGACCTGGTCGCCCGCCGCTGGGTGACCTGGCGCCTGGAGGTCCCCGCGGGCACGCACCCGGACCGGGACCTGCGGGCCTGGCTGGAGACCGTCGGCGCGCCCGGCCCGCGCCGGCGGGGCATCGCCGCGCTGGACCGGCTGGAACGGGGACGCGCGGCGGTGGCGGACGCCCGCGACGCGGACGCGCTGGTCGGCGCGATGACCGGCCTGGAGCGGGACTTCACCGAGCTGACCGACACCGCCGCCGTCCGGGAGAAGTCCGCGTCGACCGCGCCGTGCCGGGCGCTGGTGTACCACGACTCCCGGCGGTCCGCGACGGCCCGCCTCGGACCCGGGGTGCTGGAGGCCCTGCGCCCGCTGCGGCTGCTGATGGACAGCGCCGGATGGCTCACCTCACGGCTCGCCGCCGCGCTGCGCACCGGCATGCGTCCGGTGTACGCACGCCTCGCCGCCGAGGGCCCGGTCGACCTGGCCGCCTTCTGGTTCGCGTGCCTGCCCGTGCTGCACGGCCCCGTGCGCGCCGCCGCGGACGACCTCCAGGCGGAGTTCACCGCCCTGTGGGGGAGCGTCCTCGCCGTCCCCGGGGGCGCCCGCCGGGTGGACGTCCGCTCCGCGGACATCGAGACCGCCGTGCGGGAACGGTTCCCCGGCGCGGGCGGCTGGACGGCGGCCCGCTACCTCAGCCCGGACGTCATGATCGCCGCCGACGGCACCGAGGCGGTGGCCCGCGGCGACTTCACCCTCGTCCTCGGCGAACTCCACCTGGCCGCCAACACGCTGGGCGCCTCCCTCTTCACCCACCAGCACCCGGACGCCGGCGAACTGCTCCGCCTCACCGACCGCGACCACCCCGGCCCGCGCCTGATGCCGCTGCTCCCCAAGGAGCACCGCGCACGGCTGTCCACCCGGGTCCGGCACACACTGGTACGGCCCCAGGACTACCAGGTCGCCCTCACCGACTTCACCGCGGACCCCACCCGCCCGCGGGCCGTACGCAGCGCCGACGCCGTCGTGGAGGACCACGGCGGCGACCTCGTCGTCCGGCTCCCGGACGGTGCCGTGTTCCCGGTCACGGACGTCTTCTCGCACGTCCTGACGACCCTGTCGATGGACCTCTTCCGTCTCCTGCCCCAAGGCGACCACACCCCACGCGTCACCATCGACCGCATGACCGTGGCCCGGGAGACCTGGCGACTGCCCGCGGCGGGGGCCGCCTTCGCCGACGACAAGGACGAGGCCCGCCGCTTCGTCCGCGCCCGCCGCTGGCGCGCCCGGCTCGGCCTGCCCCGGTACGTCTTCGTCGTCTCGCCGTCCGAGTCCCGGCCGTTCTACGTGGACTTCGACAGCCCCGTCTACGTCACCATCCTCGCCAAGGCACTGCGCCGGCTCGCCCGCCGGGACCCCCGGGGCACGGTCACGTTCACGGAGATGCTGCCCACCCCGGAGCAGACCTGGCTGCGCGACGACGCGGGCCGCCGGTACACCGCGGAACTGCGCTTCGTCGCCTTCGACACGGCACCGGCCTGACCGAGGGCCCCCGCCGTGCCCGGCGTGTCCGGGCCGGTGGGCGGCGGGGGCCGCAACGAAGGGCGCACCCGCACCGGGCCCGGGACGGCTGCCCGCCCCGGGCCCGAAGCGCGTCACGCGGGGGACTGGACGTCGTGATCCGGCACGAGACGACGGACGTCGGAGCGCGGGCACCGGGAGCGGGGTGCCGGCCTCCCCGTCGCCGGCACCACCGGAAACGGTCCGTCGGCCGCCGACGCGCGGCCCGCGCCGTGACGCGCGGGCCGCCACGCGCCGCCTCACCTCGACCGTGGCTCGAGCACGCCGTCGACGAGTCGGGTGACACCCAGAGGGTTCTCCGCCCGCAGTTCCTCGGGCAGGAGGGCGTCGGGGAACGACTGGTAACAGACAGGACGGAGCCAGCGCTCGATCGCGAGGGTCCCGACACTGGTCGTACCGGGGGAGGAGGACGCGGGCCACGGGCCGCCGTGCACCATGGCGTGGCAGACCTCGACCCCCGTCGGCCAGCCTCCCCACAGGATGCGCCCCGCCCGCTCCTCCAGCACCGGCAGCAGCCGTTGGGCCGTGGCGAGGTCGGCGTCGGTCCCGTGCACCGTGGCCGTCAACTGCCCCTCGGCGCGTTCGAGCAGTGCGAGGAGCTCGTCCGTACCGGACCACCGCACGACGAGTCCGGCGGCACCGAAGACCTCGTGGGAGAGCCGTTCGTGCGCGAGGTAGGCCGCCGCGTCGCATTCCAGGACCACGGGGCCCGGCGCGTACGGGCTCTGGCCGGGCGGCCCCTGTGCCACCACCGAGACCCCCTCGGTGGCCGCCCACCGCGCCACGCCCTCGACGCGGCTCTCGGCGATGCCCGGGGTGAGCATGACCTGTCCCGTGGAGCCGGCCACGGCCTGGGCCACGGCCCTGCGGAAGGCGTCGCCCGCGTCGCCCGCGGGCAGCAGCAGAAGGCCCGGATTCGTGCAGAACTGACCCGCGCCGCTGGTCAGCGACTCCACGTACGCGGTGGCGAGCGACACCGGGTCGGCCAGGGCACCGTCGAGGACGATCACCGGGTTGATCGCCGACATCTCGGCGTGGACGGGTATGGGCACGGGCCGGGTGTTCGCCTCCTCGACCAGCGCGAGCCCGCCGGCCCGGGAGCCGGTGAACCCGACGGCCGCGATCCGCGGGTCTCGCACCAGTGCTCGGCCCACCTCGGGGGCACGGCCGACGAGTAGGGAGAAGACCCCGGCGGGCATGCCGGTGCGCTCGGCGGCAGCGGTGAGAGCACGCGCGAGGAGTTCGCACGTGCCCGGGTGGGCCGGGTGCGCCTTGGCCACGACCGGACAGCCCGCGGCGAGAGCCGACGCGGTGTCGCCGCCGGCCACGGAGAACGCCAGCGGGAAGTTGCTCGCACCGAAGACGGCCACGGGACCGACGGGGATGCCGCGCAGGCGAAGATCGGGCCGGGGGAGCGGCCGGCGCCCGGGGAGGGCGGGATCGACGCGTACGCCGAGCGCGTCCCCGCCTCGGACGAGGGCGGCGAACATGCGCAACTGCCCGCAGGTGCGGCCACGTTCGCCGGTCAGACGGCCGAGAGGAAGTCCGGACTCACTCGCGGCCAGGTGCAGGAGGTCGTCGCCCATCGCCTCGATTTCCTCCGCGCAGGCGTCGAGGAACGCGGCCCGCCGGTGTGCGGGCAGGGCGCGGTACTCGCGCGCGGCCGCGGCGGCCAGTCCCGCGGCCCGCGCCACGTCGTCGGGCGAGGCGTCCCGTAGCCGCGGGCCCCGGGGCGCGCCCGTGGCGGCCACGGTGCCCCGCCACGCGTCACCGGTGCCGGGGGTGTCACGGCCGGCCACGATCGAGTTTCCGGTCAGATTCACAGAGTCACACCTTCACCCATGTCTCAACAAGGTCGTGCCTGAAGGGCGTTGTCTTGGGCCGATCAGGTGTATAGCCTAGGCAATGGCATGTGACATTGCACAGAGGGGGTCCGGTGACTCTGAAGGTCGTTGTCGTGGGGGCAGGCGTCGTCGGCGCCGCGTGTGCCTTCCACGCCGCCTCCGCGGGCATGGACGTCACGGTCGCCGACCGTGGACCCGTCGGCGCAGGGACGACGAGCCGCGGGGAGGGCAACGTCCTTCTCTCCGACAAGGAACCCGGCCCCGAACTCGACCTGGCCCGGCTGAGCCGCACGCTGTGGGACGAGGCCGGTGAGGAACTCGGTCCGGACTCGTTCGAGTTCGAGACCAAGGGCGGCCTGGTCGTGGCCGGCACCACGAAAGGTCTCGCGGCGCTCCACGAGTTCGCCGCGCGGCAGGCGGCGGCCGGCGTCCGCACCGACCCGATCGCACACCCGCGGGACATCGAACCCCACCTGGCAGCGGAGCTGCCCGGCGGCGTCCACTACCCGCAGGACGCCCAGGTGCAGCCGGTCCTCGCGGCCGTCGCGCTGCTGCGCGCCGCCGTGCGCCGCGGCGCGCGCCTGCACACGGGCGAGGTCACCGCGGCGGTGACCGGCCGGGACGGCCGGGTCACCGGCGTCAGGACGGCGACCGGCGACACCCTGCCCGCCGACGCCGTCGTCAACGCCGCCGGAACCTGGGGCGGAGAGGTCGGCCGCCGGCTCGGCGCGCCCGTCGAGGTGCTCCCGCGCCGGGGCTTCGTCCTGGTGACCGAACCCCTGCCACCGGTCATCCGGCACAAGGTCTACTCCGCGGACTACGTCGCCAACGTCGCCTCGTCCGACGCCGGACTGGAGACCTCGTGCGTCGTGGAGGGCACCCGCGGCGGCACGATCCTCATCGGCGCCAGCCGTGAACGCGTCGGCTTCGACACGGCGATGAACACCGCCGTGGTCACCAGGCTCGCGGCGCAGGCGTGCCGGCTGTTCCCCTTCCTGCGCGACGTGCACCTGTTGCGCGCCTACCGCGGCTTCCGGCCGTACTGCCCGGACCACCTGCCGGTCGTCGGTCCCGACCCGCGGGTGCCGGGCGTCGTCCACGCGTGCGGCCACGAGGGGGCGGGCATCGGTCTCGCCCCCGCGACCGGCGCGCTCGTGACGGCCCACTTGCTCGGACATCCCTGGCGCGGTGCCGATCCCGCGGCGCACGCCGCTCTTCTGCCCGACCGCTTCCTCGCCTCCGGAGGTGCGCGAGAGTGAACGAGATCATCATCGACGGTGAGCCCCTGCCGTTCGTCGAGGGACAGACCGTCGCCGCGGCTCTCGTGGCCGCGGGCCGGATCGCCTGGCGCACCACCCGCGTCGGACGTCGCCCGCGCGGTGTCTTCTGCGGCATCGGCGTCTGCTTCGACTGCCTCGTCACGGTCGACGGATCGGACGGGCAGCGCGCCTGCCTGGTGCCGGCCCGCCCGGGCATGGCCGTCACGACCGGGGAGGGCGACGATGCCTGAGCCGTCGGACCTGATCGTGGTGGGCGCGGGCCCGGCCGGCATGGCGGCGGCCGTCACGGCTCTGGCCGGCGGGCTGCGCGTGGCCCTGGTGGACTCGGGAACCGCCGTCGGAGGACAGTTCTGGCGGCACCCGCCGGAGCACGCACGAGCGGCGATCCCGACCGAGGACCTGCACCACGGACTGCGCGAGTACCGGGCCCTGTGCGACGCGCTGTCGGCGGGCCGGGCGGCCGGGCGGCTCGACCTGCGCCTGGCGCACCACGTGTGGTCCGTCGTCCGCGAGGACGGGGGATTCGCGGTCCACGCCGTCGACCGGTGCCGGGCGCCACGGGAGACCGCCGTGGTCCTGCGCGCGCCGAGGCTGCTCGTGGCGACCGGAGCCTACGACCGGCAGTTGCCGTTCCCCGGCTGGGAACTGCCGGGAGTGCTCACCGCCGGCGGACTCCAGGCACTGCTCAAGGGCGGCGGAGTCGCGGCCGGGAGCCGTGTGGCGCTGGGCGGCACGGGACCCTTTCTGCTCCCGGTGGCCGTCGCTCTCGCGGCCCGGGGAGCCGAGGTGGTCGCGGTGTGCGAGGCGGCCCACCCCCGGGCCTGGCTGCGGCACCCGGGACCGCTGCTGCGCAACCCGGGCAAGTGGGCCGAGGCAGCGGAGTACGCCGCCGCGCTCGCGCGCCACCGCATCCGGCTCCGGCCGCGCACGGCGATCGTCGAGGCCGAAGGGGACGACCGGGTCACCGCGGTCCGCATCGCCTCGTTGACGCCCGACGGCACCCCGCGCGCCGGTACGGAACAGCGGGTCGAGGTCGACGCCGTCGGTGTCGGCTGGGGATTCGCACCCCAACTCGACCTGCTCGTCCCGCTCGGCTGCGCGCTCACGGACTCGGCGGACGGCAACGCGGTCGTCGCCGTCGACGACGGGCAGCGCACCTCCGTGCCCGGTCTCTACGCCGCAGGCGAGACATGTGGCGTGGGCGGGGCGGGACTCGCGGTGAGCGAGGGGCGCCTCGCCGCCGGCTCGGTCCTCGCCGACTCCGGCGCTGCCCCCGGACGGGGGCGGAGGCGCCGGAGCGCGGTGCGCGCCAGGGCGGACGGACAGCGCGCCTTCGCCCGGGCGATGAACACGGTCCACCGGCTCCCGGCGGCATGGCCCGCGTGGCTGCCCGACGAGACCCTCGTGTGCCGCTGCGAGGAGGTGGACGCGGGCGCGGTCCGCGCCGCCCGCGCCGACGCAGGCGCACACGACCACCGGCAGGTCAAACAGCTCACGCGGGCCGGTATGGGCTGGTGCCAGGGGCGGATGTGCGGACCGGCCGTGCACTGCCTCGTGGCACGGGGCGGGGCGTACGCGCCCGCCGAACGCCTCGTCGCGACGCCCGTCACCCTCGGCGCGCTCGCCGACCGCGATGCATAGCCGTCGAAACAGACGGACCACAGGGAAAACCGACAAGGAGCACTCATGACCGAGCCCCGCAAGCCCTGGCACGGCGTCATCGTCGCGACCGGCCTGCCGTTCCACGACGACCTCAGCGTCGACTTCGGCGCCTACGGAGACAACGTCGCCTGGCTCGCCGAGGAGGGACTGCACGGCGTCGCGCCGAACGGTTCGCTCGGCGAATACCAGACGCTGACGTACGAGGAGCGCGATCGTGTGGTCGAGACGGCCGTCGCCCACGCGCCCGCCGGGTTCACCGTGATGCCGGGCGTCGGCGCCTACGGCGCCGTCGAGGCCAAGCGGCACGCGCAGTTCGCCAAGGACGCGGGATGCCATGCCGTCATGTGCCTGCCGCCCAACGCCTACCGCGCCGACGAGCGCGCGGTCCTCGAGCACTTCGAGATGGTGGCCTCGGCGGGCCTGCCCGTCACCGCGTACAACAACCCCATCGACACGAAGGTCGACCTGCGCCCGGAACTGCTGGCCAAACTGCATGCCGAGGGTCTCATCGTCGGCGTCAAGGAGTTCTCCGGCGACGTCCGGCGCTGCTACGAGATCGCCGAGCTCGCGCCCGGACTCGACCTCATGATCGGTACCGACGACACCCTCCTCGAGGTCGGCCTCGTCGGGGCGAAGGGCTGGGTCGCCGGCTACCCGCAGGTCTTTCCCCGTACCTGCCTCGCGCTGTACGAGGCGGCGGTCGCCGGTGACCTCGGGACGGCACTGCCGCTCTACCGTCAGTTGCACGCGGTCCTCCGCTGGGACAGCAAGACGGAGTTCGTCCAGGCCATCAAGCTCGGCCAGGACATGATCGGCCGCCCTGGCGGCAGGTGCCGCCCGCCGCGGAACCCGCTCACCCCGGAGGTGGAGGGCGTCGTGCGCGCCGCCACCCAGGCCCTCCTCGACGCCGGGGTGAACTGACGTGCGCTCGACCGTCTGCTACCACGCCGTCGACTCCCATACCGAGGGGATGCCGACGCGCGTGATCACGGGCGGCGTCGGTGTCCTGCCCGGGGCGACCATGTTCGAGCGGCGGCAGAGGTTCGTCGCGGAACGCGACCACCTGCGCACCCTGCTCATGTGCGAACCGCGCGGCCACGCCTCGATGTCCGGGGCCATACTCCAGCCCCCGACCCGGCCGGACGCCGACTTCGGGGTGCTCTTCATCGAGGTCTCCGGCTGCCTGCCCATGTGCGGGCACGGGACGATGGGCGTCGCGACGGTCCTCGTCGAGACCGGGATGGTCGACGTCGTCGAGCCGGAGACGGAGGTCCGCCTCGACACCCCGGCGGGACTGGTCACGGCCCGGGTACGGGTCCACGAGGGGCACGCCGAATCCGTGACCCTGGAGAACGTCGCGTCCTACTGCCACGCCCTCGACCAGACGGTCGACGTCCCGGGCTACGGTCCGGTGCGGTACGACATCGCCTACGGCGGGAACTTCTACGCGTTCGTCCGCACCGAGGACCTCGGCATCCCCTTCGAGCGGGCGGAGAAGCAGCGGCTGCTCGACGCCGGACTGGCCGTCATGGACGCGATCAACACGCAGAATCCCGTGACTCATCCGGAGAACCCGGAGATCAACGTGTGTCACCACGTCTATCTCGAGGCTCCCGGATCGACGGCGGAGCACAGCCGGCACGCCATGGCGATCCACCCCGGCTGGTTCGACCGGTCGCCCTGCGGCACGGGAACCAGCGCCCGCATGGCGCAGCTCCACGCGCGCGGGAGACTGCCGGTCGGCCAGGACTTCGTCAACGAGTCGTTCATCGGCTCCCGGTTCGTCGGGCGCGTCCTCGCGGAGGCGACGGTCGGGGACCGGCCGGCCGTCCTGCCGTCCATCACCGGGCGGGCCTGGATCACCGGTTCCGCGCAGTACATGCTGGACCCGTCGGACCCCTACCCGGCCGGCTTCACTCTCTAGAACGCCCCTCGTATGCCGCGTGAGCGGCATACGAGGCGGCCGACGTGCCACCGGCGCCCACGGCGAGGGGCGCCGGCGGCGGCACGCGCACGGCACGGGGCGGTACGATCGGCCCGGCAGCTCCGGCGACGGGGCCGGACTCCGGCCCCCCGGATCAGCCCGCGGCGGAGTCCAGCAGGCGCCCCATCCATTCCTCGATGCCGTCGGCCGTGCGCGGCAGGGCGCCGGACATCAGGCGGGCGCCGTCCGCCGTGACGACCAGGTCGTCCTCGATGCGTACGCCGATGCCGCGCAGCTCGGCCGGGAGGGTCTCGTCGTCCGGCTGGAGGTACAGGCCGGGCTCCACCGTGAGGACCTGGCCCTCCTCCAGGACGCCGTCGAGGTAGGTCTCCGCCCGTGCCTTCGCGCAGTCGTGGACGTCGAGGCCGAGCATGTGACCGCTGCTGCACAGCGTGTACCGCCGGTGCAGATCGCCCTCCGCGTTCTTGAGGACGCCCCACTCCGCGAGGCCCTGCGCTATCACCCGCATGCCCGCCCGGTGGAAGTCGCGGAAGCTCGCCCCCGGGCGCAGGGCCGCCATCCCCGCGTCCTGGGCGGCCAGGACCAGTTCGTAGATCTGCCGCTGCACGGGGGAGAAGCGGCCCGACAGCGGCAAGGTGCGCGTGATGTCGGCCGTGTACAGGGTGTCGGTCTCCACGCCCGCGTCGAGGAGCAGCAGGTCTCCCCGGTTCAGACGGCCGTCGTTGCGGATCCAGTGCAGGACGCACGCGTGCGCTCCGGAGGCCGCGATGGTCTCGTAGCCGGTCCCGTTGCCCTCGGCCCGGGCGCGCAGCCCGAAGACCCCCTCGACCCAGCGCTCCCCGCGCGGGTGCCTCAGGGCGTGTGGCAGGGCCCGTACGACGTCCTCGAAACCGGCGGTCGTGTGGTCGACGGCCAGTTGCAACTGCTCGATCTCCCACACGTCCTTGACCAGGCGCAGCTCGGACAGGACGCCGGCCAGTTCGGCGTCGGCGGCGGCATTGCGGCCCACCGGTGAGCCGAGCGTCTCCAGGTGAGCGCAGCGGATGCCCGTGAGGCGCTCGGCCTCCGCCAGGTCGGGGCGGCGGCCCACCCAGAACTCCCCGTAGCGGCGGTCCCGGTAGAACTCCTCGTTCCCGTCCGCCCGCGGCGAGCGCGGACGGAGGTAGAGGACCGCCTCGTGTCCGTGCGGTCCGGACGGCTCCATCACCAGGACGTGGCCCATCTGGTCCTCGCCGGTCAGCCCGGTCAGCCACGCGTACGCGCTGTGCGGGCGGAAGCGGTGGTCGCAGTCGTTGGAGCGGACCTTCGGCTCACCGGCCGGCACGATCAGCCGCTCGCCCGGGAAACGGGCCGAGAGCCGGGCACGGCGGGCCGGCATGTGGGCGTGGCCGGGGACCCGGGCCGCGTCCGGCAGTGAGGTCGGGGACCAGTTCCCGGCCATGAACCGGGAGAGGTCCGGTGACACGGGCAGATCGTGGCTGCCGATGTGGAGGTGGGAGGAGGTGTCGGTCACGAAGGCTCCCTCGGGAAGGCGTGAACGGGTAGGTGTGGGCATCAGTGTAATGTCACATTGCATATGTGGGGTCGTGTCCGGCCGGAGGGGGCCTGCCGTGGAGACCGTGCCGTCCGGACTGCCGAGGCACGGAGAAACGTGACATTGTACGCTGGGCCTCGCACGTCGGCGAGTGATGAGGTTCTCGGAGGAAGTCATGGGCGACCTGAAGCAGCGCAGTCTCATCAAGGCCCAGGAACGACTCCGTGACCAGGTCGGCCACGCGCTCCGCGCGGCCCTCATCGCGGGCGAACTGCGTCCGGGCAGCGTCTACTCGGCACCCGGCCTCGCGGCCGAACTGGGTGTCTCGGCCACGCCCGTGCGTGAGGCCATGCTCGACCTGGCGCGGGAGGGCCTGGTCGAGCCGGTCCGCAACAAGGGGTTCCGCGTCACCGAGGTCAGCGAGCGCGACCTCGACCAGTACACCGAACTGCGCACGATCATCGAGGTCCCCACCATCGGCCGGATCACGAAGATCGCCACGGCGGACCGGCTGGAGGCCCTGCGTCCCATCGCCGAGGAGATCGTCACCAGCGCCCGCGAACACAACCTCATCGGCTACCTGGAGGCGGACCGGCGCTTCCACCTCACCCTGCTCGGCCTCGCGGGCAACGACCGCCTCGTCGAGACCGTCGGCGACCTGCGCAAGCGCTCCCGCCTCTACGGGCTGACCGGCCTGGACGAGGCGGGCAAGCTGGTCTCCTCGGCGGAGGAGCACGTCGAACTGCTCGACGTCATGCTCACCGGTGATGTCGAGGCGGCCGAGGCATGCATGCTGCGCCACCTCGGCCACGTCCGCTCGTTGTGGGCCCAGGGGCGCGACGAGCCGGTCGGCCGGCAGGCCGGCGGCCTCGGCTCGAGGATGTGACCGTTCCGTAAACCGCGCCGGGGGAGTGCGGGCATCGCGGTGCCCACCTCCTCCCGGTGCGCTGTCGCCGCTTCGCGGGCAGGGCCTCGGGCGCCGACGCGCCGTGCCCCCGCCGTGGCCGCCGGGCCCTGTCGGCCGTCTCCGCACCGGCGGGCAGCCGTCGCGGGTAGGCCGCCGATGGGCCGGTCCGCCGAGGCCGGACCCGTGCCGCTGCGCCCCAGCCGAGCCGGTCCCGGACGCCCCGGACCTCCCTGAGCCGAGCCGGTTTGGGCACGGCTGGGTAACGACGGTGCGAAGCTCTTGCGCAGTGCAATTTCACATTATTATGTTACCGGTCACATCTCAGAGTGCCGCCCCTCACTGGAGTGACCCATGACCAAGCGCACCCAACTCGCCCTCGCCACCGTCCTGGTGGCGTCACTCGCGCTCGGCGCCTCGGGCTGTTCCGACCCCAAGAAGGACGCCACGCGCGACGACCCCTCAGGCGCCAACCCGGCCGCCATCAACGACGGCGAGATCCTCGGCGGGACCCCGGTCAAGGGCGGAACCCTCACCATCCTGTCCAACCAGGACTTCTCCCACCTCGACCCCGCCCGCAACTGGGTCATGCCGACCATGAACCTCGGCACGCGCCTCCTGTACCGCACGCTCGTCACCTTCAAGGCCGAGCCCGGCAAGGGCGGCAGCGACCTCGTCCCCGACCTCGCCACCGACCTCGGCACCCCCTCCGACGGGGGCCGCACCTGGACCTTCACCCTCAAGGAAGGCGTGAAGTACGAGGACGGTTCGCCGATCAAGGCCCAGGACATCAAGTACAACGTCGAGCGCTCCTTCGCCCCCGACCTCACCGGCGGACCCGACTACGCCGCCCAGTACCTGGCCGGCACCAAGGGGTACAAGGGCCCCCTGCAAGGGCAGCACCTCGACTCGGTCAAGACCCCCGACGACCGCACGATCGTCTTCGAACTGAAGCGGCCCGTCGCCGAGTTCGCCGCGACCGCCACCCTGCCCACCTTCGCCCCCGTGCCCGCCTCCCAGGAGAAGGGCACGCAGTACGACGCCCGCCCCTTCTCCTCCGGCCCCTACAAGGTCGAGAGGTACGACCGGGACAAGAAGCTCGTGCTCGTCCGCAACGAGCACTGGGACCAGGCGACCGACAGCGTGCGCAAGGCATACCCCGACAAGTTCGTCGTCGTCATGGGCCTCAAGGGCGGCCAGATCGACGACCGCATCATCGCCAGCGAGGGCGCGGACGCCTCCGCCGTCCAGTACGCCGACATGCGCCCCGAGAGCGCCCCCAAGGTGCTGACCAAGCCCGGTGTCAGGGCGCGGCTGCTGGCCGAGTCCCAGGGCTGCACCGAGATGCTCCACCTCAACAACTCCCGCGCACCCTTCGACGACCCCAAGGTCCGCGAGGCCATGCAGTACGCCGTCGACAAGGAGGCCGTGATCATCGCGGGCGGCGGTCCGGCCTTCAACGAGGTGGCCACCGCCTACCTGCCCCCGGCCCTCTCCGACGGCGAGCAGGCCGACACCCTGAGGATCGCGCCCTCCGGCGACCCGGCCAAGGCCAAGGAACTGCTCAAGGCCGCCGGCAAGGAGACCCTCAAGGTCTCCCTCGGCGTCTCCACCGGTGACAAGGGCAAGGCCGAGGCCATCCAGCAGGGTCTGGCACGCGTCGGTGTCGAGGTCGTCGTCGACACCATCGACCCCGGCGCCTACTACGACGTCATCGGCGATCTCTCCACGACCCCCGACATGACACTCTCCGGCTGGTGCCCCGACTACCCCTCCGGCTCCACCTGGATCCCCTTCGTCTTCGACGGACGCACGATCAAGGAGAAGGGCAACCAGGGCAACAACGCCCAGTTCCGTGACGAGGCGACCATGAAGCGCATCGACGAGATCAACGCCATGGCCGACGCCCGGCAGGCCAACCAGGCATGGATCGACCTCGACGCCGAGATCATGAAGAAGTCCCCGTCCGTCCCGCTCCTGCTGAAGCGCAAGCCGCTGCTCATCGGCACCAACATCGCCGGTGCCTTCGGCCATCCCGTCTGGAGCGGCACCATCGACTACGCCACCGTCGGCCTCAAAGTCCCGTCCCTGAGCCGGGGCTGACGGGCCGCGATGACCGCCCCCACATCCACCCCGACGGCCCGCGAGGCAGAGCGGACCCCGCCGGGCAGCAGCCCCTGGCAGCTCGCCCGGCGGGAGCTGCGCCGCCGCCCCGCCGTCCGTGTCAGTCTCTGCGTCGTCCTCCTCTTCGTCCTCATGGCCGCCACCGCCCCCTGGCTGAGCGCGCTCGGCGGCTGGTCCCCCGACGAGTTCGACAAGGCCGCCATCGACCCCTATCTCGGCGGCCAGCCCCTCGGGTCCTTCGGCGGGATCAGCCCCGAGCACTGGCTCGGCGTCGAACCCGTCACGGGCCGTGACCTGTTCGCCCGCGTGGTCCACGGAGCGCAGGTCTCCCTCCTCATCGCCTTCGCGGCCACCGCCATCGTGGTCGTCGCCGGGACGGCCGCCGGGATCGCCGCCGGCTACTTCGGCGGGCACACCGACGCCGTCCTGTCCCGGCTGATGGACCTGACCATGTCCTTCCCGTCCCTCATCTTCATGATCGCGATGCTGTCCGTCGCCAAGGACGTCAACCGCATCCTGCTCATGACCGTGGTGATCGGCGTCTTCGGCTGGCCGGGCGTCGCCCGCGTGGTCCGCGGCCAGACCCTCTCCCTCAAGCACCGCGAGTACGTGGACGCCGCCCGCGTCGGCGGCGCCGGGTCCTGGCGGATCCTGACACGAGACATCCTCCCCGGCGTCTCGGGCCCGGTCATCGCCTACACCACCCTGCTCATCCCCGGGATGATCAGCACCGAGGCGGCCCTCAGCTACCTCGGCGTGGGCGTGCGCCCGCCCACCCCCTCCTGGGGCCAGATGATCGCCGAGTCCGTCGCCTTCTACGAGACCGACCCCATGTACTTCGTCATCCCGAGCGTCTTCCTCTTCCTCGCCGTGCTTGCCTTCACCCTGCTCGGCGACGCCCTGCGCGACATCCTCGACCCCAGGGGCGGCCGCACGTGATCCTCTACCTCGCCCGCCGCCTGCTCGCCCTCGCAGGCGTGCTCCTCGCCATCGCCGCAGTCACCTTCCTCATCTTCTACGTCCTGCCCTCCGACCCGGCCGCGGCAGCCTGCGGCAAGACCTGCAGCGCGGAACGTCTCGCCGACGTCCGTGCCTATCTGGGCCTCGACCAGCCCCTGTGGCGGCAGTTCGGCGACTTCCTCACCGGCATCTTCACCGGCCGCACCCTCGGCACCGGCCAGTACGCGGTCGCCTGTGACTTCCCCTGCCTCGGGTACTCCTACGAGAACTCCCTGCCCGTGTGGGACCTGCTCATGGACCGGCTCCCGGTCTCCGCCTCCCTCGCCCTCGGCGCCGCCGCCCTCTGGCTGCTGCTCGGCCTCGGCGCCGGCGTCACCGCCGCCCTGCGCAAGGACACCGCCACCGACAAGGCCCTGATGGTCGGCGCCGTCGCCGCCGCGTCCCTGCCCGTCTACTTCACCTCCGTCCTGCTCATCTACGGGGTCATCCGCATCGCCGGACTCCTGCCCTACCCCACCTACCAGGCGTTCGCCGACAACCCGCTCGCCTGGGCGGCCAACCTGCTGCTGCCCTGGACCGCCCTCGCCCTGCTCTACGCGGCCATGTACGCCCGCCAGAGCCGCGGCTCCATGATCGAGGCGATGGCCGAGCCGTACATCCGCACCGCCCGCGCCAAGGGCATGCCGGAACGCACGGTCGTCGTCAAACACGGGCTGCGCTCCGGGATGACCCCGATCCTGACCATCTTCGGCATGGACCTCGGCGGGCTGGTGGCCGGAGCGGTCATCACCGAGTCCATCTTCGGGCTCCCCGGCATCGGCCGGCTGTTCTACGGAGCGCTGGTCAGCTCGGACCAGCCCGTCGTCCTCGGCGTCACCCTGCTCTCCGCCTTCTTCATCGTCGTCGCCAACCTCGTCGTCGACCTCCTCTACGCCGTCGTCGACCCGAGGGTGAGGTACTGATGGACACTCCGCTCCTGGAGGTGCGCGACCTGCGCGTCACCTTCACCACCCCGCGCGGCACCGTACGGGCCGTCGACTCGCTCGGCTTCACCGTCGAGGCCGGCCGCACCCTCGGCATCGTCGGGGAGTCCGGCTCCGGCAAGTCGGTCACCTCCCTCGCCATCATGGGCCTGCACCGGGACGGAGCCGACGTCACGGGCTCCGTGCGGCTGTCCGGCCGGGAACTGACGAGCCTGTCCGAGCGGGAACTCTCCCGCGTCCGCGGCCGCAGCATGGCCATGATCTTCCAGGACCCGCTGTCCAGCCTGCACCCCTACTACACCGTCGGCGAACAGATCGCCGAGCACTACCGGGTGCACTTCAAGGCCCGCCGGGCCGCCGCCCGCAAGAGGGCCGTCGACATGCTCGGCGAGGTCGGCATCCCCGAACCCTCCCGCCGGGCCGGCGAGTACCCGCACCAGTTCTCCGGCGGCATGCGCCAGCGCGCGATGATCGCCATGGCCCTGGCCTGCGAGCCCGAACTGCTCATCGCGGACGAACCCACCACCGCCCTCGACGTCACCGTGCAGGCCCAGATCCTGGAACTGATCGCCCGCCTCCAGCAGGAGCGCGGCCTCGGCGTCGTCATGATCACCCACGACCTGGGGGTCGTCGCCCGCGTCGCCCACGAGGTGCTGGTCATGTACGGCGGCCGGGCCGCCGAACAGGCCCCGGTCAATGCCCTGTTCGCCGACCCCGCCCACCCCTACACGCGGGGGCTGCTCGACTCCCTGCCCCGTCTCGACACCGCGGACGACACGCCGCTGCCCTCCATCCCCGGTTCCCCGCCCTCCCTGCTCACCCCTGCCCCCGGCTGCGCCTTCGCCCCCCGCTGCCCACGCGCCGCCGGTCCCTGCGCCGACGTACGCCCCGAACTCCTGCCCCACCGCGGCACGAACGGGCCGGCGCGGACGGTGGCCTGCCACCACGCCGGCTCCCGGACCGTCGAGGAGGCCGCCCGATGACCACCACCGCGACCACCCCTGCCGGGGGGACGGACACCTCGGCCCCGGCACCCCTGCTGAGCGTCCGGGACCTCACCATGACCTTCCCCGGGAAACGGACCGCGACCGGGCGCCGGGGGGCGCCCGTGCGCGCCGTCGACGGGGTCTCCTTCGACCTGGCCGCCGGGCAGACCCTCGGCCTCGTCGGGGAGTCCGGCTGCGGCAAGTCCACCACCGGCCGCATGCTCGTACGGCTCCTGGAGCCCACCTCGGGCCAGATCGCCTTCGACGGCAGACAGATCGGCCGGCTCTCGCAGCGAGCCCTGCGACCGCTGCGCCGCGACATCCAGATGGTCTTCCAGGACCCGCACTCCTCCCTCAACCCCCGCCAGACCGTGGCCCGGATCATCGCCGACCCGCTGCTGGTACAAGGCAGGAGCGCTGCCGACGCCCGCCGGCGCGCGGCCGAGCTGATGGAACTGGTCGGCCTGATCCCCGAGCACATCGACCGCTATCCGCACGAGTTCTCCGGCGGCCAGGCCCAGCGCATCGGCATCGCCCGCTCGCTGGCCACCAGCCCCCGGCTGATCGTGGCCGACGAGCCGGTGTCCGCTCTCGACGTCTCCGTCCAGGCCCAGATCGTGAACCTGATGGAACGGCTCCGCGCGGAACTGGGCCTCGCCTACGTGTTCATCGCGCACGACCTGTCGGTGGTCAAGCGGGTCAGCGACCGCGTCGCCGTCATGTACCTGGGCCGGATCGTCGAGATCGGGGACAAGAAGTCCCTCTACGAGAGCCCCCAGCATCCCTACACACGGGCGCTGTTGTCCGCCGTACCGCTGCCGGACCCGGAGGCGGAACGACGCAGGGAGCGGATCGTGCTGCTCGGCGACCCGCCCAGTCCGGCGGCCCCGCCCCCGGGCTGCGCCTTCCACCCGCGCTGCCCCAAGGCGCGGGAGGTGTGCCGTACCGAGCGGCCGTCGCTGCGGCCTGCCGCCTCGCGCGAGGTGGCGTGTCACTTCCCGGGTGACTGACGGCCCACGGGAAGAGGCGGGGCCCCGGGGAGGAAGGCTTCCCCGGGGCCCCGCCGCCGTCACCGCCGTCCCGGGCGCCGCGGCCCCCGCTCGCGGCGGAAGAACTCCAGTTCCAGCGCCATCACCTTCTCCCGGATCCCGCCCGGGGTCCTGTGGGTGACACCGGGCAGGGCCGGCGGTTGGTGCGGCCGGCCGGCGTCGGTCAGGGCCCGCGAGAGCCGCAGGGTGTGCGAGGGGTGCACGTTGTCGTCCGCAGCACCGGCCCCCACCGGCCGCGCCGGTTCGGCTCCGGAGTGCTCGCCGGCGTCGCCGCGCCCCGCCTCCCGAACGTCGCGGCGACCTGATGCCGCCGGGGCCGGGGCCGGGGCCGGGGCCGTCGTCCGCCGCCCCGCGCGGCTCACCCCGCTCCGGCGCACCCCTCCGCCTCCGCCACGTAGCGCGCCACCGGGCCCAGGGTCAGCATCCCGCCGGCCGCGCCGGCGTGTTCCGCGCGGGCGTCACGCAGGGCGTCCCGCGCGCGTGCGGCGATTCCGCGCTCGCCGAGGCACACGGCGGCGCGGGCGGTCAGGCACCACATGGCCTCCTGCATGTGGTCACGCGGTGGTGCGGGTGCCGCGGTGAGCGCGGTCCGGGCCTCTTCGCCCCGGTCCTGGGCGAGCAGCACCAGCGGACGCGCCCACGGCCGGTACGGGCCCCAGTCGAGGCGCGGGTCGGTGGGCGCGGGCCGGTCGTGCAGCAGGCGCAGGCCCAGGAGGGCGAGCGGGAACAGGCCGTGGTGCAGCCCCGGCATTCCGGCCGTCCGGAGGGCGTCCTCGGCCGCCCGGTAGTGCGCCGCGGCCGTGGCGGGGGCCGGTCCGCCGGGCTCGGCGCTGCGGGCGGCCGTGACCCGGGCCCGGAACCACCCGGTGAGGACCGGGACGAGGGGCGCCTCCGTGGCGGCGGCGAGCCGGTCGGCCGCGTCGGCGTGCGCGGCGGCGGCGTCGAGGTCGCCGACGGCCGAGGCGGATTGCAGGCGGACGAGCCGCCCGAGCACCGCGAAACGCGGCAACTCGTGCCGGGTGGCCAGGCCGAGGATCTCGGCGCCGGTCCTGTCCCGTGCCGCCGCGAGCCCGGGGCGGTCGAAGGACTGCAGGAACACCCCGTTGAGCGCGAAGGCCAGCAGGGCGGGATCGGCCAGCTCCCGTGCCATCGCCTCGGCCTGCCGCGCCGCCTGCCGGGCCCGCTTCCGCTCGGTCCCGGACAGGCCGGCGCTGCGGCTCTCCACGGCGACCGTGGCGAGGAGGCGGGCGCGCGGTCCGGCGGGGCCGTCCGGGCCGAGCCCGGTGAGCGTGCGCTCGGCGGCCGCGACGACGGCGCGGGACCGCTCGGGATCGTCGGCCCGGCTCCAGAGGGCGGGCACGTCGTAGGCGCCGATGATCCGGGCGGTCAAGGAGAGGTCCCCCGTGCGTTCCGCGGCCCGGATGGCGGCGAGGCGGTCGCGCTGCGAGCGCACGAGGGCGTCGCCACCCGCCAACGCGAGGGTGCGGGCCAGATCCACCGTGGTGCGCGGGCCGAACCGGACGGCGGCGCCGGGCCACGCACCGGGTGCCTCCACCGGGGGCGCGGACCCGTTGAGGAGGGCCGTCTCCAGGCGCCGGAGGCCGGGACCGGGGTCGAGCCCGAGCTGTCCGACGAGCAGGGCGCGGGCCCGGCGCAGGGTCGCCAGCGCGTCGGCCTGGCGGCCCGCGCGGTACAGCGCGCGGGCCAGCAGTTCCCAGGCCGGCTCGCGCCACGGGTGCTCGGCGGCGTGGGCACCCAGTTCGGCGACGAGGCCGGCCTCCGCCCCGGAGTCCAGGAGGATGCGGGCGCGCAGTTCCACGGCCTCCAGCCGCGATTCCTCCAGCCGGGTCCGTTCGCGCTGCGCCCATGTGGAGCCGGTCACCTCGGCGTAGGCGGGCCCGCGCCAGGCCGCGAGTGCCGTGCCGAGGGCGGTCACGGCGGCGGGATCGCGGCGGGCCCGCGCCAGGGTGTCCTGGAACCGGTGGACGTCCACGTCCTCGCGCGGCAGGCGCAGCGCGTAGCCGGGACCCTCGGTGACGAGGACCCGCGGCGGCTCGCGGGGCGGCCGGCCGGGCTCCAGGGCGCGGCGCAACGCGGCGACGAACGTGCGCAGGGCGCCCACGGCTCGGGCCGGCGGATCGGCCCACAGGTCGTCGACGAGGGTGTCGGTGGTGACCATCCGCCCCTCGGCCGCGACGAGCCGGGCGAGCACCTCACGATGGCGGGGTCCGCCCAGCGCGACCGCACCGCCGTCGTCGTGGAAGGCCCGCACGGTACCGAGCACGTCGATTCGCATGCCCCCATCCTCGGTGACCGGGACCGGCCGCGCGCCACCGTACTGATCGGCTGCTGATCGGCGTCGCCCAGGCTGATCGGGTCGTTCACGGCCCGAAAGGACGGTCCCCCATGACACTCTCCCTTCCCGGCTTCACCCACGTGCGCCTGCCCGGCGCGGACGGTGTGGAGCTGGCCGCCCGCGTCGGCGGCAGCGGCAGCCCGGTCGTGCTCCTGCACGGTTTCCCCCAGACCCACCTGATGTGGCGGCACGTCGCCGAGCGGCTCGCCGGTGAGCACACGGTGATCTGCCCTGACCTGCGGGGCTACGGTGCCAGCGACAAACCGGCGGCCACCGGCCCCGAGGTGTACGCCAAGCGCGCCATGGCCGCCGACATCGTGGCCATGGCGGCGGCGCTCGGCCACGAGCGCTTCGCACTCGTCGGCCACGACCGCGGAGCCCTGGTCGCCTTCCGGGCCGGCTTGGACCACCCGGAGACCGTCACGCACCTGGGCATCCTCGACGTCGTGCCGACGCTCGACATGTGGAACGTCCTGCACGGCGCCTCGGCCGCGGTCGGCTACCACCTCTTCCTCATGGCCCAGCCGCCGGGGCTGCCGGAGGCGATGATCGCGGGCAGCGCGGACGCGTTCTTCGGTTCGTTCCTCGACGGCTGGAGCGACGACCCGGCCGCCATGCCGGAGGAGGTGCGTGCCGCGTACCTGCGGGCGAGCGCCGCGGCGGTGCCGTCGATCGTCGCGGACTACCGGGCCTCCGCGGACATCGACGTCACGCACGACCAGGCGGACCTGGACGCCGGGTCACGGCTGGCCATGCCCGTGACGGTCGTCCAGCAGGACTGGGGCGCGCGCCTGGGCTACGACGCCGCCGCCGTCTGGCAGGCGTGGGCCCCGGACCTGGACCACCGGCTGACCCGAGCCGGGCACTTCATGGCCGAGGAGGCACCGGACGAGACCGCGGCGACGCTCCGGGACCTCCTGGCGCGCTGAGCGTCCCCGGGCCGGCGGCCGGCCCGCCCGCACCGGAAGCGTCGCGGCCGCTGCGGCGCGCGGCCGGCCCCGCCGCCCGCGTGCCGGCGCGGGCGTCCGCCCTGCGGCGGCGCTCAGGGCGCCGGGAGCGCCGTCTCCTCACCCCCCGACGGCCTTCGCGATCCGGCGGGCTGCCTGGGCGGCGGAGAGGCGCGTGGTGTCGACGACTTCGGCCTCGGCGTGCAGCCAGGTGCGGGCCGCCTCGGCGTAGGGCGCGAGGTACCGCAGGCGGAACGGGGAGTCGGGGCCGAGGACGGTGTCCCGCGCGATGCGCCCGCGCAGGGTGTCCTGGTCGGCGTGGAGGACGAAGTGCCGGACCGGGATGGAGTGCCGGGCGAGGCCCGAGCTGATCTCGCGCCAGTACTGCTCGACCAGGACCGTCATCGGCATCACCAGGGTGCCGCCGGTGTAGTCGAGGACGCGTCGCGCGGTCTCGACCACCAGAGGCCGCCACGGAGGCCAGTGCTGGAAGTTGTCCGTCGCGGGCAGCCCTGGCGCGATGTCCATGAGCGTCTCTCCGACCTTCTCGGCGTCGAGCACCCGTGAGTCCGGGATGAGCCGCTGGAGGAGCGCACCGGTCGTCGTCTTGCCCACGCCGTGGGTTCCGTTGAGCCATACGATCACGGACCCGACGCTAGCGCCCCGCGGACCGCCGGAACAGCGTCGGCGACGGGGACCTCCGCCGGACGCCTCGCGCGGCAAGCCGGACATCCACCCTCGGCACCGTGGACGCCCGGTCGTCAGACGGGCCGGACGGTGATCGTGCACAGCCGCTTGGTCGCCCGGGTCAGGGCCACGTACAAGTCCCTCTCCCCACCGGGGCGGGCCGTGACGATGTCCTCGGGGTCCACGACGACGACCCCGTCGAATTCCAGGCCGCGCGCCTCGGACGCCGGCACGACGCGCGCGTGGCCGGCGATGCCCCGGGCCGTCAGCCCGGCGACTCGGGTGTCCGCGCAGATCACCCCCAGCAGTTCGCCCGGGTACGCGCCGCTCTGGGCCCGGACCTCCCGGACGACGGTGGCGGCCAGTCCGGCCGCGGGCGTGCTCACGGTGCGAGGACTCTCACCGCTGCGCAGCGACCGGGTGGGCTTCTGGTCCGGAGCGATCCGGGCGCGCAGGTCCCGGACGCTCTCCAGGATCTCCCGGGTGGTGCGGTAGCCGACGGTCAGGTCGTGCAGTCTGAACCGCGTCCCGACGTGCGGGCCCAGTGCCTCCTTCCAGTCGCGTGCGGTCGCGGCCGGGCCTGCCTGGGCGAAGTCACCCACCAGCGTCATCGCCCTGGCCGGGCAGCGGCGGACGAGCATCCGCCACTGCATGGCGGTCAGCTCCTGCGCCTCGTCGACGACGACGTGCCCGTACGTCCGCTCGGGCGGACCGCCGACCAGGCTCGCCGCCTCGTCCAGCAACGGCACGTCGGCGTCGGTCCACGGGGCGTCGGGACCGCGCAGCAGGAGGGACCGCTCCCGCGCGGTCAGGCCGGGCAGGTGTTCTGCGAGAGCACCGGCGTTCGTCAGGAGCGCCCTCACGAGGTCACCCGGTTCCAGCCGTGGCCACAGCACCTCGACCGCCCGGTCTGCTGCGGCGTCCGCGAGCAGACCGGCGCGGAGGGCGTCCAGGTCCGGTTCGTGGACCGGACCCGGGCCGGCCGCGCCTTCGACGCGGTCCCGGCCGGCTCCGGTGAACCGGTCGAGGTCGATGCCCGTCATCCTTTCGGCGTCGGCGTCGATCCGCTCCAGGGTGTCGCCCAAGTCCCGGCGCACCGCCTCGGCGACGGCGTCGGCCAAGAGCTCCTTGAACACCTGGCGCGCGGGGTTGTGCCCCTGCACGGCCGCCACCGCGGCGTCGCGGGCCGCGGCGACGTCCTCCGCCGGGATCCGGACCGGTTCCCGTCCGACCCGCACGGTGAAGTCACCGGCGGGGGCCTGGTGGCCGCGCAGCAGACCGGCCAGGGCGCCGGCGAGGTCGACGCGGCCCTTGAGACGGGCCGTGGCGAACGGGTCCACCGTGTCCGTGGACACCCCGGCCAGCTCCCGGCAGGTCGCCAGCACGACGTCGTTCTCCCCGAGCGAGGGAAGGACCTGGGAGATGTAGTCGAGGAACCGGGCGTTCGGACCCACCACCAGGACACCCTCCGCCGCGGCGCGCGGGAACGCGTACAGGACGTAGGCCGCCCGGTGCAGCGCGACCACCGTCTTGCCGGTGCCGGGCCCGCCCTGCACCACGGTCACCCCGCGGTGGGCGGAGCGGACGATCTCGTCCTGCTCGGCCTGGAGGGTCGCGACGGCCGTGCGCATCGTGCCGGTACGCCGTGCCGACAGGGCCTCGGCCAACGGGCCGTCCCCCACGACGTCCTCGGCGGTCGGGTCGGTCCCGTCCAGCAGTTCGTCGCTCACCGAGACGACCGTCCGGTCCTCCACGCGCAGGTGCCGGCGCCGCCGCAGGTTCATCGGGTGGACCGGCGTCGCCTCGTAGAAGGGCCGCGCCGCGTTGGCGCGCCAGTCCACGAGCAGCGGCAGGTCATCCCCTTCTTCCCCCTGCAGTCCGATCCGCCCGATGCGCAGGGCCGTGCCGTCCGTCCCGTCGACGCGCCCGAAGACCAGTCCCTTTTCGGCGCCCTCCAGACGGCCGATTTCCTTGGTCAGACGCTCGGCGGCGATTTCCCTCTCGAATGCCTCGCCGGCGCTTTCCGCCGGCGATTTCAACACGCTCGCCCGGTCTGCTCTTGCCTCGGAAAGCCTCTTGGTGAGCACCTCGTACACGGAGGACACATAATCCTGCTCCGCCGCAACCGCACGCGCCACGGGGTCATTCGCTGTCGACAACTGGGCTCTCCTTCGAGTAGGGCCACACCATACGGCCAGAGATCCCCGAAGGTAAGTCTTGACTTACCTGGTGAATTCATGTCCTGTGGCCGAATCCTCGGCGACCGGCCGTATGGCGCGTAACCTATTCCGCCCTTCCGCCCTTCCACTCTTCCGTCCTTTCTTTCCTTCGTTCTTTCGTCCTTCCGGAATTCCCTATATCGCGCATTGCGTCCCCGCAGGCAGGGGCCCCGCCGTGACCGAACGGTCGCCAGGCGCAGCCGAGGACGGCCACCCCCGGCCGGTGCGTCCTCCCGTGGTCGGCGGCGCTCGTCCCGCCGGCCGACGGCCACGACGACAGTCTCGCCCGCACGGGAAGGAACCTCGCGATCTGCCACCCCTTCGCGGCGGCCCGGCCACCCCCGGCCGAGCCCCGGGTACACGGTGGCGTGGAAGGACGAGTAGCGGTGTGCTGTGCTGGACGAAGGTCCGGGACAGCCGTTCGCCCGGCCGGACGAAGCGAGGTGAGCCATGGGCCACCGCACGTTCACGACATTGCCACGCGGCGTGCGCGCGGCGATCGTGTCGCCACGGCTCGAACCGGTCCTGCTCGTCGTCACCGCGGCGGCCCTGACGGCCGGGGGCAGTGCCTGGCTCCTCGGCGCGGGCCGCCTCGCGGACCTCATCTGGGCCCTCGGCACCCTGTCCGCCGTCGTCCCGGCCGTGGGATGGGTGATCGCCGCGCTGCGGAGCGGCCGGGCAGGGGTGGACCTGATCGCCGTCCTCGCGCTCGCCGGAACCCTGACCGTCCACGAGTACCTGGCCGGCGCGCTCATCGCGCTGATGCTCGCCACCGGCCGCACCCTGGAGGCGGCTGCCCGTCGGCGTGCCTCCCACGACCTACGGGCCTTGCTGGAACACGCGCCACGCTCGGCGCGCCGTCGCACCGGGGCCGAGGTGGTCACGGTGCCCTCGGCAGAGGTCACCGCCGGCGATCTGCTGGTCGTCGGACCCGGCGAGGTGGTTCCCGTCGACGGCCGGGTGGAGGGCGGCACCGCCGTGCTCGACGAGTCGGTGCTCACCGGCGAGTCCCTCCAGGTGGAGCGGTCCCACGACGAGCCCGTACGCAGCGGCGTGATCAACGCCGGCGGCGCGTTCGAACTGAGGGCCACGGCCGACGAGCAGGACAGCACCTATGCCGGGATCGTGCGGCTGGCCCAGCGGGCCGGTGCCGAGTCCGCACCGGTCGTACGGCTGGCGGACCGCTACGCCGCCTGGTTCCTGCCCCTCTCGCTCGCGATGGCCGGCCTGGCGTGGCTGGCCGGCGGGTCCGCGGTGCGCGCCGTCGCCGTCCTGGTCGTCGCCACCCCGTGCCCCCTGCTGCTGGCGACCCCCGTCGCCGTCGTCTCCGGCCTCTCCCGGGCCTCCCGCCTCGGCGTCGTCATCCGTGACGGCGGCGCACTGGAGAACCTCGGACGCGCCCGCACCCTGCTGCTGGACAAGACCGGCACCCTCACCGGAGGCCGCCCGCGCGTTCTCGACGTCATCGCCGCCCCCGACGTCACACCCGAGGAGGTCCTCCGGCTGGCGGCCTCACTCGACCAGTTCTCACCGCACATCCTGGCCAAGACCATCGTCGACACGGCCCGGGACCGGGGGCTGTGCCTCTCGGTCCCCTCCGACGTCACCGAGCAGGCGGGCCGGGGCGCCACCGGAACCGTGGACGGGCACCGGCTCTCCATCGGCCGCATCTGCTCCCCGCAGGGGCTGCCCGGCTGGGCCAGGGCGGCCGACAACCGTGCCCTGCTCGACGGGGCGGCCGTCGCCTGGCTCACCACCGACGCAAACCCGGTCGGGGCGGTCCTGCTGCGCGACCCGCTGCGCCAAGATGCCCCACGCACGCTGCGCTACCTGCGGGCAGCGGGCTTCGAGCGGCTCTTGATGATCACCGGTGACCGGGCGGCACCCGCTCGGGAGGTCGCCGCCGTCCTCGGCCTCGACGGGGTGGGCGCCGAACTGAGCCCGGCCGGCAAGGTGGCCGCCGTACGGGCCGAACGTGAGCGTGCCGTCACGGTGGCGGTGGGCGACGGCGTCAACGACGCTCCCGCCCTCGCCGCCGCCGACATCGGCGTGGCCATGGGGGCGCGAGGCTCGACCGCCTCCTCCGAAGTCGCCGACATCATCCTGACCACCGACCGTGTGGACCGCCTCGCCGACGCCGTCGCCATCGCCCAGCGCACCCGACGTATCGCCGTGCAAAGCGCCCTGGGCGGCATGCTGATGTCGCTCGCCGCGATGGCTGTGGCCGCCGCCGGTCTTCTCCCGCCCGCCGCGGGCGCCCTCCTCCAGGAAGGCATCGACGTCTGCGTCATCCTCAACGCGCTGCGCGCCCTGCGGAGCGGTCCGACCGCGCGACCGCCCCTCACCCCCGCCGTCGAATCACTCATCCACCGCTTCGCCGTCGAACACGACGCTCTCCAGGAGGTTCTCGCCTCCGTCCGCGACGCCGCCGACAGACTCTCCGGCACGCCCGGCCCCCGGGCGCTCGACGCCGTGGAGCAGGCGTACCGGCTGCTCAGCGAACGCCTGCTGCCGCATGAGCAGGCCGAGGAGCACGAGCTGTATCCCGCCCTGGCACCCGTCCTGGGCGGACCCGAGGCCACCGCGACCATGAGCCGCGCCCACACCGAGATCGAGCGGTTGTCCCGCCGCGTCGCCCACCACCTGCGGATGGCCCACGCGGACGGGGGCCTGTCCGCCGGACAACTCGAAGACCTGCGCTCCTGCCTCTACGGCCTGAACGCGGTCCTCCGCCTGCATTTCGCCCAGGAGGAGGAGAGCTACTTCTCCCTCGCCCCGTGAACGGCCGATCACTCGCCCGACGAGTCGCGTCGGGCGAAGCGGACGGCCCCCCACCGCCCCCAGGGGAAGGAGGGACGTCGGGCGGCGTACGGGCCTTCACCGCCTGCCGTCGGCAGACCGGTCGGGGGGCGAGGCATCTCCGGGACAGGGGTCGGCGGCCCGGGCGGCGTTCGGGGTACCCGGTGCCCGAGCGGGGCCTCCCGCGCCCTGGTCCCGGCCACCTCGCCGCCCGGACCGCCGACCCCCGAGGACGAGAGGGGTCAGGGGGTGTCGCGGGCGTCCTCCCACAGCGGAGTCAGCCGCATGAGCTGCTCGTCCCGCCAGCGCACCCGTGCCTCCCAGCGGTCGAGTGGCAGCAGGGCGCGACGCTGACGGACCGCGGCCGAGACGAGGTCCGGCGTCCACGGGTCGTCCTGACCGCGCTCGGCCCCCATGCGGGCGTACGCCGGCCCCATCTTCTCCGCGTGGGACTCCAGACCGCCGCGGCTGTTGAGGTCCGCGGTCTCGAACGGGCCGATGAGGCTCCACCGGCGACCGAGACCGCTGCGGACGACCTCGTCGATCTCCTCGACGGTCGCCACCCCGTCCCGGAGCAGGCAGTAGGCCTCGCGCAGCACCGCACCCTGGAGACGGTTGAACACGAATCCCTCCGGTTCGTGGCGGACCGTGACCGGGCGCAGTCCCGCGCCCGTGTAGAGGGCGCGGGCATGCTCGGCGGCCCAGGTGGCGGTGGCGGGGGAGGGGACGACCTCGATCACCGGGATGAGGTACGGGGGGTTTCCGGGATGCCCGACCAGGACGCGCTCCCGCAGGTCCTCGGACAGACCGGCGGCGAGGAGCCCCGGGGGTATCGCCGAACTCGAACTGGCGAACACCGCCCGGTCCGGCGCGCTCCGGGCCGCGTCCCGGATCAGGTCCCGCTTGACGTCCGCCCGCTCCGGGGCGCATTCCTGCACCAGCGTCGCCCCGGAGACCGCGTCCGCCACGTCGCGCGTGAACGTGACGCGCGCGCCCGCGGCGTCGGGGTCCCCGACGAGGCCGTGCGCGGACAACCGGCCGAGGCGGTGGGCGAGTTCGCCGCGGGCACGCTCCAGAGCGCTGGGGAACGGATCCCACACCCGGACGGGGTGGCCGGCTCGCGCGAAGACGATGGCGAAGGCGACCCCGATGGAACCGGCCCCGGCGACGGCGACCGGCTCCCTCGGGCCGGGTGCCGATGTCGTGGACGCGCTCGTCACACCGACCACCACGTGCGGTCGTTGTCCCAGCCGCGCCGCAGGATCTCCACGACGGACTCGTGGGTGAGATCGCGCGGGTTGTTGGCCGTCAGGCGCGTCGCGCGCATCGCCTGGTCGGCGACGTGGGAGAAGTCCCGCGGGCGCAGGCCGAGGGTCTTGAGGTCGGTCGGGCAGCCGACGGTCTCCAGCAGTTCCTCGACGCGGGAGATGCCGGCCTTCGCCCGGTCCAACGGGGCCGACCCCGGGTCCGCCGCACCGAGCAGCGTGCCGATCTCGGCGAATTCGGCGACCCGGACCGGGAGGTTGAAGCGCATCACGTACGGCAGCAGCGCTCCCACGCCGAACCCGTGCGAGGTGTGGGTCAGCGCGCCGATCGGGGACTGGATCGCGTGTGCCGCGGCGGTGCCGGCGGTGTTGATGGCCATGCCGGCGTTGTACGCGGCGAGCATGGTCGCGGAGCGCGCCTCGATGTCGGACGGGTCGGCGACCACGCTCTCCATGGACGAGTTGAGCAGCGTCAGGCCGCTGCGGCAGAAGATGTCGGTCAACGGGTTCTTGCCGACGTAGAGATGACCGGCCAGGAACTCCGGGGTGACGTCCTTGACGCGGTCGGTGAACGTCTCGACCAGGTGGGTCAGCGCGTCGGCCGCCGTGGCCGCGGTGAGGGCCGGCGGGCAGGAGAGGGTGAGTTCCGGGTCGATGACGGCGGCGTACGGCTCCAGGTGCGGGCTGGCCACGCCGACCTTCATGCCCTTCTCCTGGTCGAAGACGACGGAGACGCAGGTGACCTCGGCGCCGGTGCCGGCGGTGGTCGGCACGGTGACGACCGGGAGCCCGGGGCCGGGGACGAGGAACTCGCCGTAGTAGTCCCGGACGTCGCCGCCGTGCGCGAGGACGGCGGCGGCCACCTTCGCCAGGTCGAGACAGGAGCCGCCGCCGACGGCGAGCAGCGCGTCCACGCCGGAGCCTCGGTACCGGTCGACGACGGCGAGCACGTTCTCGCGGGGCAGGTCCGGCTCGGCCTCGGCGAACACCGAGACCGTGATCCCCTGTGCTTCGACGGCGGCGACCAGGTCCTCGAACTCGGCCACGCCCGCCATCCGGGCGTCGGTGACGACGAGGACGTGCCGGCCGACCTCGGCGAGGAGACGAGGCAGGTGGCGCCGTTCGCCGGGGCCGAAGAGCACGGTACCGGGCTGGCGCAGAACGCCGGTGCGGGCGACGCGGGCGGTCACAGACCTGCCTCCTTCTCGTCCACGGTGATCGCGAGGTACTTGGATTCGAGGAATTCGTGGATCGCCTCGTGCCCGCCTTCGCGGCCCAGGCCGGAGGCCTTGATGCCGCCGAACGGAGCGGCGGGGTCGGCCATGATGCCGCGGTTGACGCCGACCATGCCGAAGTCGAGGTGCTCGCTCACGGCGATGGCGCGGTCCACCGAGCGGGTGAACACGTACGCGGCGAGCCCGTAGCCGGTGTCGTTGGCGGCCCGGACCGCCTCGGCGACCGAGTCGACGGTGTAGATCGCCGCGATGGGGGCGAACAGCTCCTGGTGGCAGAGGTCGTGATCCGCCTCCGTCACCGAGAAGACGGTCGGTTCGAAGAAGAACCCGTCGCCCGGCACCTCCTTGCCCCCGGTCAGCAGGGTCGCGCCGATCCGGGTGAAGCCGTCGACGAGTTCCTTGACGGTGTCGCGCTGCCGGTCCGAGATGATCGGGCCGACCTCCGTGGCCGGGTCGAACCCGTCGCCGACCTTCAGCCTCTCCGTCAGCGCGACGAACCTGGCCGTGAACTCCCCGGCGACGCGGCGGTCGACGATGATCCGGTTGGCCGCCACGCACGCCTGCCCGGCGTTGCGGAACTTGCACGCGATCGCCTGCTCGGCCGCCAGGTCGAGGTCGGCGTCGTCGAGCACGAGGAACGGTCCGTCGCCCCCGAGTTCCATCGAGGCGTTGGTGATGTGGGCGGCGGCCTGGCCGAGCAGGGTGCTGCCCACGCCGGTCGAGCCGGTGAAGCTCACCTTCCGCAGCCGGCTGTCCGCCATGAGCGCAGCCGAGACCCGGGAGGAGGCCGTCGTGTGGACGAGGTTGACCACACCGGCCGGGAACCCGGCGTCGTGCAGCACCTGCACGAACAGGGCACAGGTCAGCGGAGTCTCCTTCGCGGACTTCACCACGGCCGTGCAGCCGGCGGCGAGCGCGGCGCCGGCCTTGCGGGCGATCATCAGCAACGGGAAGTTCCACGGAGTGATGAGCAGGCACGGGCCGACCGGCTGGTGGGTGGTGACGATGCGGTAGGAGCCCCGGGAACCGTGCGCGTAGGTGCCGTGGAGGTGCGCGATCTGCTCGGTGTACCAGAGGAGGAAGTCGGCCGAGAGCTGGAACTCGCCCCGGGCTTCGCCCAACGGCTTGCCGCTCTCCAGCGTCATGGTCTCGACGATCTCGTCGGCACGCCGCAGGAGCAGCCGGTGCGCGCGGTGGAACAGGTCGGCGCGCTCGCGCGGAGGCATGTGACGCCAGGCGTCCGAAGCGCTGACGGCCGCGTCCAGCGCGGCGCGTGCCTGGTCGACGCTGCCGTCGGCGACCTGGGCGATCGTCCTGCCGTTCGCCGGGTTGAGGACCGGGAACGTGCCGGCCGCGGGCGTCCACGCGCCGTCGACGTACAGACCGACGGGTACCTCCCGTCCGCGGACCTGTGCGGTGACCGGCGCGGTCGGTGTCGTCATGGAAGGGGACCTCCTGATTTCGGCGGGGGCGGATGCCGCGGCGCCCGGTCGGGCCGGGCGGGGGCTGCCGCCCCGGTGCCGCGCGGCGCGAGTGACGTATGACCGTCATCTCGTAATACGCTAAGCCGCGCAGGGCTGGATTCGGTCCGGTGTATCGATGTGAGACATCCGCCCGGGGAGCCCGCGGGGCCGGGGGCGGACGAGCGACGGCTGGAGTTTGAGGAACCCATCATGAGCACCCCAAGGCTGACCCGACACGCGGCACCGCTGCGGCAGCAGATCACGCGGCTGCTGCGCGAGGACATCCTCAGCGGGGCCTTCCAGCCCGGCGACGCCCTGCGCGAGAGCGTTCTGTGCGAGGCGTACGGCGTCTCGCGCACCGTGGTCAGGGAGGCGCTGCGGCAACTGGAGACCGAGCGGCTGGTGACGGTGGTCGCCCATCACGGCCCGGTCGTGACCGTGCTGACGCCGCAGGACATCGAGAAGATCTACGAGGTGCGGCGGGCGCTCGAGGGACTGGTGGGCGAACTCTTCGCGACACAGGCATCCGAGCGGGTCAAGGGCGAGTTGCGGGAACTCCTGGTCGAGATGGAGACGACCTACCTCCGGGGCACCGTCAAGACGCGGGAGGAGGCGAACGAGCGGTTCTACGGTCTCCTGCTCGAAGGTGCCGGCAACCCGGTCCTGGCCGAGGAGGTGGCCCGCGTGCACGCCCGGATCCAGATCCTTCGCCGCTACGCGTTCACCGACGCCCGGCGGGCGCGCATCTCCTTCGAGCACTTCGGGCGCATCACCGAAGCCGCGGCGGTCGTGTGCGACGCGGCGGCGGCGCGAGCCGCCTGCGAGGACCACGTCCGCGGCGCCGCCGTGCTGGCCGTCGACGAGTACCGTCGCCGTCTGGCCTGAGCCCCGCACGGCTCGGCGGGTCCCGAAACGACGCTCCCCGATCATCTCGTATTACAGGATGATGTGATGTGGCACCATACGAGCCATGTCGCACTATGCTCCCGCTCTGCTTCAGGAAGGAGACGAGCATGTCGATGGCGCCCATTCACACGCTCAAAGACGCATGGCTGTCGGGGAGCGCCAACCGCGCGGGGATCGCGCCTGAGCTGCTGAGGTCCTGGCAGCGCTCCCGGGAGGCGCTCGGCGTGCCGGCCAACGTCCGCGAGGTCCCGCACGTGGCGGTGGACGAACTCGACCAGCATCTCCTGGACCTGTTCCAGGCGCCGATAGCGCGCTTCTCCGCCGACCTGGCGGGGACGGGCGTCGGCCTTCTCCTGGCGGACGCCCGAGGCCGCATCCTCGGGCGCTGGGCCGCGGACCGTGACGCCTCGCGCCACTTCGACCGGGTCGGCACCGACCGCGGAGCGGTGCTGGACGAGTCGCTCGTGGGCACCAACGGCGTCGGCACGGTCCTGGCGACCGGCCGCAGCGTCCAGATCACGGGCGCCGAGCACTACGCGGACATGTACAGCGACGCCGTCTGCACCGGGACACCGATACGGCACCCGACGACCCGGAAGATCGTGGCCGTGGTGACGCTGTCCAGCGGGCTCATCGAGGGCCGTTCGCTGCTGCGGCCCACGGTGCGCGCCGTCGCCGACCAGTTGGAGCGGCACCTGCTCGACGTGGCGTCCCCGAAGGCCCGTGCCGTCTTCCAGGCGTTCCTGGACGCCTCGAAGGCGAAGGCCGACGCGGTGGTCGGATTCGGCCCGCAGGGACTGGTCATGCAGAGCCAGGGCGCCTCCCGCCTGTCCAGCGCGGATGTCGCGGTGCTCAGGGACCTGTCCCGGCGGGGATCCGACGGCCGGTTCGTCGTCGAACTCTCCGGCGGCCCCACCGAGGTCCGGCTGGCGCCCGTGGAGGGCGGCGCCGGAGCGATCGTGGCCCTTCAGCGGGGCGGGAACACGTCGACCACGGCGCCGGGAACGGCCCGGCCGCAGCTCATCGGCCGCTCGCCGGACTGGATGGCGGCCCTGCACGCCGTCGCGCGAAGGCGGGAGGCACCACGCCCGGTGGTCATCGCCGGGGAGGCCGGCGTCGGGAAGACGTCACTGGCCTTGGGCCTCCCGTTCCGTCCGGGCGAGCCCGGTCCGGGTGCCCACGTCGTGATCGACACGGTGGAGAGGACCCTGATCGGCGGGAAGCGGTGGCTGCGCGGCGTCGCGGAGCGGCTGCAGAGCGGGGCGCCCGTGATCGTCAAGGGGATCGACGCGCTCGACCCCGCGACGCGCATTGCCCTGGCCGGGCTGCTGGAGATGAGCGTTCCGAGGGGCCCCGTGATGCTGACCGCCACGCTGCGCTCGGCCGCGGAGGCCGAGGAGACGGCGGTGGGCCTCGGGGCGTCGCACGTGTGGGTGCCCCCGCTGCGGGAGCGCACCGCCGACCTGCCCGCCCTGTGGCGCTACTTCACGGACCGCTCCGTGCCCGGTGTCGGCCTGGAGCCGCGCGCGGAGAGCCTCGACCTGCTCACCGGGTACGAGTGGCCCCGCAACCTCAAGGAACTCCACAACGTCGTCGAGGGACTGGTGCTGGCCGGCAAACGCGGCTACGTCCTCCCCGGCGACCTGCCGGAGCGCATCCAGGGCGCCCGCGCGCTGACCATGATCGAGCGCGCCGAACTGGAGGCGATCTCCCGGGCGCTGCGGGAAGCCGACGGGAACCGTTCCCGTGCCGCGGAGATGCTCGGTCTCTCCCGCGCGACGATCTACCGCAAGATGAAGTCGTACAAGCTCACCGGCGCGTGACGGCCGGCGCCGAAGCGGCCCCCGGCGCGGACCTCCGCGCGCCGCGGCGGCACGACGGCGTGGTCCGGGGCACTCCGGCTCCGGACCACGCCGTGCGCGCCGCGGCCGGCCGTCAGCCGGCCGCGGGCGACACCCGTGGACCTCGACGCCGTGCCCGCGCGCGAAGGGCGGGGGCGGCCTGGCGAAGCAGGACCACCGCGGCGAGGACCGCTGCCTGCACGATGAGCTGCTGGGCGTCGTTCCAGCCCAGCGAGCGGAGCAACTGGCCGAGTTGGGTCAGGAACAGCGCCCCGACCCCGCCGGCGGCGATGCTCGCGATGCCGCCGGTCATCGCGGTGCCTCCCAGGACCACGGCCGCGACGGTCGGCAGCAGGTAGCCGTCCCCGACGAAGAGCCCGGGAGTGCGGGTGTAGCCGGCCAGGAGGACACCGGCCACGCCGTAGGCGAGGCCCGCGAAACCGTAGGCGAGGACCTGGTAGCGGGTGACCCGGATGCCCAGGACCGCGGAGGCGGGAACGCTGACACCGACGTAGGTCAGGCGGCGCCCGGCCACGGAGCGCCTGGCGACGACGGCGCCGACGGCGAGTACGACGACGGCGACGGCCAGGGTGTGCGGCACGCCGAGGGTCCGGCCGACGGAGAACCGGCTGAGACCGTCGGGCGCGGTGGCCGGCGAGCCGCCGGAGATCTGCAGGACGGTGCCGAGCAGGACCGCGTTCATCCCGAGCGTCACGATCAGCGGCATGACACGGGCGACGGCGACCAGGACTCCGTTGACCAGGCCGACGAGTCCGGGAGCGAGCACGGAGACGGTGAGGGCGAGCCACGTCGGCCAGCCGTGGTACTGGACCGTGCAGGTGCAGAGGGCCGCGGCGAGCGCGATCATGCCGGGCACGGACAGGTCGAGTCCGCGTTGCTGCACGACGAGGGTCTGCCCGGCGGTGGCGATGGCGAGCACGGCCGCGAAGGGCAGCATGCTCAGCAGGGGGGCCGGTCCGACGCTGCCCGGCGCGACGGCGGGGCTGAGGGCGAACAGGAGGATCGTGGCGACCACGATCCCGGCCCCGCCGCCGGAGAGGAGGCGGCGCCGGGTGGCGCCCGCGTCGATGTCGTCGATGGCGGTCCCCTGATCACGTGACGTGCGGCGGAAGGCGTCGGCGGGCCGGGCTCTCATGCTCGCGCTCCCGTCCCGCCGGTGCGGCGCAACTGCGCGTACGACACCGCGGCGCCGATGGTGATGAGCCCCGGGAGCCAGTAGCCCCAGGAGGGGGAGAGGCCGAGGAACGGGGAGACGTTGACCAGTTGCTGAGCGAGGACGGCGGCGGCGATGATCCCGACGAAGGAACCGCGCCCGCCGAAGATGCCGGCCCCGGCGAGCACGACCACGGTCACCGAGTTGAGGGTGTACGCGAGGCCGGGGCGGCCGTCACCGACACCGATCTCGGCCATCAGGACGACGCCGGCGGGCAGGACCAGCGCCGAGCAGATCACGTACGAGGTGAACCGGACCAGACGGACCCTCACCCCGAGCCGCTCCGCCGCGTCCGGCTCGGACCCGACCGCCCGGAGTCCGACGCCCCACCTGGTGCGGCGGAGCGCCAGTTCGAGGAGCAGTACGAGGAGCACCGCGAGCACGGTCACCAGCGGGACCACGCCGAAACGGGCCTGGACGCCGGCCACCACCGGCGGGAAGATCGTGCCGCCCGGCGTGTCCCGCAGGGACAGGTAGACGCCCTGGAGCGCCATGTAGACCGCGAGGGTCGCGACGACCGGGTTGACGCGGCACCAGGTCACCAGCACACCGTTGACCACGCCCACCGCGAGCGCACCGAGGGCCATGAGGACCAGGCCCAGCACCAGGTTCCCGCCGTCCACGATCCAGTACGACGCGATCACCACCAGGAGGCCCATGAGGGGCCCCACCGAGAGGTCGAACCCGGCGCCCATGACGACGACCTGCTGCGCCGCACCGGCCAGCAGCAGCGGCGCGATCATGAGCAGGAGGTTGGTGAGGTTGAACTGACCGAGGTAGTCGCCGTTGTGGAGCCCGGTACCGAGCCCGAGCAGCACCACGACCGCGGCGAGCACGGCCGCCGGGGCCTGGTCGCCGGCCGTCCAGGCCCGCAGCCGGCCACGTCTTCGCACCCGCGTCCTCGCCGGGTCGCGCACGGTCGTCGAGGTCAGCGCCGCACGGGCGATGGCGGCCTCGGTGACCTCCTCGCCGGCCAGCTCCTTGACGACGCTTCCCCGCGACATGATCAGCACGCGGTGGCACAGGCCCTCCAGTTCGACGTTGTCGGAGGAGAGCACGACGACGGCGGCACCGTCGTCGGCCGCCGCGCGCAGGATCCGGTACAGGTCGACGCGCGCACCGGCGTCGACGCCCTGCGTGGGCTCCTCGACCACGAGGACCTTGGGCGCGGCCAGCAGGGTGCGGGCCATGACGGCCTTCTGCTGGTTGCCGCCCGACAGGGAGCGGATCGGTGTCTCGGGACCCGGGGTCTTGATCGCGAGGTCCCGGATCCGCTCCTTCGCGGTGGCGCGGGCCCGTGCGTCGCCGACGAGGCCGAACCGTGACACCTTGTGCAGGGTGCGCGCCACGATGTTCTCGCCCACGCCGAGCGGGAGGAAGACGCCCTCACCGTGCCGGTCCGCGGGCACGTAGACGACACCGGCCTTCGCCGCCGCCGCGTTCGCGCCGCGCACCCGCTGCCCGTCCACCGCGATCCCGCCCGTCGACGGGACGAGCCCGGCCAGCGCACGGACGAGCGCGGCCTGGCCGTTGCCCTGGACCCCGGCCAGCCCGACGATCTCGCCGGAGCGGACGGTCAGGGAGATGTCGTCGAAGCCGGGACCGGAGAGCCCGGTCGTCACGAGCCGGGCGCCCGCGTCCGCGGGCACGGGTGCCTTGGCGGGGAAGACCGTGTCGAGCGTGCGGCCCACGACGCGCTCGACGATCTGCTCCTCGGTGACGGAACAGGCGTCGAAGGTGCCGCGCGTCCGGCCGTCGCGGAGCACGGTGATCCGGTCGGCGATCCGCTTGACCTCGGGGATGCGGTGGGAGATGTAGACGACACCGGCGCCCGCCGCCACGACCTCGCCGACCTTGGCGAAGAGGCGTTGCACCTCCTCGGCACTGAGATGTTCGGTGGGCTCGTCGAGGATCAGCACCTTCGGGTCCAGCGCGAGGGCCTTGGCGATCTCGACGATGAATCGTTTCTCCATCGACAGGCCGGCGACGCGGTCGCGCGGGTCGATGTCCATCCCCCACGGAGCGAGGGTCTCGCGGGTCCAGGCGACCGCACGGCGAAGCCCGCCGACGCGCCGGTACCCGACACCGAGCGCCATGTTCTCGGCCACGGTCAGGTCCGGGAGGAGCGCCGGATGCTGACGCACGATGCCGAGCCCGAGGCCGCGGGCCTGCTCGGGCCGCGCCTGGGTGAGAGGTTCGCCGCCGATGAGGACCGCGCCGTCGTCCGCCGCCAGCGCGCCCGAGGCCACGGCCATCAGGGTGGACTTGCCGGCGCCGTTCTCGCCGACCAGGGCGTGCACCTCGCCGGGGCGGACGTCGAAGGTCACCTCGTCCAGCGCCCGCACGCCCGGGAAGGACTTCCCGATGCCCCGGAGGGAGAGCACCGGCGTGAGGGCACCGGCCTGCCGGCGCCGCGCGTGGTCGGGAGCGGTGGGTTCGGGGGTCCCACCCTGTAGGGGTGGTCGGAGCCGGGTCTCGGATCCGTTGCTGCCGGTATGGGTCACGTCGGACCTCCTGGAGGAGTCGAAGGGTGCGGACACGGGCGGGTCGGGCCGGCGCGGCCCGTCACGGCCGTCACTGGGCGAGGTAGCCGCCGTCCACGACGAGTTCGGAACCGGTCACGAAACCGGACTCGTCGGAGGCGAGGAAGACGACTCCGGCGGCGATCTCCTCGGGCCGCCCGGCACGGCCCATCGGGGTCTGGGAGATGACGTACTCGTTCACCTCCGGTGCCTGCGCGTCGGTCAGCGGAGTCTGCACGAAGCCCGGGTGAACCGAGTTCACACGGACGCCTTCCTTGGCGTAGCTGACGGCGGCGCTCTTCGACATGTTGCGCACCGCGCCCTTGGTCGCGTGGTAGGCGTGGGCGCCGGCGACGGCGGCGCTGCCCCAGATGGAGGAGACGTTGACGATGCTGCCGCCGCCCTGGGCGACCATGTGCGGGATCACCTCCCGCATGCCGAGCCAGGTGCCGGTCTGGTTGACCGCGACGACCCGGTTCCACTGCTCGCTGGTGAGGTCGTGGACGGTCTCGTAGGTGATGATGCCGGCGTTGTTGACGAGGAAGTCGACGCGCCCGTGGCGGGCCGTGACGTGGCCGACCACACGCCGCCAGTCGGCTTCGCTGCTCACGTCGAGCGGCGCGTACGTGACGCCGGCACCGAACGAGTCGTCGTCGGCGGCGCGGCTGGTCGCGAGGACGGTCGCGCCCTCGGCTGCCAGGGCGTCGACGATCGCGCGGCCGATGCCCCGCGAGGCGCCGGTGACGATGCCGACCTTGCCGTCGAGTCGGTTCATGGATGCTCCTCGGATGTTGCTGCGTCGTGGTGTCGTCGGGGTGGGGCGCGGGAAACGGTGAGACCGGCCGGGAGAGCGGCGGGGAGAGGTGCGCGGGGCTCGGGGGCCACACCGGAAGGCCCGGACACCCGTGGGGAGTTGCTGCCCGGCGGCGGCCGGCGCCGCAGGTGGACGCGGCGGTGCTCCGGCCGGCCCGGCCTCCGCGGGGCTACTCGTACAGCTCCTTGAGCTGGTCGACGGTCAGTCCGGAGGAGAGGATCGCGTCGGCCGGCAGGGACTTGTCGTACCTCGGCATCCGGTCCGGGTCGGTGGAGTCCTCGATGATCTCCAGCGTGTACGTGGAGGGCTGGGTCTCGGCGATGCCGTTGTACGCCGCCAGGCCCTTGTTGAGGGCGGCCTGGACGACCCAGTTGCGGGAGGACTCGGTCGCGATCTGGTAGCTCGGGTACCGCTTGTGGTACCGGTGCCAGAGGCCGGCGAACTCGTTGGAGTCGTTGGCGGCCCAGACCGGCAGCGGCTTGTCCGCGGCGATGAACGCGCGGATGCCGCCGACCGAGCCGCCGCCGAAGTCGGAGACGATCCCGTCGATCCTGCCGTGCTTCGTGATGAGTCCGGCCACGACCTGCTGCGTCTTGCCGACGTCCCAGTCGGTGGCGACGTAGGTGTCGGAGTTGAGCAGGCGGACGCCGGGATGCTCCGCCACCGCCTTCTTGACGCCCTCGTAGACCGTGCGGGAGTAGGCGCTGCCGGCGACGCCGCCCAGCATCACCAGGTTGCCCTTGCCGTTCATCGTCTTGATGGTCCACTCGGCGAGGGTCCTGCCGTACGCCTCGACGTCCTCGGAGACGAAGTCGACGTAGTCCTCGCCCGGTGTGCCCCCGACGCTCGACACGATCGGCACGACCGCCACGCCGGCCGCGTTCGCCTTCTGGATGGCGGGCAGGAGGGCTTCTCCGGCGTCGCCGAAGGTCACGATCACGTTGACGCCCTGGGCGACCATCGAGTTGATGTCCGAGATCGCCTTCTGCGTGTTGTTCTGGGCGTCGGTCACCATGACCTGGGTGATGTTCGAGCACTTCGCCGCCTGGGCGCGGAAGAGCGCGATGGTCGCCTTGCGCCAGGTGTTGTTGGCGTTGCCGTCCGCGTAGCCGACCTTGATCGGCTTGGTGCCGCAGAACTCGGTGACGTCCCGGATGTCGGACTGCACCCCGACACCGCCCACCTTCACGGTCGGCCACGGGCCGGCGGAACCGCCCGAGCCGCCGTCGGCGGAACCGGTGCCGCTCGACAGGCCGCCGCAGGCGCCGAGCGCCATGGCCGCGGCGACCGCGACGCCGCTCACCGCGACACGCCGCTTCTTGACGTGCATGGGTTCTCCTCGTTGAGAGCTGTGAAGGACCTAGATGGCCCGAGAGACCCGAGCGGCCGGGGCGTGCGGGAGGGACGAGCCCTGCGCGCGGTGTCCGGCCCGGCTCCGAGGGGCGGGATCGCCGGCGTGGTCGAAGCGGCGGGTGCGCTCGGGTGAGGGGAAGGGGCCCGGTGAGGGCCTGGGGTGAAGGCTGTCGCGAGCCGGACCCTGTGACGCGAGCCACTGTGAGACGACGGTGCCTCATTTTGTGACAGCACTCACGTCCGGCGCGTGGGGGCGGAGATGCTCGGCTCGTCGGGTCGGCCGGGTGCCGGCGGCCCGGCGCGCGGCGGACCCCGTCACCCGCCCGCCCACCCACCCACGACGTCGAGGAGCGCCCATGCCCCCTTCCCGTCCCTCAGACCCCCTCGGGGAGATCTACGCCGAGTGGAGCGAGGAGTTCGCGTCCGACCCGGAGATGTCGCTCCGGCTGATGCGCTGGGTCTTCGAGGACTGGCAGCGCGCGACCACCGAGCCCGAAGGCGTCACCTACGCCACGACCCGCGTCGGCGGCGTGCCGGGCGTCCTCGTGACCCCGGTCGACGCGGACCCCTCCCGGGTGATGGTGGTCATGCACGGCGGAGGGTTCGCCCTCGGGTCCTCCGCCAGCCACCGCAAGCTCGCCGGACACCTGGCCAAGGCGTGCGGAACCCACGCCTTCGTCCTCGACTTCCGGCTCGCGCCGGAGTTCCCGTTCCCCGCCCAGATCGAGGACGGCCTCGCCGTCCACCAGGCCCTCCTGGACCGGGGCGTCGCGCCCGAGGACGTGTGTTTCGTCGGCGACAGCGCCGGCGGGAACCTCGCGGTCGCGATGACCCTCGCGCTGCGCCGCGACGGACGGCCGCTGCCCGGACGTGTCCTGACGATGTCGCCGTGGCTGAACATGGAGAACACCGGCGCCACGATCGAGACCAACGACGACACCGACTTCCTGATCACACGCGAGGGGCTGGCCGGGAACATCGACCGGTACCTCTCCGGGGGAGCGGACCCGACGGACCCGTTGGTCAATCCGCTCTACGCCACCTACGAGGGGTTCCCGCCGCTCTACGTCTGCGCGGCGGACACGGAGTCCCTCTTCGAGGACTCCGAACGCCTGGTCGCCCTGGCCAGGGACGCCGGTGTCGACGTGACGTTCTCCGTCGGCGAGGGCATGCAGCACGTCTTCCCGTTCCAGGCCGGGCGTCTCGCGCGCGCCGACGAGGAGATCGCGGCCATGGCCGCCTGGTACCGCTCCTGACCGGGGCCACCGGGGCCACCGGGGCCACCGGGGCCACCGGGGCCACCACCGGGGTCACCGGGACCTGGCGGGGCCCGCTGAGGCCCACCGGTACCCGGCACCCCGGCCGGCTCTCCGGCCGCCTTCGCCCGCCTCCGCCTTCCCCCTTGCGTGCTCCCCTCCGAGCGCTCGTTGCGCCGTCATTCGGTGAAAGGACCGACATACACATGACCAGCAAGCCCGACTACGACGCCATCGTCATCGGTGCCGGATTCTCCGGCCTGGCGATGCTCCACCACCTGCGCGAGATCGGCCTCTCGACCCTCGTCGTCGACGGCCAGGGCGGCATCGGCGGCACCTGGTGGGTCAACCGCTACCCCGGCGTCCGCACCGACAGCGAGTACAGCTACTACTCCTTCTCCTTCTCCAAGGAGGTCCGCGACGAGTGGACCTGGACCGAGCGCTATCCGGCCGGCGCGGAGGTCCTGGAGTACCTCGACTTCGTCGCCGACCGGCTCGACCTCCGCAAGGACATCCGTCTGTCCACCCGCGTGGACAAGGCCGTCTACGGCGAGGACACGAACACGTGGACCGTGCACCTCGGCGACGGCACCACCCTGACGACGACCTATCTCGTCTCCGGCATGGGTGTCCTCTCCCAGGCGATCTACCCCGCCATCGACGGCATCGACGGGTTCCGGGGCGAGAAGTACCACTCCTCGACGTGGCCGCGGGGCGGCGTGGACCTGACCGGCAAGCGGGTCGGCCTCATCGGGCTGGGAGCCTCCGGCATCCAGATGGTGCCCGAGATCGCCAAGGTCGCCGGCGACCTCCACGTCTTCCAGCGCACGCCGAACTTCGTCGTCGAGACCACCAACGAGCCGGTGACCGAGCAGGACATGCGTCACCTGCGCGACCACTACGACGAGATCTACGAGAAGGCGGCGAACCACCCCTTCGGCGTCGCGATGGAACCGGCCCGGCACAGCGCCCTGGAGGTTTCCGCGGAGGAACGCGACCGGATCTTCGAGAGCAAGTGGAACGAGGGCGGGTTCCACTTCGCCAACGAGTGCTTCACCGACCTCGCCACCAGCCACGAGGCCAGCGAACTCGCCGCGGACTTCATCCGCAGGAAGATCCACGAGATCGTCGAGGACCAGGCCGTCGCCGACCTCCTCTCGCCGACCACCTACTCGTTCAACGGCAAGCGGGTCCCGACCGGGCACCACTACTACGCGGCGTTCAACAAGCCGAACGTGCACCTCGTCGACGTCGCCTCGCAGCCGATCAGCCGCATCTCCGAGCGCGGCGTGGTCGTCGGCGACACCGAGTACGAGCTCGACGTGCTGATCTTCGCCACCGGTTTCGACGCGATGACGGGGACCCTGACCTCCATAGACATCGTGGGGCGCGGTGGCCGCACCCTGCGCGAGAAGTGGCTCGCCGACGGCCTGAAGTCGAACCTCGGCATCAGCGCCCACGGGTTCCCGAACTTCTTCATGTCCCTCGGCCCGCAGACGCCGTACTCGAACCTGCCGGTCCCGATCCAGCTCGGTGCCCAGTGGCTCCAGCGGGCCATCGCGTGGGCGCGGGAGAACGACGTCCCGTTCCTCGAGGCCACCCCCGAGTCGGAGAACTGGTGGAGGGAGGAGACCGAGCGTGCCGGCAGGGCCACCGTCATGTACTCCGAGGGCAAGAAGGCCAAGGCGTGGTTCCTGGGCGACAACCTCCCCGGCAAGCCGGAGGAGTTCCAGGTCTACATGGGCGGCGGACAGGTCTACCAGCAGTTCTGCCGTGCCGCCGAGGCGGACGGCTACCGCTCCTTCCTGGCCAACCAGCCGGCCGGTGACCGGACCTCGCACACGACGGAAGGGGAGTAGTCATGGGACGCCTGGAGAACAAGAACGCCCTGATCACCGGGGCCGCCATGGGCATGGGCCGGGCGACCGCGGAACTGTTCGCGGCCGAGGGCGCCCGCGTCGCGGTCACCGACCTGGACGAGGCCAGGGGCCGGGAGGTCGTGGCGGGGATCCGCGAGGCCGGCGGGACGGCGGAGTTCTGGAACCTGAACGTCGCCCGGGAGGCCGAGGCGAAGTCGGTGACCGACGCCGTGGTGGCGGAGTTCGGCGGGCTGGACATCCTCGTCAACTGCGCCGGCGTCATCGGTGTCGACAAGCCGACGCACGAGCTGACCGAGGCCGAGTGGGACGCCCTGTTCGCCGTCGATGTGAAGGGCGTCTTCTTCTGCACCAAACACGCCGTCCCGCACATGATGGAACGGGGCGGGGGCAGCATCGTCAACTACTCGTCCATCTACGGGCTGATCGGGAACGACGAGTTCACGGCGTACCACGTCGCCAAGGGCGCGGTCTCGATGCAGACCAAGCAGGACGCGGCCACTTACGGCAAGTACAACATCCGGGTGAACTCGGTGCACCCGAGCACGGTCCTGACCCCACTGGTCGAGGGCATCGCCGCCGATTTCCCCGGTGGCCTGCCGGCCTACGGGGTCCTCTACCTGGCCTCGGACGAAGCGGACTGGGTGACGGGCGTGAACCTGCCGATCGACGGCGGTTACACGGCACGTTGACCGGCCCCCGGGGCGGGCACACGGAGCGGCCCCGCCGATCGTCGCGGCGGGGCCGTCCGCGAGCGGACGCGGAGCGCGACCGGCACCGTACCCGCCGTCGGCGGGCCCCGCTGCTCCCGTAGAACCTCGCCCGATGCGCGGCTGCCGGGCTGCGCCCTCCGCGGGCGGGGACTTGGTGCCGTCGAACTGTCGAGGCGCTGCCCGAAGGCGGTCCTTCCGCCCTGAATTCCGGTGGCTCCCCTGGCGGGTTCGCGCACGCCGGCTGTGAGGAGCCACTCGTCCGGCGCCCCCTGCTCGGACTGGAGGGCCGGGCGGACCTGATCGGCCGCCGTGGCGGCACAGCCGGGTGCGGGCCCGGCGTCCTGCGCACACCGCGGGCCCCGGGCACGCCGGCCCGACGAGGAGGACGACGGTCGGCAAGGCCGGGGCGCCGTGCGGCGAGGTGTCCGTTCAGTTCCCGGCGGCTGCGGCGGCGGGGGTGTCGTTCAGCCCCAGGCGCAGGTGCTCGACGTGGTAGAGGGCCTGGTCGAGGAGTTCGGCGACGTGGTTGTCGTAGAGCGAGTAGACGATGGAACGTCCCTGCCGCTCGCCGGTGACCAGACCGAGGTTGCGCAGGAGCCGGAGCTGGTGGGAACAGGCGGAGGCTTCCATGCCGACGGCTTCGGCGAGCTCTCCGACCGCGCAGGGTCCTTCCTGGAGGCGGGCCAGGATGTAGAGCCGGGAAGGCGTGGCGAGGGCCTGGAGGGTGGCGGCGACGTCGGCGGTTCCGACCGCGTCGAGGCGTTCGCGGGTGCTGGCGCTGCTGGTGGTGGTGTCGCGTCCGTGGCCCATGGGCCCATCATACCGATGACATCTGAAGAGCTGTTCATGCATTCCTGTATGGTGGAAACGTAGTGCTGCTCCGCCCGCGAAGGGCAGCTTCGTGGTGCCCTCTGTTCTGGTTCAGCGGTCCGTGCCGCTCGCAGGCGTCGCGGGTGCGGCCCGGCCGTGGTGCCGCACCCGTCTGCTTGCTCTGCCGGAAGCCCGCCGGGCGCTCGCGGCGCTCGTGCGGTTCCTGCTCGCTCCGCTGGTGCGCCTGCTGGGCGGTCCGGCGTGGCTGTGGGGCATCCCGTCCGCCTTCTCCCATGTCACCGGCGGCTGGGAGCCGGGCAAGGCCGCCGCCGTGAGGGAGTGGGAGGCACCCCTCCCGGGGTTTCACATGGTGTTGATGATGAGTCCGATGTGGGTGAAGTAGTTGAGTGCGCCGAAGGCGAGGAATGCCAGTCCGCTGAGGGTCCAGCAGGTGCCTACGATCCAGGCGGTGGTGTTGCTACGGCGTCGGAGCAGGGCGGGGTAGAAGAGTGCGCCGAGGCCGACCAGTACGTAGAGGCCCGAGATGAAGCTGGCTTCGAGCTGGGGGTGGTCGGCGAATTCCCCGGAGATGGGTTCCTCGGGCGGGGCGGCGAAGAGGGTGTACTTCCAGCCGGCTGCGGCGATGGCGAGGCAGGCCAGGCCCATGGCGAAGACGAACAGGGAGACGGGGCCGCTGAGCATGGCGGTGGTCCGGGGCCGGTCGGGTGTTTCCTCCCATTGCCGGCCCCGTTTCCAGAGGTAGAACGCCGCGGCCAGCAGCAGGGTGCCGAAGGCGAGGGAGGGCTCGCCGAAGATGATGTTGTCGAAGGGGAAGCCCTGGCCGGCCAGGGGCCAGGTGAGGGTCATGTGCAGGCCGGTGGCGAAGAGGATGATCCCGAGCACGCCGAAGGCGAGTGCCCAGCTCTCGGAGACGATGCCGTGGCCGTTCAGCAGCCGGTATCCGAGGGCCACGACCAGCAGCAGCCCGGCTCCGGCGGCGACGGACATGATGGTGTTGTAGGTCGGCATCCGGGTCCAGTCGATCTTCAGACCGTCTTGGGCCGCCAGCATCAGCTCGTTCATGAGCCGAGAAAACCCCGCGCCTCGCCCCGACGGCGTCACGGCGCCGCCCGCCCGGCGAAGAACACTCCGAAGACCCGGCCGGTGTACTCCGCATGGCGGTGCGCGCGAAGCCACCGGCCACCCCCGACCCCGCACCCGCACCCGGCCCAGACCCCGTATCCGGTCCCGCGCCCAGACCCGCACTCGCAGCGCCCGCGCGCCTGGACCCGCTGCCTGGACCGGGGGCCCGTCCACACCCGGCTCCGCGTCTGGGCTCGGGCCGGGGATTCGTCCGCACCGGTCTCGTACCCGGTGCGGGTCCGGCTCCGGGGCGACGACTGGCCCCGCTAGGTGTATTGATCACGAGCGTTGTTGACACTGCTGGATCTTGAACATGGCGAAGACCTCCGGTGTGGTGGGAGCTGTCTAGGAACTCACCGCACGGAGGTCTTCGTGCCCCACCGTAATGCCCGGCTGACCGTCTTCGGTAGAAGACTGCTGGTCGAACGTGTCTGCTCAGGCCGTCCGGTCGCTCACGTGGCCGCCGAGATGGGTATCTCCCGGGCCACGGCTCACAAATGGATCCGCAGGTGGCGGGCTGAAGGCGAGGCGGGCCTGCACGACCGGTCGAGCCGGCCTCACACGACGCCGCACCGGACCGCGGCCTCGGTCGAAACCCGCGTCTGCGACCTGCGACAGAGCCGCAAGCTCGGGCCGGCCAGGATCGGCCCGATCCTGGGCCTGCCCGCCTCGACCGTCCACCGGATCCTGACCCGCCACCGGCTCAACCGCCTGGCCTGGCTCGACCGCCCCACCGGCACGCTGATCCGCCGCTACGAACGCGAGCGTCCCGGGGAACTCATCCACGTCGACGTGAAGAAACTCGGCCGGATCCCCGACGGCGGCGGTCACAAAGCGCTGGGCCGCCAGGCCGGCCGGGCCACCCGCAACAACATGGGCTTCGACTACGTCCACTCCGCCGTCGACGACCACACCCGCCTCGCCTACAGCGAGATCCACGGCGACGAGAAGACCGCGACCTGCGCGGGCTTCCTCACCCGCGCGGCCACGTTCTTCCACAGCCAGGGCATCACCCGGATCGAGCGGGTGCTGACCGACAACGCCTGGGCCTACCGCAAGGGCCTGGCCTGGAAGGCAGTCCTGGCCGAGCTCGGCGCGACCGGCAAGCTGACCCGGGCCTACCGGCCGCAGACCAACGGCAAGGTCGAACGCTTCAACCGCACCCTGCTCGACGAATGGGCCTACCTGCGGCCCTACACCTCAAACACCGAACGGACCGAAGCCCTGGCAGACTTCCTCCACACCTACAACCACCACCGCTGCCACACCGCACTGGACGGACACCCGCCCATCAGCCGTGTCAACAACGCTGCGGGTCAATACACCTAGTGACCTGAGTCAGAGATTCGGTGGCAGTAGGCGGCGACTTTGTCGAGGATTTCGTCGGCCGTTTTGGTCCAGATGAAGGGCCTGGGTTGGTCGTTCCAGTCGGCCAGCCAGGCCCGGATGTCGCGTTCGAGAGCCTGGACGGAGCGGTGTACTCCGCGCTTGAGCTTCTTCTGTGTGAGTTCGGCGAACCACCGCTCGACCAGGTTCAGCCACGACGCGCTGGTAGGTGTGAAGTGCAGGTGGAAGCGCGGGTGGGCCAGCAGCCACTTCTTGATCTCGGGCGTCTTGTGCGTCGCGTAGTTGTCGAGGATCAGGTGGACCTGAAGGCCGGCGGGGACTTCCTTGTCGAGTTTGGTGAGGAACTTCTTGAACTCGACGGACCGGTGGCGGCGGTGGAGCGAGCCGATGACTTTTCCGGTCGCCACTTCCAAGGCGGCGAACAGGGTGGTCGTGCCCGCTCGGACGTAGTCGTGGCTGCGGCGTTCAGGGACGCCGGGCATCATCGGCAGGACGGGCTGGGAGCGGTCCAGGGCCTGGATCTGGGACTTCTCGTCCACGCAGAGGACCAGGGCCTTCTCCGGCGGGTCGAGGTAGAGGCCGACGACGTCGCGGACCTTGTCGACGAACAGCGGGTCGGTGGACAGCTTGAAGGTCTGTGAGCGGTGCGGGGCCAGGGCGAACGCCCGCCAGATCCGCGAGATCGTCGACTGCGACATCCCGGTGGCGGCCGCCATCGATCTGGTCGACCAATGGGTGGCGTTCTTCGGCTTCTCCTCAAGCGTCTTGACGATGACCCGCTCGGCGTCCGCGTCAGTGATCTTGCGCGGGACGCCCGGACGCGGGTCGTCACACAGGCCGTCCAGGCCTCGTTCGAGGAAGCGGCGCCGCCAGGTGCGGACCGTGTCCGGACTGACCCTCAGCCGGCGGGACACCTCCATGATCGAGTACCCCTCGGCGCACTCCAGCACGATCCGCGACCGCAAGGCCAGAGCCTGGGCCGTCGTGCGACGACGGACCCAGCCCTCCAGCGCGGCTCGTTGGGCATCAGTCACCGACAGCGGCGGAATCTTCGGACCCGGACGACTCATACCGAACCAACGACGAATCTCCGACTCAGGTCACTAGGAGCTGTCCGGCCGATCATGTGACGGTCGCCTGATCGGATCGTTGCCCTGTGTGTGGGGCAGGGTGAGCGAGGCGGTCTTTCGGATGCCGAGTGGGAGCGGCTGCGGCCGTTCCTGCCGGTGAGCAACGGGCGGTGTGGGCGGTGGCGTGATCACCGGCAGGTGATCAACGGGATTCTGTACCGGGTACGGACCGGGGTGCACTGGCGTGATTTGCCGGAGTGGTTCGGTCCGTGGAAGACGGTCTACGAGCGCCATCGGCTCTGGTCCGCTGACGGAACCTGGGAACGGCTGCTGCAGCAGGTTCAAGCCGCGGTCGACGCGGCAGGGGAGATCGACTGGGACATCTCGGTGGACTCCACCATCGTCCGAGCGCATCAGCATGCGGCTGGTGCCCGCACCGACCCGCCGCCGGCCCTCGCCGCCTCAAAGGGGGGCGAGGGGCTGGAACATCAGGACGAAATTCCGTGGCAGAGCCTGTCGGCCGGCTGGCGGAGGTGGCGCGGGAGGCGAAGGCCTGGGTCGTTCGCGCGGCGGTTTCACCGGCAAGGCCCATCTGAGCGCGGACAGCCGCTGCCGTCCGTTTTCCCTGATCGTCACGCCGGGGCAGCGGGCCGACTGCACACAGTTCATCCCGGTGCTGGGGAAGATCCGGGTCCCGCGGCTCGGACCGGGCAGGCCCCGCAAGAAACCCGACAGCGTCGCGGCCGACAAGGCCTACAGCAACAGTCCCTGTCGTGAGTACCTGCGGCGGTGCGGCGTCCGGCACGCCATCCCGGAGAAGACCGACAGCCGGGCCGCCCGCCTCGCAAAGGATCACGAGGCGGACTGCCCCAGGCTTCGACGAAGAGCGGTACAAGAAGCGCAACACCGTCGAGCGGGCCATCAACAGGCTGAAGATTTCCCGTGCCGTCGCGACCCGGTATGACAAGCGCGGCTATGTCTTCCTCGGCACGGTCACCGTGGCAGCGGTGATCATCTGGCTACGGGTTTGATGCCGTCACAGCATGAAAGGCCGGTGCTCCAGAGCCTGTTCGACCACTTCAGCGGCTGTGGGCTCCGGCCCACTCGGCCAGAAGATCAAGTCGCCGATACGGCCACTTGGACAGCCGAGGAGCCTGCCCAACGCCTCCAGCGCGTCGGCGGCCTCGGCATCGTCGGCGTAGTCCGCGTCCATGATCTTCTGCACCATTGCCACGGCAGCCTCACGAGCCATCACCACTGCAGCAACCCCTTCCAGGCGACTGGGAGATTAGCAAGTCTCATGATCGGCCGGACAGTTCCTAGGCACCGCCGGGCCTCGCCAGGCACCGGGAGGCACCGCCAGGCCTCGCCAGGCACCGGGAGGCACCGTGAGGCCTCGCCAGGTACTGGGAGGTACTGGGGGGCGCCGTCGGGCGCTGGGGTGTCACCTGTTCGTGTTGACTGCCTCTGCTTTCCGGGAATGTGAAGGGGCCCCGGAAATCAAGGGGGGAAACCTTTGTGCGTCGAATGGGTCGTTCCGAGGGCGTATTGCCGGTCGGCCGGCGGTATTCCTACGCTGCTCCCGGTTGGCTTCATGTGGTCGACCACGGAAAACGAAACGGAGAAAAGCATGGTCCGATTCAGGGGTTTCTCCACGCGTCTGCGGGCCGCCGCGGCCGTTCTGGCGTTCACTGCCGCCACCGCCACCATGACTGCGCATCCGGTGGCGGCTGACTCCGGGCAGTGTCCGTCCGGGTCCTTCTGTGTCTGGGAGCAGTCCAGTTACCGGGGTGACTTCCGGCACTACACCTCGTCGAATCCCAACGTCGGTGACTACATGAACGACCGCATGACCTCGTACTGGAACCGTACCGGCAAAACGGTCAGCGTGTACGAGCACTCCAACTACGTCGGCTGCATGTTCACCATCGCGGCGGGCAAGTCCGAAGCGGCCGTGGCCTCGCACTTCAACGACAAGATGACCTCCCTGCGTATCGGCAGCGGCTGCTGACCGAACCGCGAAGAAACCCGCCCGCAAAACCGGAACCGGAACCGGAACCGGTTCCGAAGCCGAAGCCGGGACCGGGACCGGGACCGGCCGGGGCCTGAAGACCGCCGCGGGCCCCGGCCGCCCCCGTCTCCTGGTCCAAGGCGCCGCCGAACACCGCTGCTGCGCGCCACCGAGCCCCACCGAACGCCACCGGGCGCCGCCGCCGGCCGCTGTCGAGCGTCGCCGGGTGCCGCCGCGCCCCTCCGGGCGTCGCCGCGCCCCTCCGGGCACCGCCGAACGCCGCCGGGCGCTGTCGAGCGTCGCCGAGCCCCGCCGAACATCGCTGCTGCGTGCCGCTGCACACCGTCGCCGGCCGCTGTCGAACGCCACCGAGCCCTACCGAGCCCCGCCGGGCGTCGCCGCGCCCGCCGCGCCCCGCTGCTGCGCGCCGCTGTACACCGCCACCGGCCGCTGTCGAGCGTCGCCGGCTGCCGCCGGGCCCCACGGAACGCCGCCGAGCCCACCGAGCGTCGCCGGGCGCTGTCGAGCGTCGCCGGGCCCCACCGAGCCCCACCGAGCCCCACCGAGCCCCGCCGGGTGCCGCCGCGCCCCGCCGGGCGCCGCCGGGCCCCACCGAACGCCGCCGGGCGCTGTCGAGCGTCGCCGAGCCCACCGAGCCCCACCGGGCGTCGCCGCGCCCCACCGGGCCCCGCCGAGCCCCGCTGCGGCGCGCCGCTGTACACCGCCACCGGCCGCTGTCGAGCGTCGCCGGCTGCCGCCGGGCCCCACGGAACGCCGCCGAGCCCACCGAGCCCGCCGGGCGTCGCCGCGCCCCGCCGGGCGTCGCCGCGCCCCGCCGGGCGCCGCGGGGCGTTGCCGGGCCCCGCCGAACATGGCTGCGGCGCGCCGCTGTACACCGTCGCCGGGCGCCGCCGAGCCCACCGAGCGTCGCCGGGTGCCGCCGGGTGCCGCCGGGTGCTGCCGAGCGTCGCCGGGTGCTGCCGGGCGTCGCCGGGTGTCGCCGGGTGCTGTTGGGTGCTGTTGTGTGGGGAGTTGCGCACCGTCGTCGTGTGCGGTTGTGGGGGGAGGGGGGTCAGTTGATGAGTGTCTCGGCGGCTGCTCGGCCGGTCCGGGCGGCTTCGGTGTCTCCTGTCAGGGATGCTGTGACGATGGCCCCCTCGGCCAGGAGGCACACCGGGCCGGCTGGGGCGTCGGTGACGGCGCCGACCCAGCGGGTGATCAGGTGGTGGAAGGCCCTTTTGTGTGAGCGTACTTCGGCGAGGACCGCGGGGGAGGCGGTACCCAGTTCGCCGTAGGCGTTGATCCAGGCGCAGCCGCGGAAACCGGGCTGCGCGAACCACCGTTCCAGCCAGTCGAAGAGGGCCAGGACCCGTTCGCGGGGGTCCTCGTGCCGTTCCACGAACTCCACGAGGCTCGCCAGCCACCGGTGGTCGCGGTGCCGCAGCACCGCGACCACCAGGTCCTCCTTCGACGCGAAGAGCGCGTAGATCCGCTTCAGCGGCACGCCCGAGGCCGCGCGGACGGCGTCCATGCCGACCGCCTGGATGCCCCGCTCGTAGAAGAGCGCCTCGGCGGCCTGAAGGAGTGCTTCACGGTCACGGGAGATCCGCTCTTCGCTGATCGGGGCCGGCACGCGGGGGTCTCCTTGACGTTGAGAACGATCGTTGCCTACGGTAGTCGACACCATTCGAGAACGACCGTTCTCCTGGAGGGGGAAGGGTGCCCGTGAGCGAGCCGCGACCGCCGTTTCCACCGTTCACCGAAGAGAGCGCACGCCGCAAGGTGCAAGCGGCCGAGGACGCGTGGAACACCCGGGACCCCCACCGTGTGGCCTGCGCCTACACACCCGATTCGGTCTGGCGTAACCGGGACCTGTTCGTGACGGGCCGTGAGGAGATCGTCCGCTTCCTGACCGCCAAGTGGGAACGGGAACTCGACTACGCCCTGCGCAAGAGCCTGTGGTCCTTCGACGGAAACCGTATCGCGGTCCGTTTCCAGTACGAGTGGCACGACGCGGCCGGCCAGTGGTGGCGCAGCTACGGCAACGAACTCTGGCAGTTCGACGCGCACGGGCTGATGGAACGCCGCGAGGCCAGCATCAACGACGTCCCGATCGCCGAGAGCGACCGCAGGATCCTCGGTCCCCGCCCCGAAGCCGACCACGGCAGCGACATCCCCCTGCGCTGACCGCCGGGGCAGCCCCCACGCGCCGGGGGAGTGGGTGCCGCGCGCTCACGGCCACAGCCGGTGGTGCTGCCACTTTCCGCTCGTGGTGTCGGGGCGTTCGTAGCGCAGCCGGTCGTGCAGGCGTCCCCGGTCCGCCTGCCAGAACTCGGCCTGGAGCGGGGCGAGGGTGTAGAGCGTCCAGGCGGGGCTGATCAGGGCGGGGTCCGCATCGAGGCGGGCCACCGCCTCCCGCAGGGCCCGCTCGCGGTCGCGTACATCCGTCAGAGGGTCGCTCTGGCGGCCCAGCAGCGCCTCGGCCCGCGCCGTCGGTGACCGGGCCAGCAGGTCGGCGGCGCTCGGCTCGGCCCCGGCGGCCTCCACGGTGCCGCGCAGGCGTACCTGGCGTCCCTGGAGGGGCCAGTAGAAGGTGAGGGCGGCGCGGGGGCGTGCGGCGAGCTGGCGGCCCTTGGGGCTGTGGGCGTGGGCGGCGAACTGCCAGCCGTCGCCGTCGACGTTCTTGAGCAGGAGGACCCGTGCGTCGGGACAGCCGTCCTCGCCCACGGTCGACAAGGTCATCGCGTGCGCGTCGGGCACTCCCGCCGCGACCGCCTCCCGCAGCCAGTGCAGGAACAGGTCGACGGGGTCGTCCGGAACACGGGCGGGGTCGAAGTCGGCCAGCGGCCCCGCGAACACCTCCAGCCCCCGCAGCCACCGCCGCACGTCCTCGGTCCGGTCCGTGCCGCTCCCGCTGTCCAACACGCCTGTCCTCCCGCCCCTCTTTTTTGTTGCTCCCCGGCCGGCCGTGGCGCCCTCGACCCTACCGGCACCGTCCGGACGGCACCGGCGATCCCCGCATCAACGGGAGTACGTCCCCGGCGTGTTCCCGAACGCGCGGCGGAAGCCGCCCAGGTACCGGCGGACGACCACCCGCACCGGCTCGCCCCCGGGGCGCCGGGTCCTCCCGGCCGGCAGCACCAGCACCCGGTACGGGCACGGTCACCGTCCCGGCCCGGCTCCTGCGTACCGCCCCGCGTACCGCCCCGCGTACCGCCCCGGGCCGTACCGCCCCGGGGCAGGCCCCGCTCCGGGCAGGCCCCGCCCCGCTCCGGCGGCCCCGCTCCGGAGACGGCCGGCACCGGCACCGCCCGGCCCCCCGCCGAAGAGACCCCGGCCCGCCGAAGAGACTGCCGCCCGGCCCGCTGGAGAGAGAGCGCGGCTCGGCCTCGGCTGGAGAGACCGCCGCCCGTCCTCGGCTGGAGAGAGCGCGGCTCGCCCCGGCCGAAGAGAGCGCGGCTCGGCCCCGGCCGAAGAGAGTGCGGCCCGGTCCGGCCTGGCGGGAAAAGACCGCCTGCCTCTGGCCGAGGAGCCGGCCTGTCCGGCTCTGGCTGTTGGGACCGCCTGCCCGCCTCTGGCCGGCGAAGACCGCCGCCGGCCCGGTTCGGCCTCCTCGCGACGGTCCCGGACAGCGGGAGCGCCCACCCCTGTACGTGTGGGGGTGCGGACGACGAACGTGTGACGCGAGACGGTACCGTGCACGCGGAAAGCCTCTTCCTTCCCTAACGCACCACACCCGGGACACGCCTCATCGCCCCGGGCCGGAGGGGGATTTCACGGTCCACACGAGACCGAACGCACGCCACCCGGCAAATCCGACGGGACGGGCACGACGGGTCCCCGGCGCGGCGGGCGCGGGGACGAGACGAAAGAGGCGGGGGAACGAAGTGAGCACGCGGAAGAGAACCATGGCCGCGCTGACCGTGGTGGTCAGCCTCGGGCTCGGCCTCACGGCCTGCGGGGCGGACACGGCGCAGCCCCCGGCGGCCGACGAGAAGCCGGGCACCGGGACCACCGCGGCCCCGCCGTCGAAGCAGGCGTGGCAGGCGCCGCAGTCCTGCACCGGCCTGACGCTCGAACCCGGCGCCACCCTCGACGGCACACCGCTTGGACAGTGTGTCTCCGAAGCGCTGTCCAGCCACGGCTCCGGAAAGATGCACATCACCGCCGACACCTACGGCGACGTCGAGTTCACCTACGACCCCGCGTACAACTTCCAGGGCGAACTGACCGGCCCCGACGGCCCGGTCACGATGGTGTTCCTCGACGGAACCATGTGGATCGACCAGGGCGACGGCCCCGTCAAGGGCGACGAGGACTCCGACGACCCCCAGGAACAACTCGTCGCGGCGACCGGCGAACTCTACCGAGTCTTCTCCGACGTCACCTACACCGCCGAAATGGTGCGGTCACAGCCGGTGTGGAAGGTGGACGACGCGAAGGACACCATCGAACTGCCCAACGGTGAAACCGCCGAGCCCTACCGGATCACCAGCGACGGCGCCTTCACCTGGAACGGCTTCCCGGTGAAGGACTTCGTCCTCTGGTTCGCCGAGGACTGGACCCCCGTCGGCGACCAGGCGACCGTCGAGGTCGCAGGCGCCCAGGCAACCCACACCCAGCACTTCTACGACCTCGGCGAACCCGTCCACATCACCCCCCTCACCTGACCCCGGGCCCCTCCCGCCCGGCTCCGCCACCGAAAACCCCTGCGGAGCCGGGCCCACCCACACCCGGTCCCGGGAACACAACGGTCATCAACCCACCCCGCGCACACCGTTGACGACCTCGGCAGCCCCGGCCGGTCACCGCGCGACCATCACCGGCCCGCCCCTCGCCCACCCGCCGCCCGCAGACGCCCCGCCGGCCGCACGAGACGCGGCCCGCCTCCGCCCGCAGACGCCCCGCCGGCCACCGGAGAACGGCGAACCACCACCACGCCACGCCACGACCACCACCATTGCGCCGCGCCACGACCACGACGACCACCACGCCGCGCGACGCCACGCCGCGCCACGACCACCACGCCGCGCCACGACGGCCACCGCGCGACCCCGATCACCATGCCGTCGAAAGAACGGCCATCGCGCTCGTCATGCCCCGGCCTTCGTCATGCCCTGGCCTTGTCTTGTCCCGGCCTTGGTGTTGCCTGGCTCCGTCATGAGCCGGCGTCAGGAGAATCCCGCTGCCAGAGCATCTCCAGCCCCAGCACGATCGCGCACAGCACCGCCACGGACCCGGGCCCGGCCACGAGTGCCACATGGATCGGACTGTGCTCGTCCGGCAGGAAGAGGTCCACCCAGCCCAGTGTCAACGCCAGAGCAGCGGCGATCCCTCCGAGCCGGGAAGCCCATTCGAAGAGGTGAGCGTGCCATGGTTGGGATTGGGCCGATTCCCTCGACCGCACATCGATGCTGAAGAAAATCAGCAGAACCGCGAGGAAAGAGATCAGGCTGACCATGTCGGCCGACGGCATCTGACGCACACCGCGACCCTAGCCGATCCCTCTTCGCCCCACGTCGCGCACAACGCCTGACCAGGACCGCGACCCGGCGGCCCGGAACACCCCTTCCCGCCCCCGGCAGCCCCACAGCTTCGCGCCCCGGGCGGTCGGTTCCGTCGAACGCCTGGGGCCCGGTGCCGGGTGCCCCGGCCGGGAGCGGGAGCTGGGCGCTGCGATGGCCACCGCACGCACCCTCCGTTCCGGATGGGGAGCAGCACACGGATCCCCGCAGTGGTGGTCGAAGAGCATCCGCCGCCCGTGCCGGCCGGGTGCGATCATCCCCGGCCCGCGTCCCCGGCGGGGACGGTCGCCGTGATCGTTCGCGCCCCGCCGGCACGGGCGGTGGCCGACGCGACGAGCCCGGCGCGGGGAACCGCGGGTGAAGGGGAACCGGGCGACCTTGGCATACGTCCGCCTGGTCGCACCACGGATGGCCGCGCCCACCGCGCACGCCGCCGCCGGGTTCGTCGTCATCACGGTGGGCGCGGGTCGTCGTCGCGGCCGGCCCGGGTGAGCCCAGCCCCCGGCCGGCCCGGTTCAGGGGCCGGGCGCAGCGCCGATCAAGGCAACGGGCTCGTGCACCGAGTGTGCCCGGCAAAACAGAACACCGGTACGGAGCCGGACCACCCCGGCCCCCACACCCCACCCCCCGCCTGCGCACACGGCACTGACGCCCCGTAAGAAACGTGAAGCGTCGTGCGGGCGGGGACACCGGGACGGTAGGTGCCCCATTTCCGGGTTCCGCCGGCCTGACGCCATTGCCCGCGCCCCGCCGGAGCCACACCAGAGGCGGAGCGGCTGCCGCACCAGAGGCCGGGCGGCTGCCGCACCAGAGTCGGGGCGGCTGCCGCACCAGAGTCGGGGCGGCTGCCGGGCCAGAGGCGGGGCGGTTGCCGGTTTCTGGTTCGGCGGGCGGGGCGGGGCGGTTGCCGGGCCGGGGGCGGGGGCCGGTCAGCCCGGGATGCCGTCGCCGGGGGAGTGTGGCCGCAGGTGAGGGTCGGTGACTCCGCCGGGGCAGGCCAGCGCCTCGATGTCCCAGCCGGCCCGCCGGGCACCGGCCCGGTAGGCGCTCTCGTAGAAGGCGAGCACGGCCGCGCGCCGGTCGTTCTCGGCGCGGACGTCGTCGTAGCGCAGTACGGCCAGGTGGCCGCTGTCACGGGAGAGCCAGTGGGCGGAGGCGGGTTCGAGTGGTTCACCGGCCAGACCGGCGGGCTCCGGAGCCGTATACGAATAGAACGCGGGTTCGGGGAAGGTGTCGTCGCCGAACCAGAAACCGGAACTGATCACTTCCCGGGAGTACGCCTCCCGGGTGACCGCGTCCGCCTGCTCGGGCTGCGGGACGTGACGCTCGGAGAACCGGGTGTGCGCGAGGTCGAACGTGTGCCAGAAGTGGTGCACCGGGCTGACCTTCCCGGAGTACCCCGCCGCGAACTCCTCCAGCACCGACGCCACCTGGCTCAGCACCCTCCAGTAACGGTTGGCGTGCGCGGGCTCGTAGACGGCGTGTTCCGTGTCCTCGGGGAAGGGCCGCCCAGCGTCGGGCAGGTCGAACGGCCTGGGCACCGCGGGCCGTGCCCGGACACCCAGCGAGGACAACGCGTCCTCGACCGCCGCGTAGAACGACGCCACGGACCGCCCGGCCAGCGGGAAGGAGACCTCCCGCCCGTCCAGCACCGACACGGCCAGCCGGTGCGCGACGAAATCGAAGTCGATGGTGAACATCGGATCGCCGCCCACCTGCCCCATGGGAGAGGTCGTGATGCCACGCCCCGTGAGCCGGAACGGCACGTTCCACCAGTGGTTGCGCTGGACGCTCGCGGCGAGACGGATCTTGCCGACGACCTGCGCGAAACGGTGCAGGGTTTCCTTGGTGTCACGCCACTCGGCGAGCGGGATCGGCGGAAACAGTTCCATGATCCTCCCTTCCCTCCCGTCCCCCCGCTGATGACGGCCCGGACGAGGGCCCTTGCGGCACCATGATGGCCACTGCCGCCGACGGCGGCACGCCGCCGCGGGCAAAGAGCCCCGCCACGGCACCACACCCCCTCAAGGGGCGTCCCCGTCCACCGGAAAGCCACGCCCCTCGCGCCGTCCCGGCCCGGCGCACCCCACCGGCGTCCCCCCCCACCGGCGTCCCCCACCGGTGTCCCCCCACCGGTGTCCCCCCACCGGTGTCCCCCCACCGGTGTCCCCCCTCCACCGGTGTCCCCCCACGCCGGGGACGGTCACCGGCCGCCGACCACGCGACCGCCGCGCTCCACGGCCGGCTCAGGACCCCAGGCCACACCTTGGTCCGTGCGGGCCCCCGATCGTGCCCGTTCTCGGCCCCGGCGCCATCCGCCCCGGCGGGCACCTACGACGACTGGCCGGCCCGGGCGAACACACCGTCCGCCCACGGCTCCGCCCGCGAGCCACCGGCCGCTGCCCCGCGCCACCCCCGGGGTACGGCCTGCCGGGGTCAGGGCGCCGACGCCGGGGCCACCGTGCCCTTTTCGAAGCGGGTGACCGGGGCCTGGGCGAGGGCCTCGTCCTCGCGGCGGCCCGACCACACGAGGAACCCGGTGCCGTCACCGGGGCGAGCGGCACAGGGACGCCCCCGGCATCCGGCCCGTCCCGTCGTGGAACACGACGGTCGTGGACGGCCCCACGCCACAGGCCCGCACCCCCGGACTGCGCCGCCCCGGCCCCGCCCCCACCCGGGCGGACCGGGCCCCGCCCCCCGGCCCGTCGCCGGCGCCGGATGCCCGGCGGGGGAGGCGCCCTTGACGGCCCGCTCACCCGCCCGCGCCGCCGGGCGGATCACGGGTGGACCGCTCCCGCCTTCTGACGGGCACCAGTGTCGTGAGGGCAGCGGCGGTCGCGGGCAGGACGGGTCAGTACCGCCCGGAGAGCAGGGCTCCCGCCCCCGGCACGTGGGTCTTCAGCCCGAGCTGCTTCAGCATCTGGTAGGTGGTGCAGACCGCCGCGGAGACCACCGGCTTGCCGATGGCGTCCTCCACCTCCTGGACCGCCGCCAGTGACGGCATCTGCACACAGGCCGACAGGACGACGGCGTCGGCCTCGCCGTGGTCCAGATCCTTGACGATGTCGACCAGCGCACGCGGGTCGCGTGAGCCGACCTCCAGGTTGTCCGGGATCTCCAGCGCGATGTAGTCGGTGACCTGGACGCCCTCGTGCTCGATGTAGTCCACCACGGACTCGGTGAGCGGGCGCAGGTAGGGCGCGATGAGGGCGGTCTTCCGCGCCCCCAGCACCTTGAGCCCCTCGACGAGCGCGCCGGCGCTGGTGACCACGGGGGTTTCCGCGCCGGCCTCGGCGGCCCTGGCCTGCAGCCGCTTCTGCGCGTCGCGGTGGTAGCCCCGGCCGCGGCTCATGATGGCGACGAGGCAGGCATACCCCATGACGTCGACGCGCGCGTCGGTCAGCTCGACCGCGCACCGCTCGGAGTCGTCGTCCATCGCCTCCAGCTGCTCCTTCGTCACCTCCGTCATCCGCATCCGGCTGGAGTGGAAGGTGAAGCGCTCCGGCTCGATCGCCTCCCGGGCCCGGAACATCGCCGGGATCTCGGTCTCCATGGTGACGTTCGAGCTCGGCACGATCTGGCCGATGCGGTACGGGCGTGCGGTCATGGCAGCAGCTCCTCGCGGACGGGGCGGACGGGGTGGCCGGCGGTCACGGGTGGGCGACGACGGGGTTGGACAGCCGGCCGATCCGCTCGATAGCGAGCTCGACCACGTCACCGGGCCGCAGGAACTGCGGCGGGTTCTGCGCCGCGCCGACGCCTTCGGGGGAGCCGGTGGCGATGACGTCGCCCGGCTCCAGGGTCATGCCGGAGGTGATGTCGGCGATGAGCTCGGCGATCGGGAAGAGCATGTTGCGGGTGTTGCCCTTCTGCTTGGTCTCGCCGTTGACCCGCAGCGACAGGTCGAGTGCCTGGGGGTCCCCGATCTCGTCCGCGGTGACGATCCACGGGCCGAACGGCGCGTAGGAGTCCTGGCCCTTGGAGAAGAACCACTGCCCCGCCCGGCGCTGGTCGCGGGCGCTGATGTCGTTGGTGATCGCGTAGCCGAACACGTGGTCCAGCGCGTCCTGGCGGCTCACCCCGCGTGCCTTCTTGCCGATGACGACCGCCAGTTCGCACTCCCAGTCGAGCTGGGAGGTGAGCGCGGCGTTGTGCAGGACCGGCTCGTCCGGTCCGATGACGGCGGTGGCCGGCTTGGAGAAGAGCACCGGCCGCGCCGGCAGCTCCTTGTCGGTGTCCAGGGACCGGCTGGACTCCTCGACGTGCTCGACGTAGTTCAGACCGACGCCGATGATCTTGCCGGGGCGCAGCGGGGCGCGCAGGGTGACCGCCTCCAGGGCGTGGGCGGTGCCCTGCGGCCAGTCGTCCTGGTGGGCCTCGGCCAGGCGGCGGGCCGTGCTCAGGTACGCCTCGTCCGCGACGTAGGCGAGGGCGTCGGCGGGCAGCGACGTCCCGGCGGCGGCGGCGAGCGCGGGAAGGTCGACCACCTGGCCGTCGACGAGGAGGCCGGCGCGGGGCGCGGCGTCGGCGGGCTGGAAGGTCAGCAGTCGCATGTCAGTGCTCCGGAACGGGTGGGCGGCCGCGCCGCGCGGGGGGCGCGGCCGCGAGGAAATGGGGAACGGGAGGGGGTGAGGTGTGGTCAGGCGCCGCCGAGGACCGGCTGGTGGCCGCCGTCCTCGGTGTAGGCCGCCTCGGCCCACAGGTCCAGCGAGTGGATCATCGGGAAGTCGTTGAACGAGAACAGGCAGGCGTCCTCGCTCTGGTCGTCGTTCGCATGCTCGTGCCAGGCCCAGGAGGGCACGACGAAGATGTCGTTCTCCTGCCAGTCGAACCGCCGGCCCGCGATGACCGAGTGGCCGCGGCCCTTGGCCACGTGGTAGACGACCGATCCGGTGTGCCGGTGCGCCTGGGTGGCCTGGCCGGGCTGCAGCAGCTGCATGTGGGCGCCCATCGTCGGCATGACCGAGCCGCCGGTGACGGGGTTGACGTACTCCATGATCACGCCGTCGTAGGGGGTGCCGTCGCTGACCTTGGCCTGGTTCAGCAGCGCCTCGTAGGTCTTCTCCCACGGGTAGGCCAGCAGCGGGGAGTAGCGCTTGCTCCAGCCGCGGCCGTCCGGCTTGAGGATGCCGGAGCCGTGCGCGAGCAGCGAGGTGTTGACCACCTTGCCGGGCACCTGGTGCAGGTCGGGGTGCACCTCGTAGAAGTTCGCGTCGAGGGCGTTGACCAGCGGGATGTCCAGGCCGTCCTGCCAGATGACCGGGGTGCTGTCGGAGTCGTTGCCGTGTTCGTGCCAGGTGCCCCTGGGGGTGATGGCGAAGTCGCGCGCGCCGACCTTGAGCCGGTCGCCGTCGACGATCGTCCAGGCGCCCTCGCCCTCGATGACGAATCGCAGGGCCGCGGCGGCGTGCCGGTGGGCGGTCATCGCCTCGCCCGGATTCATGATCTGCAGGCCGGTGTACAGCAGGCCCACGGCGGCACTGAGCTCCTTGCGGCCCTGGTTGACCAGCATGACCACGCGGCGGCCCGCGTCGTCGCCGCTGACCAGCGAGGCGGATTCCAGCACCAGCGGGCGCAGCTCGCGGTAGCGCCAGTGCGTCGGCACCGAGCGGGGCTGCGGGTACCACGGCTCGATGTCGTTGGCGACGGTCCACAGCGCGCCCGCGTCCAGTGTGCCCAGCCGCTCGTAGTACTCCTTGAGCTTCGCGGTGTCGTCGACGCGTGAGCGGCCGATGATGTCTTCCTTCACCTGTCCTCCTTGGACTCGTGGGCGAACTCGTTGGTGTCCGCGGCGGCCGGTGCGGGGCGCGCGGTCAGGGGGTGCGTGCCGCCCTGCGCGGTGGTGTCGTGCAGGTCGAGCGGCGTGTGCCGCCGGGTGTCGACCCGCAGTTCGAAGATGTCGAAGCGGTTGTAATGGCCGACGATGTCGTGCATCTGCTTGGGCTGGATGCAGCGCGCCAGGTCCACCTCGGCGTAGACGATGCCCTCGTCGTCGACGAGTGGCTCGGTGAGCAGCCGGCCGTCCGGGCCGAAGATGCCGGAGAAGGCGCTGTGCGGACGGCTGAGCATGGTGCGGGCCGCCTGGTCCTCGCCGGCGACCGCGTCGATGATCTCCGCCGAGACCGTGGAGCACGACACGATGCTGAAGACCTTGCCCTCGAAGGAGTGCGCGGCAGCCCGGACCTTGATCGCCTCGACCATGTCGTAGTCCTCGGGCGCGACCGGCAGGGCGATGTAGTTGGCGACGTGCACCAGCTCGCCCTGCGCGAGCAGGGTGAACCGGGCGAGGGTGTTGGTGTTCTCGCCGCAGGCGAGCGCGCCGAGCGGGCCCACCGCGGTGTCGTACACGCGCAGCGAACTGCCGTCGCCGGGAGCCCAGGTGAGCTTCTCGGCCCAGGTGGGGACCAGTTTGCGGTGCACGCCGAGCAGCACGCCCTGGTCGTCGATGACCAGCACGGTGTTGTAGAGGACGCCGACGCCGCGCGGTCCGCGCTCGTTGATGCCGATGACCACGTGGCAGCCGTGCTCGCGGGCGGCGGCACGGATGGCGGCCACGTGCGGGCCGTCCACCTCCACCGAGGCCCGGTACAGCCGCTCGAACCACGGGCTGCCCTGGACCGGCGTCATCGTCCAGTTCCAGTACGGGTATCCGGGGACGAAGACCTCGGGGAAGGCGACCAGCTTCGCGCCGTTGCCGGCGGCTTCGGCGATCAGCGAGCGGACCTTGGCGACGGTCGCGTCCGGGTCCAGGAACACCGGGGCGGCCTGGACCGCGGCGGCGAGGAACGCCGGGTACTGCTTGATCCCGGGGGAGTCGGGCATCGTCCAGGTCATGCCAGTGCCGCCTTCGAGTTTCCGGCGACCCATCCGCCGCGCACGGTCGGGTCGATCTTCGCGTCGATCACCATCGGTCCCTGCGGGGTGGCCAGCCAGGGCCGCAGCGCCTCCAGGTCCTCCAGGGTCCGCACGGTCACGCCCTGCGCGCCGACGGAGCGGGCCATGCCCGCGAAGTCGCGGTCGGGGAACCGCACCAGGTCCACCTCCAGCCCGATGGGTTCGAACCGGTGCACCTCGGCGCCGTAGGCCGAGTCGTTGTAGACGGCGAGCAGCAGCGGGATGTGGTGACGCACCGCCGTCTCCAGCTCCTGGGGGCTGAGCATCATGCCGCCGTCGCCGATGGCGAGCACGCTGAGCCGGTCGGGCCGGGCGACGCCCGCACCGATGGCGCCGGCGAGGCCGAGCCCGACACACTGGAACGACTGCGGGTAGACGAAGCCGCTCGCGTCGGGGGAGTCGAGGTACTTGGCGGGCCAGCCCATGAAGTGGCCGGAGTCGACGGTGACCGTGCGCTCGGCCGGGAGCAGGGCGTTGAGCGCCAGGGTGAACATCCGGGGATCCAGGCCCTGGGCGCCGTCCACGGGTGTGAACTCGTCGGCCGGGTCGTGGGCGGCGAGGCGCTTGGCCAGTGCCTCGCTGCGCCACCCCTCCTGGCGCCACCCCCGCTGCTCCAGCTCGCCGCGCAGTGCGACGGCGGCGGCCTTGGCGTCGGCCTGGACGGCCACCGTGACGTGCCGGTGGGCGCCGATCGCGGCCGCGTCGACGTCGACCTGGACCACCGGGACATGGGAGCCGATCATCCGGCCGTTGCCGGTGGTCCAGGCGTTCAGGCCGGCACCGAACGCGAGCACCAGGTCGCTCTCGGACAGCAGTTCGGCGGTCAGCGGCGAGGCGAAGCTGCCCGCGATGCCGAGGTCGTACGGGTCGCCCGCGAAGAATCCCTTGGCCGGGGCCGAGACCGCGAGGACCGCGCCCGTCTGCTCGGCGAGCGCGATCAGCGCGTCGCGGGCGCCGGCCCGCACGGCGCCCCGCCCGGCCACGATCACCGGGCGTTCGGCTCCGGTGACCAGGCCGGCCGCGGCGGTGACCGATGCCGGGGCCGGCCACGGTGCCGCCGGCAGGACGGCCGCGGCCGGGCTGGTGGAGCCCTCCGGGACGGCTGCGTGCACCAGGTCCAGCGGCACCATCAGCACGATCGGGCGGCGCTCGATGGCGGCCCGGCGCAGTGAGCGGCTGAGGTCCTCGACGGCGGTGCGGGCGGCGCGGACGCGGTCCACGCCGGCGCCGAGCGCGCCGACGACGCCGGCCTGGTCGATGTTGAGGTTGCCGTGCAGCGAGGTCCGGGGGCTGTCGATGGCGATGACCACGAGCGGCGTGCCGCTCTTGACCGCCTCGGTGAGCGCGGTGAGCCCGTTGGTCAGGCCCGGGCCCTGGGAGAGCATCACCAGGCCGGTCTGGCTGCTGACGCGGGCCCACGCGTCGCCCATGCCGACGGCGCCGGCTTCGTGGTTGGTCCCGTAGTAGCTGACGCCGGCCGCCCGCGCCGCATGGACGAGCTCGTAATTCCCGCTGCCCGGGAGACCGAACATCACCGGCACGCGCAGCTCGTGCAGCGCCTGCCCCATCGCCTGGAGAACGAGTGTCACGAGGCCACCGCCACGGAACTCGACGCGCCGTCGGCGCCGCCCGGCCCGTCGCCCGGGAGGGCGTTGACGATGAGCCGGGCGACCTGCGCGCGCAGGTGGGCGAAGCGCGGCAGCTCACGTGTGGCCACCTGGTCCCTGGGGGAGGGCAGGTCGATCTCGACGACCTCCCGCACGACGGTGGGGCGCTGGGAGAGCACCACGACCCGGTCCGCGAGGTAGACGGCCTCGTCGATGTCGTGGGTGACCAGGACGACGGTGACGCCGAAGTCGGTGCGGACCCGCAGGATCAGGTCCTCCAGCTCGGCCCGGGTCTGGGCGTCGACCGAGGCGAACGGCTCGTCCATCAGCAGGACCTTGGGCTGGTAGGCGAGCGCGCGGGCGATCGCGACGCGCTGCTGCATGCCGCCGGAGAGCTGCCACGGGTACACCCGCGTGAAGTCGGCCAGGCCGACCGCGGCCAGCGACTCCTCGGCCAGCCGGCGGCGCTCGTCCTTTCTCACCCTCTTGGCCTGCAGCGGGAGCATGACGTTGTCGATCACTGTCATCCAGGGCAGCAGCGAGCGGGTGTACTCCTGGAAGACCAGGGCGAGCGTCTCCGGCGGGCCGTCGACGACGGCGCCGTCCAGGACCGCCTGGCCGCCGCTGGGCGGCATCAGGCCGGACAGGCACTTCAGCAGGGTCGTCTTACCGCACCCCGACGGTCCGACGATGCAGACGAACTCGTGCGGGTCCACGGTGAAGGTGAGGTCGGCGACGGCACGGACGTCGCCGTAATTCTTGGACAGGCCGGTGACCTCGAGCATGTGCTCCTCCGATCGGGCGGGTCGCGAGGGTCAGCGTGACGGCGTCGTGGCGCCGGACGCGGAGGGCTTCTTCGGCGCGGCGGGCGCGGCCGGCTCGCCGAGGGCGGTGGCCCGCCAGCCGGCGTGCCAGGCCAGGAGCCGGCGCTCGGCGAGGACGAAGAGAAGGTTGGTGACGTAGCCGATGAGGCCGAGCAGGATGATGCCCGCCCACATCTCGGGAATGGCGAAGGTCTGCTGGGACAGCAGGACGAAATAGCCCAGGCCGTTGGTCGAGCCCGCCATCTCCGAGACGACCATGAGGATCATGCCGATGGACAGCGAGACCCGGGCGCCGACGAAGATCTGCGGAGCGGCGGCGGGCAGCACCACCTGCCGGATGCGCTGGGAGGAGGAGAGGCCGTAGACGCGGGACATCTGCAGCAGCAGCGGGTCCACGCCGCGGACGCCGTCGATGGTGTTGAGCAGGATCGGCCACAGGGTGCCGAAGGCGATGATGAAGATCTTCATTCCGTCGCCCACACCGAACGCCACGATGGCGATGGGCAGCAGGGCCGGCTTCGGCAGCGAGCGGAAGAAGTCGAGCAGCGGGTCCAGCGCCCGGCGCAGCGCCGGGGTCAGGCCCAGGACGGTGCCGAGGGCGACGCCCAGGACGATGGCGATGAGGAACCCCGCGCCGAACCGGGCCAGGCTCGGCAGCGCGTCGCTGCCGAACCGGGCGAAGAGCCAGGTGTCCTTGAACGACGTCAGGATCGTCTGCAGCGAGGGGAAGTAGACGGAGGTGGAGGAGGCCGAGGCGAGCCACCAGGTGACCAGGATGGTCACGGGCAGCCACGCCTCGACGAGCAGGCCTGTCAGTCGGCGCTTCACCGGACGGCCTCCTGCCGCTGCGAGGGGTGCCAGTGCAGGACGCGCCGTTCCAGCGCCCGGAAGACGACGGTGCTCAGCCAGCCGAGCACGCCGGCGACCAGGATCAGCGCGTACATCTGCGGGATCTCGTTCGCGTAGCGGACCTGGTTGATCCGGTAGCCCAGCCCCGAGGAGCCGACGATGAGCTCGGTGGCGATGGTCACCACCAGGGCGACGGTGGTGGCGAGCCGCAGGCCGGTGGCGATGTAGGGGGCAGCGCCCGGCAGTACGACGTGGCGGTACTGTGACAGGCGGTTCAGCCCGTAGGCCCGTGCGGTGTCCCGCGCGACGGGGTCGACGTCCTGCGCGCCGTAGACGGTCTGGAAAAGCACCGGCCACAGCGCCGAGAAGGCCACCAGCCAGATCTTCATCTCGCTGCCGGTGCCCAGGAGCAGAACGGCGAGCGGGAGGACCGCGACCGGGGGGATGGGGCGCAGGAAGTCGATGACCAGGCGGGTGCTGCGGAACAGGAACCGCGTGGACGCGAGGACCAGGCCCAGCGGGACGGCGAGGAGCGCGGCGATGGCGAAGCCCAGCAGCCAGCTCTGCACGGTCTCCCCGATGCTCGCCCAGAACCCGCCCTCGGCGAGCTGGCCGGCCAGGGCGGCAACGACCGCCGTGACCGTCGGGAACTGGTTCCCGACCGCGCCGCTGCGGATGATCAGTTCGACGGCCAGCAGGACTGCGGCCAGCGTGCCCAGCGGGAGCGGCCAGGGCCGCGCCGCGCGTTTCGCACCGCGGCGGGCCACCGCGGACCGGCGGACGGGCGGCGCCCCAGAACGCTGGGCGAGGGGTTGCGCGGTGCGCGGCAAAGCCATCTCGCTCCTCCTGAGAATTTCAGTAGACTCATCACCGTGGTGATGTGTTGCACATGCTTGCCCGAGGCTTCGCGCCCTGTCAAGGGCCTACAATTCATGGCGGTCGGCGGAAGAGGTGGCGGAGCGAAATGTCCAGCAGTGGCAACGAGTTGAGGGAGCTGGGCAAGGCGTCGGACGAAGCGGCGGCGGCACTCCCCACGCAGGGATGGCTCGAACCGCCGCAGCCGCAGGACCTCGTGCTCACCCTGCTCGCGGACAACGTGCGCAACCGCCTGGAGAGCGTCTGGTCGGGCGGGCTGGTTCAGCTGATCGGCGAGTTCGGGTTCTCCACGGGGGCCTCTCGGGTGGCCCTGGCCCGCCTGGTCCGCCGTGATCTCATCTCGCGGGTCAAGGAGGGCCGGCTGGTCTCCTACCGGCTCACCGACCGCGCCGAGCGGCTGCTGGCCGAGGGCGACCGCAGGATCTTCCACCTCGGCGGCGACCGGGGCCGGGGCGACGTGTTCACCGTCCTGTGGCACACCCTGCCCGAGAAACGCCGCCTGGAGCGGGGGCAGCTCGCCCGCCGGCTGCGGTTCCTGGGGTTCGGCTCGGTCCAGGACGGCAACTGGATCTCGGTCGGCGACCACGAGGAGGAGGTGGTCCGGCTCGTCACCGAACTCGGCGTGGGGGAGTTCTGCAGCCTGGTGACGGGGCGGCTGTCCACGGCCTTCAGCCTGCGCCCGATCGTGGAGCGCGCGTGGGACCTGCCCGCGCTGAACGACCGCTACGACGCGTTCGTGCGCGAGTTCGGTGCCGCGCAGGAGGCGGCCGGCCAGGGCGACGCCACGGCCTTCCGGGTCCGGACGCAGCTGATGCACAACTTCCGCCAGTTTCCCGCCCTGGACCCCGGGCTGCCGCCCCCGCTGATGCCGGAGCACCCCGCGCGCGCCGCCGCGATCAGCCTCCTGGACCGGGCCTACGCCACGCTCCGGGAGCCCGCCCAGCGGCACTTCGACGCGGTCGTCGGCGCCGGCGGGGGCTGACCGCCGGCCGCCCCTCGGCGGCGGAGCCGGCGCCCGGGCGGCGGTACGTCAGCGGGCGTCGCGGGCGGAGGCTTTCAGGCGGTGCCGGGCGACCTTGCCGGTGGCCGTCCGGGGCAGCGCGTCGATGAACTCGACCTCTCGCGGGCACTTGTAGGCGGCGATCCGGCGGCGGACGAAGTCCTGCAGGGCCCGGGCGCCGTCCTCGTTCGAGGCCACCCGCGGCGTCGGCACGACGTACGCCTTGGCCGCCTGGCCGCGCATCGCGTCCGGTACCGGCACGACCAGGCAGTCGGCGACGCCCGGGTGCTCCAGCAGGGTCTCCTCGACCTCCGCCGCGGAGATGTTGTAGCCCGCCGAGACGATGATGTCGTCGCGCCGGCCCTCGACCCAGTAGTAGCCGTCGGGGTCGCGGCGGGCCAGGTCGCCGGTCAGGTTCCAGCCCCCCTGCACCTGCTCCGCCTGGCGCGGGTCGTCGAGGTAGCGGCATCCGCTGGGGCCCTTGACCGCCAGCCGGCCGACCTCCCCGTCGCCGAGCTGCTGCCCGTCCGGCCCGAGGATCACGGCCCGGTAGCCCCGGACCGGGCGGCCGACCGAGCCGGGCCGGGGCGCCCGGGTGCCCGTCGTCATGAACGCGTGCAGCATCTCGGTCGAGCCCAGGCAGTTGACCAGCTCGAGCCCGGTGGCCTGATGGAACTCCAGCCAGGTGGCCCGGGGGAGCGGCTCCGCCGAGGAGATCGCCACCCGCAGCGACGACAGCCGCTCGGTGGCGCCCGAGCGCAGCCAGGTGCGGTAGACCGTGGGGACGCTGAAGCACATGGTGGCGCCATGGCGCTCGATCGCGGCCACCAGCTCCTCGGGGCCGGCCCGCTCCAGGAGCACGACCGAGGCCCCGACGTAGACGGGGTAGCAGGCCAGGGCCAGCAGTCCGAAGGTGAAGGCGATCGGCGGGCTGCCGATGAATATGTCCCGGGGGGTGGGGTGGAGGGCCGCGCCGCTGAAGCAGCGGCAGACCGCCAGCACCTCGCGGTGGGTGTGCACCGCGGCCTTGGGCACGCCGGTCGACCCCGAGGTGAACGCGATCAGGCACGGGTCGTCCGCCGCGGTCTCGACGGCCTCGAACGCGGCCGGGTGGGCCCGCATCCGCCCGTCCAGGTTCTGCGGCAGCGGCCCGCCCCAGGTGAGGACGGTGCGAAGCGGCGAATCCCGCTGGGCGGCCCGCAGTTCGCCGGCCAGCCGGTGGTCGCAGAGGGCGAAGGCCACCCGTGCCCGCCGGGCCACCTCGGCCAGCTCGCGCGAGCGCAGTGAGGGAACGACGGTGACCGCCACGGCACCGGCCTTCACCACCGCGTACCAGCAGGCCAGCAGCATGGGGGAGTTGTAGCCGAGCAGCATGACCCGGTTGCCCGGCCGCACCCCGAGCTCCTCGACCAGCACATGGGCGATCCGGTCGATGCGTTCGCGCAGGTCCGCGAAGGTCCAGGTGGTGTCGGCGGTGATCAGGCAGGGAGCGGCGCCGCGCCCGGCCGCGCTCCAGCCGTCCAGGAGCTCGACGGCGCAGTTGAGCCGGTCGGGCAGCCGGAGGTCGGGCAGGTCGTAGACCAGCTCGGGCCACTGCTCGCGCGGCGGAAGGTGATCCTGGACGAAGTGGTCGACGTGAGCGCTGTACTCCGACATTACGACTCCTGCGTCCCGGCCCCGAACAGATCACTGCCGCCGATGATAACCAGGGCATGTCCGCGGCCAGGGGGACCGCCGAGGCTTGCGTGAACCGGAGGATACCCGCACCACGAAATGGTGGACGTCGAACCATGGTGATGTGTTTACTAATGTGGTCGGAGCGCTGCCGTGCAGCGCGACACCTCCGCCGAACGCCCGAAAGGGGCCCTGATGACCTCCCCTGCTCGCGAGCCCGTGGCGCCGCAGTCCTTCCCGATGCTCATCGGCGGCCGGCCCTGCCCGGCCGCGTCCGCCGCGACCTTCGACAGCACCGACTCGGCGACCCGCCTGCCCTGGGCGACCGTCCCCGACGGCGACGCCCGGGACGTCGACGCCGCCGTCGCGGCGGCCCGCGGCGCCCTGGACGGCGCCTGGGGCGCCACCACGGGCTTCGACCGGGCCCGCGTCCTGCGCCGCGTCGGCGACCTGCTGCTGCGCGACCTGGAGGAGCTGGCGCTCCTGGAGGCACGCGACAGCGGCCGGCTGCTGCGCGACGCCCGCGCGCAGGTCCGCTTCGTCGCGCAGTGGTTCCACTACTACGCGGGGATGGCCGACAAGCTGGCCGGCGAGGCCATCCCCACCGACCGGCCGGACATGCTCGTCTACACCCGGCACGAGCCGGTCGGGGTGGTCGGGGCGATCGTGCCGTGGAACGCGCCGCTGCTCCTGCTCTCCTGGAAGCTCGCCCCGGCGCTCGCCGCCGGCTGCACCATCGTGGTCAAGCCGTCCGACTACACCCCGGTCACCGCGATCGAGCTGGGCCACCGGCTGGCCGAGGCCGGGGTGCCGGACGGTGCGTACAACGTCGTCACCGGCTTCGGCCCCGCGGTGGGGCAGGCGTTGACCGCTCACCCGGGCGTCGACAAGATCGCCTTCACCGGGTCCACCACCACCGGCGTCGCCGTGGGCCGGGCGGCTCTCGGCAACCTGACCCGGCTGACCCTGGAGCTCGGCGGCAAGTCGGCCCAGGTCGTCTTCGACGATGCCGATGTCGAGGGCGCCGTCAACGGTGTCATCAACGGGATCTTCCTGGGCTCCGGGCAAACCTGCATGGCCGGCTCGCGGCTGATCGTCCATGAGAGCCTGCACGACGAGATCGTGCGCCAGGTCAGCGAGCGGGCCCGTGCCATCCGGCTCGGCTCCCCGACCGACGAGCAGACCCAGATGGGCCCGCTGGTCAACCAGGTCCAGCACGACCACGTGCTGTCCCACATCGAGGCGGCCCGGCAGGAGGGCGCCACCGTGGTCTGCGGCGGCGGTGCGCCCGCCGGCGTCGAGGGCCTCTTCGTCGAGCCCACGGTCCTGACGGGGGTCCGCCCCGGGATGCGGATCGCCCGTGAGGAGGTCTTCGGCCCGGTGCTCGCCGTCACGGCCTTCAAGGACGAGCAGGAGGCGGTGGCGCTGGCGAACGACACGCGGTTCGGCCTCGCGGCCGGCGTGTGGAGCCGGGACGTACACCGCGCGCTGCGGGTCGCCAACCAGGTCAGGGCCGGATCGGTCTGGGTCAACACCTACCGCGCCTTCTCGCCCGCGGTGCCGTTCGGCGGCTTCGGGCACAGCGGAATCGGCCGGGAGAACGGCATCGAGGGCATCAGGGCGTACACCGAGACCAAGGCGGTCTGGGTCGAGCTGAGCGGGAAGACCCGCGACCCGTTCTCGGTGCGCTGAGCCCGCGCGACGCGGGGACGCCTGAAAGCGGATCGCCCTTCGGATGTCCCGCCCGAGGCGGGTTCCGAAGGGCGATCCGCTTTCGTCCGCCCGGCCGCGTCTCAGGTGCCGCGCGGAACGAACGCCATCACCCGGGCCGGGCTGCCGCTGCCGCCGACCAGGCGCAGGGGGGCCACCACGACCATCGCGCCCCGGACCGGCAGCAGGTCGAGATTGGTCAGCGAGGTGACGCCGCACTTGCCGGCGCCGAGCATGTAGTGGTGCACCGGCGTGGGCGGGTCGAAGGCCGGCGAGGCGCCCGCGTCGGTGCCCACCGTCTCGACGCCGACCCCCACGATCCCGGTCTCCTGGGCCAGGTAGCGGGCGCAGTCCGCGGCGATGCCGGGAGTGCGCGGGCGGCCGGAGGCGTTGTTGAGGAACAGCGCCGGGTCGTGCACGCGGGCGTCCCAGCCGGTCCGCATCAGCAGCCAGCCGCCCTCGGGCAGCGCGCCGTGCTCCTTCTCGAACTCCCGCAGCTCGTCGAGGGTGAGCAGGTAGTCGGGGTCCGCGGCGGCCTGCTCCGCGCACTCGATGACGACCGCCGGCCCGACCAGCCGCCGCAGCGGCACGCTCGCCACGTCCTCGCGCCCCCGGCCGGTGTACCAGTGGACGGGGGCGTCCAGATGCGTGCCGACGTGCTCGCCGAGCTCCAGGTGGTTCCAGTACCAGCGGGCTCCGCGCTCGTCGTAGCGGGAGATCTCCCGGACGCGCAGTCCCTGGGTGTTGACGAAGGGCTCGGGCACGCGCATCACGGGTGTCCGCTCGGAGAGCGGCTGGGTGAGGTCGACGAGTTCGACCTCACCCGCCGCCAGCGCGCCGAGCAGTTCGTCCAGCAGAGGTTGGTTCATGTCTGACTCCGGTCCCTGTGTCCGCTGTCGCCGCCGACGGTGCTCACTGCGTGTAGAGCGAGGAGGTGTCGAGGGGCTTGTCGATGAACCCGTACCTGACCATGAGGTCGATCTCGGACTGGTAGGCCGCCTTGTTCAAGGTGGCGGGGTAGTCCGGGAGGGCGAACGTCTTGGCTGCCTGGGCCTTGACGCCGGTGTACTTCGGCAGGACGGCGCGTACTTCGTCGGGGTGGTCCGCCGCGTACGCGTTGGACTTCGCGATCGCCCGGGCGAAGGCCTTCACCACGTCGCCGTGCTCGGCGGCGTAGCGGCTGCCGGTGAAGTAGACGGAGTTGACGAACTCCGGCTGCTGGGCCGGGTCGAACGGGTAGGTGTGGTGCAAGACGCGGGCGCCGTCCGCGACCGCGGAGCTGACGAACGGCTCCACCGGGGCGATGGCGTCGACACGCTTCTGCTCCAGCGCGGTGGCCATCTCGGGGAACGGGAGGGTCAGGAACTTCAGCGTCGAGGAGTCGCCGCCGAGCCGGTCGACGGCTCCGCGCACCGCCAGCTCCAGGCCGGCCTTGAGCGCGTTGACCGCGATCGTCTTGCCGTTGAGGTCGGCCACCGACGTGATCGGGCTGTCCTCGCGGACCACGAGCACGGCGTCGCCGTAGGGCGTGGTCGCGGAGTCGGGGGCCGAGGTCGAGGCGGCGGTCATGACGATCTTGATCGGCAGCTGCTTGGCGGCGGCCACCGCGGTCGGCGCCAGCGCGCTGCTGGCGAACTCGGCCTGGCCGCTGACCACGGCAGCGGTGACCGCCGCCCCGTCCTGAACGACGGTGGGCTCCACATCCAGCCCCTCCTCGGCGAAGAAGCCCTTCTCGATGCCGAGGTACATGGGGGCTTTGGTCACCGTCGGGATGACCGCGATCCGGACCTTGGTCCGGCCGTCGGCCCTCTTCGCGTCCCCGCCGGCGGGGGAGGAGCCGCACGCGGCGGCGGTCAGTGTCAGGGCGGCCGCTCCCGCGAGGGCGGTGAGCCGTCTGAGCCACACCGGGTGTGCCGTGTGTGCCATGTCAGACCTCCAGTAGGTCGGTGCCGAGCAGAATGTCGCCGTCGAAGGTCCGGCTCACCAGCCGGATCCACTCGCTCTCGTCCACCAGGTCGTTGTCGGGGAGCACGTGGTTGAGCACCAGGGTCCGCACCCCGGCCTCGGTGGCGACCCGGCCGACGTCCTCGGGGGAGGTGTGGTCGTTGCGATAGTGGGCGAGTACGGCCTCGGGGGCGTTGGGGTGCGTCTGCCGCATCGCCTCGTAGTGCAGCACCTCGTGCACCAGGACGTCCGCTCCCCGGGCGAAGCCCGCGATGTCGTCCTCGCCGCCGCGGTCGCCGCTGAAGACGATGTCCCGGTCCGGAGTGCGGAACCGGTAGGCGACCGACGGCACCAGGCCGTGGTTGACCCGGATCGCGGTCACGGTCACCCGCTCGTCGCTGATCACCTGGACGGGCTCGTGCTCGATGCGGCCCTCCATCTCCAGCTCGTGGGCGCGCGGGACGGGGTCGAACGGCGGCCGGCCGGTCTCCTTCTCCCGCAGCCGGAAGTCGAACTCGTTGAGCCGGATGTAGTCGTCGAGCAGCCCTTCGAGACGGGGTGGCCCCCAGACGTGGACGGGGGCGCGGCGTCCGGCGAACCAGGTGTAGGCGAGGAAGTTGCCCAGGTCGCTGTTGTGGTCGAAGTGCTGGTGCGTGATGAAGATGTTGTCGATGTCGGTCAGCGAGAGCCCGGCCCGGACGAACTGGCGGGGCGCGCCCTCGCCGCAGTCCACCAGGTAGGCGACCCCGTCGACCAGGACCGCGTTGGCCGGCCCCGACCGGGTCGCGTTCTTGTGGATGGTGGGGCCGCCGCCGGTGCCGAGCAGGACGAGCCTGCTGCGTCGGGCGGGCCGGGAATCAGGAGCCTCGCGGCCCTCCGGCGTCGTGGACATGTGCTCTCTCCTGAGGCAGGGGGGCGTCGATGGCAAATATCTACACCTTGCTGAGGTGATGTGTAAAGCATCGTGTTCCGGTATCGCGCGGACCTCTGATCCGTGCCGGCGGCAGCCGCTCGCCGCCGGTCGGCGCGGCGGCTGCCGCGTACCCCGGGGCCGCCGCCAGGCCCGGGGCCCCGGGCGGGTGCCCGCACCGATGTGCCACAGCCCCCGCGCGGGGACCGGCGCGACCGGGGGCCGGGCAGCGGACGCCACACCAGGCACTGGTCCGGCTCCGTGGACCCGCCGTAGGGGTCGCCGCCGGCCAGGTCGGCGTGGCGCCGCTCCAGCACGGTGAGCGCGGGCCCGTCCGGGCCGGCAGCGCCGCGGCCACCAGGCCGCTGACCCCGCTCCCGACGGCCGGCGCGTCGGCGGCCGCGCTCATCGCCGCTCCCGGTCCGCGCCGCCCGGCGGGTGTCCGCAGCCGGAGGTGTCGAAGCCGCCCCCGAAGCGGGCGTCCGCCGACTCCGGCACGGTGCCGCCCGGGTCAAGGCAGCGGCAGGGCGTGCCCCGGGCGACGGTGTGCACGGCTCTCACCCGGCGACCGCCCGCGGTCTTGCCCCGCGCGGCGGCCGCGGGGACGCCGTCGCGGGCCGGCGCCAGGTGGGCGGGGCCGGGCCGGCGCCGGCCGAACGGCCCCGCCGGCTGCCCGGTGTGGCCGCCCTCCGCGTGAGCGCCTCCGGCGGGGCCGTCCTCGGCGCGGCGGTTCGCGGCGCGTCGCTGCCCGCGGCGGACTCGGACGGTTCCAGGCGTAGGCTGCCGCCTCCCCCGAGCCGGGCAAGCCGGCTTTTGGACCGGCCGGGACCGAACAGGTCGCGGTACACGGCGGCCACGGCGGGGCCGGCGGGACCGGCGGGGCCGGCGGACACCGTCTCGGGTCCGCGCACGAGCCGCATGCCGAAGGCGGCGACGCGGAAGGCGACACCGCGGTCGAGATCCGGGGTGGTCAGGCCGAGGTGGTGGGCGGTGGGGCGGCCGGGCCCGGGGCGGGGGCGGACCTCATCCATGCTCCTCCAACAGTGGACAGGTGAGCGGGCAGAGATGTTGTATGTCTGTCTCCCGGCCGGGTCGGCGGCAAGGCGGGAGCGAGAGATGCGCGGGCACATTCCTCGGATCCACCCAGTGATCCAGCTCAGCGACGAGGTGCGCCTTCTCGACCAGGTGCGCCTCGCGGTTTCCCACGGCGTCGACGGCGTCTTCCTGATCGACCACGACGCCGACGACGATCGCCTGGTCCGCTCCATCGAGGCGGTGAGCGCCGCCCATCCGGATCTGTTCCTGGGAGCGAGCGTCTTCCGCCGGGAGCCCGTCCAGGCGCTCGCGCTGCTCCATCGCGGGCTGCCGGACGGCATCTGCCTGCACGCCCTGTGGACGGACGACGCGGGCGCGGGCTTCGGTGACCCGGGGCAGGCCGCCGTGGCGTTCACGCGGATGCGGGAGCGCACCGGCTGGCACGGCCTGCACTTCGGCGGCGTGGCCTTCAAGTACCAGCAGCCGGTGCCCCTGGAGGAGCTGCCCGCCCTCGGCGCGGCGGCCCGCCGGATCGCCGACGTCGCCACCACCTCGGGCCCGGGTACGGGCCAGGCCGCCGACCTCGGCCGCCTGCACGCCCTGCGGCAGGGGCTCGGTGACCACCCGCTGGCCCTCGCCAGCGGGGTGACGCCCGGCAACGTCGCCGACTACGTCGGGCTGGTCGACCACATTCTCGTCTCCACCGGCATCGGCGACGGCCGCGGCGGCATCGACCTCGGCAAGCTGGCCGGCCTGCTTGAGCGCGTGCGGGGGTGAAAGCGGGGCCGGCCGGTGGCCTGTGCCGCCGTCCGCGCGGTCAGGGCCGGCGCAGCAACGTGTTCAGGTCCGGAGCCTTGTCGATCCAGCCGTACTGGAGCATGTAGTCGCCCAGCACCTTGTAGGTGGGCTCGTCCAGCGTGGTGATGTAACGGCCGATCGCCATCTTGGCGGCGATGTCCGGCTTGATCGCCGTGTAATCGGGGATGATGCGCCGGACCTCGTCGGGGTGCTGCTCCGCATACTCGTTGGCCTCGTTGACGGCCTCGACGAAGCGGTCGACCGTGGACGCGCGTTCCTTGGCGTAGGACCGCGTGGTGAAGTACGAGGAGAAGCTCGTGTCCGGGCCGACGAGCGCCCCCTGGGGGTTCTCGGAGATGACCTTGTCGCCGGCGGCGAGCGCGCTGCTGAGCAGGGGTTCGATCAGCCAGGCGGCGTCGATCCGGCCGGTGTCCAGCGCGGCCTGCATGTCCGGGTAGGGCAGGGCGATGAACTTCAGGTCCTTCTCGTTGCCGTGGGCGTTCTGCACGGTCGCGCGGGTGACCAGGTCGTTGATGCCCTGAAGGGCGTTGACGGCGACGGTCTTGCCGGCGAGGTCGGTGACGGAGTTGATCGGGCTGCCGCCCTTGACCACCAGGGCCTGACTGAGCGCCGGACCCTGGGAGATGGCGCCGGCCACCACGGTGATGGGCAGCCCCTTCGCCTGGCTCTGGATCTCGGGCACGGGTGCGGCGAAGCCGAACTGGTACTCGCCGCTCATGACGGCGGCCGTGGCGGCGGCGCCGGACTGGACCTCCTTGAGTTCCAGCTTCAGGCCGTGCTTTTCGAAGATGCCCTTCTTCTGGGCCAGGTAGAGCGGGGCGACATCGATCGTCGGAATGACACCGACGTTGACGGTGGTGACTCCGCCGTCCGTGGAAGCGGCGGTCTCCTGGCCACTGCCGCATGCGGTGAGGGCGAGTAGCGGCAAGAGCGCGGCGACAGTCAACTTGCGCATGGTGACTCCTGATGAGCAAGTGCGCGGTGATGGAACTCGGCGCGAGACAAATTACGCATCACCGAGGAGAGGTGTCAACGGTTTGTCGGGCCTGCCCGCTTCCCCCTTGACGGTGACTCCGGCTCGCTCTTAGGTTCAAAACCCAACATGCCACCGAGGTGATGCGTGCGCAGTGGAGGGGGGTGCTCATGGCCAGGCCCGTGCCGACGGACACCGGCAGGAAGACCGGGACCTTCTCCGCCGCCTGCGCCTGCGCCTGCGGCAGCGGACTCGCGGTCACCCGGCTGCCCGAGCACCGGCCGGGCAGCCGGGACGACGGCCTCCCGCGGACCCGGACCGCGGACGAGGCCGGCGTGGACCTCATGCTGCCGATCGCCCGCCGGCCCGGCCGCGGAGGCGACACCGACTTCCACGGGGGCGTGCCCGAACCCATCACCTGGGCGGCCGGGATCCTGGCGCCCACCACCCGCGTCTCGGCCTCCGCCACCCTCCACACCGCCTTCGGCCACCCGCTGGTGACGGCCAGCCAGGCGGCCCTCGCGCGCACGGCCCACGGACCCGCGGGAGTGTGCGAGAAGAAGACGATCGCCGCCCCCACGGCGCGGCTGCGGACGGCAGCCGCCGCGGCGAGCCGGACAGCCGCGGCGCTGACCGCCGCCCGCACACCGAACCGGAAGGCCGGCTGATGCCCGAACCCGGCTGGCGGCAGGAGGGCGACGAGCCCGACTACCGCTTCTCCCTGGCCAACGAGCGCACCTTCCTGGCCTGGATCCGCACGGCGCTGGCCCTTGTGGTCGGTGCGATCGCGATCCACCAGCTGGCCCCGGAACTGGCCCCGGAGCGGATCCGGGTCGCCCTCAGCGTCCTGCTGGCGCTGGGCGGCGCGCTCCTGGGCTGCTCCGCCTACCGGCGCTGGGAACGGAACGAACGGGCGATGCGCCACGCGGCGCCGCTGCCACACACGCGGCTCCTGCTCATCGTCACCTTCGGCACCGCCGCAGCCGCCGCGGTCGTCTGCGCCCTCGTGGGGATCCCCCGGTGACGGGTGGCCACGGCCCCGGCTTCGGTCCGCCGCGCGATCCCGGCGTGCAGCCCGAGCGAACGCTGCTCGCCTGGAGCCGCACCGTACTGGTGCTGGCGGCGGACGCCGCCCTGGTCGTCCGGACCGGCCTCACTCGCGGCCAGCCGGCGATCACCGTGCTCGGCCTGCTGATCGCGGCCCTTGCCGCCGCTCTGCAACTGCACGCTGCCGCCCGCCGCCGGGCCTTGGCAGTCCGCGCCGACTCACCCCCGGCCGCGCACTCGCTCCTCGCCGTCTCGGCCGCGGTTGCCGCGTGTGGAGCCGCCACCATCTGGTGTCTCCTGCTTCAGGTGTGAACCGGAAAGGGGATCCTGGCTCCCCGTTATGTTTTTCGCGGTCCTGCAAGAGGGCCGCTGGCCTCCGGGCCCGGCATGACTGTGTCCCCCTGTCGATCGGATGACCTGGGGGGTGGTGTCACCGGGCCCGGGAGGTGCCGTCGGAGACGCTGATCAGAGGTCCGGCCACCGTCCGGTCCGGCGCAATGCCGGGCAGCTCGCGGGCGGCAGGTCTGCATAACGTGGATGCGCGCGTACGACACCGAAGCCGAGGCCGGCACCGTCAACACCTTGGAAGGGTGCGATGTTCGACACCGAAGACGCGGGCGTGTTCCTCGGCCTGGACGTCGGCAAGAGTGCCCATCACGGCCACGGACTCACCCCGGCCGGCAAGAAGGTCTTCGACAAGCAGCTGCCCAACAGCGAACCGAAGCTGCGGGCCGTCTTCGACAAGCTGGCCGCGAAGTTCGGCACCGTGCTGGTGATCGTGGACCAGCCCGCCTCCATCGGCGCCCTGCCGCTCACCGTGGCCCGGGACGCGGGCTGCCAGGTCGCCTACCTGCCCGGACTGGCGATGCGCCGGATCGCCGACCTCTACCCGGGCGAGGCCAAGACCGACGCCAAGGACGCCGCCGTGATCGCGGACGCGGCCCGCACCATGCCGCACACTCTGCGCTCGCTCGAACTCACCGACGAGATCACCGCCGAGCTGACCGTGCTTGTCGGCTTCGACCAGGACCTCGCCGCTGAGGCCACCCGCACCAGCAACCGGATACGCGGCCTGCTCACCCAGTTCCACCCCAGCCTGGAACGCGTCCTGGGCCCCCGCCTCGACCACCAGGCCGTCACCTGGCTGCTCGAACGCCACGGCTCCCCGGCCGCCCTGCGCAAAGCCGGCCGCCGCAGACTCGTCGAGGCCATCCGGCCCAAGGCCCCGCGCATGGCCAAGCGGCTGATCGACGACGTCTTCGACGCCCTCGACGAGCAGACCGTCGTCGTCCCGGGCACCGGCACCCTCGACATCGTGATCCCCACCCTGGCCCGCTCGCTGGGAGCCGTCCACGAACAGCGCCGGGCCCTGGAAACCCAGATCAACGCCCTGCTGGAGGCGCACCCTCTTTCCCCGGTCCTGACGTCGATGCCCGGCGTCGGCGTCAGGACCGCCGCCGTCCTGCTGGTCACCGTCGGCGACGGCACCGGCTTCCCCACCGCCGCCCACCTCGCCTCCTACGCCGGCCTCGCCCCGGCCACGAGATCCTCGGGGACCTCGATCCACGGCGAGCACGCACCCCGAGGCGGAAACCGTCAGCTCAAGCGGGCCATGTTCCTCTCCGCCTTCGCCTGCATGAACGCCGATCCCGCCTCCCGCACCTACTACGACCGCCAGCGAGCCCGCGGCAAAACCCACACCCAGGCCCTTCTCCGGCTCGCCCGCCAACGCATCAGCGTCCTGTTCGCCATGCTCCGCGACGGCACCTTCTACGAACCCCGCGTCCCCAGGGACGTCGAACTCGCCGCATGACCCCGGCAAGCCAAACCATCCCAAACCAAACCTAGGCGCCTTGACGAAAGACATAGAGGCACCCCCCCTTCAAGAGCTCGCCCAGGCGGAAGCCGAGACGCCGGCACCAGAGCAGGTACGGGGTGTGTGTGCCCGGCCGCGCAAGCCCCGTCGGCGCCTGCGCGGCCGGTACGGGCGCCTGGTGGAGATCGGCCGGCCACTGCTCCTGCCGCCAGTGCGCGCCGCCGACCTGCGAACCCACGCCAAGCACCGCGCCGCTGCGCTGCCCTGGTCACCTCAGCCACAGGAAGGGTGTGCGGTGCCAACGATCCCGGGTTCCCGCCTTGTCGCCGCCGAGGAGGGACCGTGGAAGTGCAGCGCGGGCGGCCGCGACGACACCGGCCGGACGGTCGCCCCGCGGCATCTGGCGAGCGGCGAGTGGACGCGATCCGGCCCGACCCCACCACCCGCGCCGTGGCCGACGACCACCACGGACGCCTGGCGCCCGCCACTACGCGAACGAGCCGGTGCGCCTGAGCACCACCGCCGGGTCCAACGGCAGCGAGTGGACCGTGCCGCTGGTAGCCCCGTCACCACCCGGACCGCCGCCTGACCACGGCAGGTCAGGAGCCGGTGATGCGGCCGAAGCCGCTCAGCGGCGGCGTCCGTTTCGGACCCGGACTCCTCGGGTCAGACGGACGGCTCCGGGCGAGTGGTGATGATGGCGGTGCGCAGGGCCTCCACGGCCCGGGTACGGGCTCCGGCGAGTTCGGGCTCGCAGACCTGGGCCGCGGCGACCGGGACGCTGCGGGGCAGTTCGGCGAAGTGCGCGCGGATCGCCTCGGCGATGCCCGGCTCGGCGCCCCAGGCGCCTCCCAGGACAATCAGCCGGGGGTCGGCCAGGGCGACCGCAGCCGCCAGTACGCCGCCCACCGCGCGGGCCAGCGCGCCGCGGGTCCGCCGCGCCGTCGCCGAGTCGCCGAGAGCGGCCGCGCGCAGGGCGTCGACGTCGATGGCGGTGGACTTGGCGCGACGCAGGCCGAGTTCGGCGAAGACCTCGATGAGCGGCAGCGCCGCGCCCCGGGGCCCCGCGGTGTAGAGGTGGGCGATCTCGCCGGCCAGTCCGTGGTGCCCGCGGCGGACTTCCGCGTCGGTGACCACCGCGCAGCCCAGTCCCTCGCCGAGGTGGACGTAGACGAAGTCGTCGACGCCGAGGGCGCATCCGGTGGCGCGTTCGGCGCGGGCGGCCCAGTTGATGTCGTTGTCGACCAGCACCGTCCCCTCCACCGCGCCGGCCAGCACCGCCGCCGGGTCCAGATCCCCGACCAGGAAGGGGGCGTCCGGCAGGTGCACCAGGCGTCCGGTGATCCGGTCGACCGGATCGGCCGCGCTGACCACGGCCGTACGCAGTGGGCCGCGCACCCGGGGCCGGACCAGCCCGACCGCTTCGGTCAGGGCCTGTGCGGTCGCGTGCGGGCCCGGCGTGCGGCCCAGGCCGGCCTCGGCGCGGGCGGTGGCGGTGCCGAAGGCGTCGACCGTCTCCACGACGACGCCTTCGGGGCTGATGCTCGCCACCAGGGCCGCCCCGGTGTCCGCGGCCAGCGAGTAGTAGGTGCCGACCCGGCCGCGGCCGGTGGTGCGCTCGCCCGTGTCGGCGAGCAGGCCTGCCTCGCTCAGCCGCCGCACGCTGTCGGAGACCGTCGGTTTGGAGATCCCGGTCCGGGCGGCGATCTCCGCGCGGGTCAGGCGTCCTTCCTCCATCAGCGCGCGCAGCACGTTCTCGTCGGTCAGCGCGCGCAGCATTTCGAGTGAGGGCTTGGCCAGTGACATGCCGGGGATTTTAGTCAGGACTCTTGCCCAAACGTGGGCGGACGGTTAGGTTGCCATCTAGTTAGGAGTCTTGACCAAAGGAGTCGAGCCATGACGCTGGCAACCGAGACGCGGCAGGCCGCTCTCCCCGCCCTGCCGCACTGGGAGACCACCCCCGACGACCTGGCCGCCGCCATCCGCGAGATCAAGCCCGCGCTGCGCGCCCGCATCGCGTCCTCCGGACGCACCGTCGAGGAGGTCTTCGCCGCCGTCGAGGAGCGCGTCCGCGCCCGCCTGGCCGAGATCCGGGCGGACAAGGAGCGCGGCGAGAGCGTGTGGCCGGTCATCGACTACGCGGACATCGCGAACGGCACCGTCACCCCGGAGCAGCTCGACAAGCTCCGCCGCCGCGGCTGCCTCGTCGTCCGCGGCCACTTCGAGCGCGCCCAGGCCCTCGGCTGGGACGCCTCGATCGTGGACTACGTCGAGCGCAACGCGTTCTTCGAGAACTACAGAGGCCCCGGCGACGACTTCTTCGGCAGCGTCGGCTCCAAGCCGGAGATCTACCCCGTCTACTGGTCGCCGGCCCAGATGGAGGCCCGCCAGAGCGACCGGATGGCCAACGTCCAGTCCTTCCTCAACTCTCTGTGGAAGCACGAGTCCGAGGGCGTGCAGTGGTTCGACCCGGACCGCGACGCGCTGTACCCCGACCGCATCCGCCGCCGCCCCCCGGGCGCCGACTCCAACGGGCTCGGCACCCACCTCGACCCCGGCACCCTCGACCTGTGGATGACGCGGGCCTACCAGCAGGCCTTCCGGCACCTGTTCGACGGCAGCGTCGAGGAGTACGACCCCTGGGACGCCGCCCACCGCACGGCCGGCCCCCAGTACCCCGGCTCCACCATGTGCTCGGCGTTCCGCACCTTCCAGGGCTGGACCGCCCTGTCCGACATGGACCACGACCAAGGCGTCCTGCACACCGTCCCGATCCCCGAGGCCATGGCCTACCTCATGCTGCGGCCGCTGCTCCCGGACGTCCCGGACGACGACATGTGCGGGGTGACCACCAACCAGGTCTTCCCCGCCAACGACAAGTGGCACCCGCTCCTCATGGAGGCCCTCACCGGCATCCCCGACGTCAAGGCGGGCGACTCCGTCTGGTGGCACTGTGACATGATCCACAGCGTCGCGCCGGTCACCGACCAGAAGGGCTGGGGCAACGTCATGTACATCCCCGCCGCCCCCTGGTGCCCCCGCAACGAGGCGTACTCGGCGAAGGTCCGCGAGGCGTTCCTGACCGGCTCCAGCCCCAGTGACTTCCCCGAGGAACACTACGAGCGCGACTGGAGCGACCGCTTCGGCGTCGACCGGCTCAACGAGACGGGCCGACGCGGCCTGGGCCTCGACGGCTGACGGACCCGCCGCCGGGCACCGGGCCGGTGCCGCGACCCCTCGGCCGGCGCGACCCGGTGTGCCTCCACATGACACGGACGGACGCCGCCCGGCCCTCCGCAGTCCGGCCCTCCGCCCCGGTCCTCCGCCCCGGCCCGCCCGCCGTCCGGTCCTTCCCGGACGGCGGACGGACCGGGCGCCCTCCGGGCCCGGTCCCGCTCAAGCGCCCCGGCCGGCCGATCGACCACACCCCCGGCTCCCCGCGTCCGGAAGCCGGGCCCCAGTTCCCTTCCGAACCGAGCGCCGCCCTCCACCATGCGCGCACCCGCTGCGGCGCTCTTTGTCCTTGCTCCTCGCTCCTCACCCGAGGCAGACGGCAACGACACACATCACCACAGGAGTCCGTAGGTGACGAGCACAGCACAACAACCTGCCGCCGTGGGCCTCGCGGCCCGGCCGAACCGGCTGCGTCACGTCGTCTTCGTCGCGGCGTCCGCCGCCATGGGCGGCTTCCTCTTCGGCTACGACAGCGCCGTGATCAACGGCGCCGTCGAGGGCATCAGGGGACGGTTCGGCGTCGGCGCCGCCACGCTCGGAGCCGTCATCGCCATCGCCCTGCTCGGCGCGGCGGCCGGCGCCATGCTCGCGGGACGGCTCGCCGACCGCGTCGGCCGCCTCCGGGTGATGCAGTTGGCCGCCCTGCTCTTCCTGGCCAGCAGTATCGGCTCGATGCTGCCGTTCACCGCGTGGGACCTGTCCTTCTGGCGCATCGTGGGCGGCGTGGCCATCGGCATGGCCTCCGTGATCGGCCCCACGTACATCGCCGAGGTCGCGCCCACCGAGTACCGCGGCCGGCTCGTCTCCTTCCAGCAGGCCGCCGTCGTGCTGGGCATCGCCGTCTCCCAGTTGGTCAACTGGATGGTGCTCTCCCTCGCCGACGGGGACCAGCGCGGCAGCCTGCTCGGCCTGGAGGCGTGGCAGGTCATGCTCGGCATCGCGGCCGTTCCCGCCCTGGTCTATGGTCTGCTGGCGTTGCGCATCCCGGAGTCGCCGCGCCACCTGATCTCAGCCGGCAGGACCGGCGAGGCCAGGGAGGTGCTGCGCACCCTCGAAGGCGCGCACGTCGATCTCGACGCCCGGGTGACCGAGATCGAGCACGCCGCGCGCAGCGACAAGGCACCGCGGTTCAAGGACCTCCGCGGCCGTTTCGGCCTGCTGCCGATCGTCTGGGTCGGTGTCGGCCTGTCGGTCTTCCAGCAGTTCGTCGGCATCAACGTGATCTTCTACTACAGCTCCTCGCTGTGGCAGTCGGTGGGCGTCGACCCGTCGAGCTCGTTCTTCTACTCGTTCACCACCTCGGTCATCAACATCGTGGGCACGGCGATCGCGATGGTGCTCATCGACCGGGTCGGCCGCAAGCCGCTGGCCGCGACCGGTTCCGCCGGTATGGCGGTCTCCCTCGCGACCGTCGCCTGGGCCTTCTCCTACAAGACCGGAACGGGTGACGACATCTCGCTGCCCGACACCCAGGCCGCCGTCGCGCTGGTCGCCGCCCACACCTTCGTCCTCTTCTTCGCCATGTCGCTGGGCGTGGCGGCCTGGGTGCTGCTGGGCGAGATGTTCCCCAGCCGCATCCGCGCGGCCGCGCTCGGCGTCGCCGCCTGCGCGCAGTGGGTCGCCAACTGGCTGGTCACCGCGACGTTCCCGAGCATGGCGGAGTGGAACCTGTCCGGTTCGTACGTGATCTACGCGGTCTTCGCCACGCTGGCGGTCCCGTTCATCCTCAAGTGGGTGCCGGAGACCAAGGGCAGGACGTTGGAGGAGATGGGCTGAGCCCAGGCCCTCCCGCCCGGCTGCCCCGCCCGGCGGAGAACGGCCAAGCCCGTCCACGGATGCCCGCGCAGTCCCGCCTCGAGCAGGCCGACGACCGTCGGCCTGCTGCTCGGGCGGGGGCCGTGGTGCGGCCGAAGGCAGGTGCACAGGGCGCTTAAGAGCACCCTCCCCACCAGAGGCTTCACGTGCTTGTTCACCCGTCGGGCGTCGACGGCACAGCTCTGTCTGGCTTTGTTCACGGGAACCGACAGCACATGTTCGCCACTTCAGGCGGTGAGTCCGAAAGTGTTCGAAGGGTGTACCGATGAGATTCGGCCGCGAGGCACTTCGCTGGTGATGACGCACTTCGGTCACGACTTGGGGAAGCGGATAGGCATGTCGTGTACCTGCGGTAGACGCTGTGCCGATGGCGAGACGATCACAGGTCCGGACGGGTACGCCGGGCGGTTGCCTTCTCAACGGATGCCTGACCGTTCTGGGACTGCTGCTCGTGGCCGTCGTCGGCGTGTGTATCTGGCTGGAGACCCAGCCGGCGCGTGATGAGGCCCAGGCGCGCGAGAACCTGCGGGAGAACGTCGAAGTGCTCCGCGACCGGCTGGGCGAGGCAGCGGCCGACGGCAGCCTTCCCGATACGGAGATCGTCCACATCTTCCCTCCCTCGAAGCCCGCCAAGGGCTTCGTCGGCGTGAGGCGGCAGGGCGAGGCGGTCACCGTGGTCGCGGAAGTGCTCGGTCAGGGGCCGCCACGGGCCTTTGTCTTCGTGTATGAGCGGCTTGTGACAGGCTGTTACGCCTTCGAAGTGCCGCCCCCGGCCTCCGGGGCGCCGCAGCCCGCCATCCGGGAACTACCGCAGGAGGCGTGCGCGGCGGGCGCGGCCACCCTCCCGGACCCGACCGTCGGGATCAACAGTCACATGAATCGAAGTGCTCCTTCAGAGAGGGAGACCGGCTCACCTCCGCACAGAGTCTGTTCGAATCCAGGGATCACTCCAGTGCCTTCCGAAGCGGTGAACATGTGCTGTCGGTTCTCGTGAACAAAGCCATTGCCCACAGCCCTGAGGGAGCGCGTCCTTGCCGTGCTCCCTCACTTGAGGGCCAACCCTCATGCCGGCGACCGCTGAACGGGGGAGAGGCGCTGGAGGCTGGAGGCGATCACTGGCCCTCTGGCCACTGCGCCAACGCGCTGTCCGTCTCCTCGTCGATGAGGGTGATCTGCGCGCCGGGCCGGTCGCCGTGCCGCCCTGCACAGGCGGAGAACTTCCCGCGTGCCACGGTCTCGCTTTTCCCTCAGCCTTGCAGCATCGGCCGGCCGTCGGTAGCCAGGGTGAGGCGGTGGCGGCCAGAGTTCATGCGAGCCGGACCCCGCGGGGCTGTCCGGGGCGGATGCTGCGCAGGGTCTGCCCCGGCTTCGCGCCCTGGAGGCATGCCTTGTGCTGCTCCTCCAGGAGGTTGGGGCAGCGATCGATCTGGCGGAGCAGCGGGAGACGGAGCGGCAGCGAGGCATCCAGAACCGGCCGGTGGCCGACCCGGCCTGCCGCCCGGGTCGGCGGCGGAGCCCGAGTTGTGGACGGGGTTTCGTCTTGTCCGTTGTCGACCAGCCACCGCGGGATCGGGGCCCACGGCTTCCAAGAGCCACCGGGGTGGTGGTGTCTCTGGGCCCGGGGTTCCTCAGCCGGTGTCGGGCCGGTGCTCGGTGATCCAGCGGGCGGCCAGGAGCCCGGACGCGGCGGTGAGGACCGCGGCGGCGATGACGGTGGCGTTCAGGCCGAGGGTGTCGGCGAGGACGCCGGCGATGAGGGCGCCGCTGGCGTAGCCGATGTCGCGCCAGAAGCGATAGGTGCCGAGAGCGTTGGCACGCCAGGTGGGGTGGGCGTGGTCGGAGACGGAGGCGATGAGGGCGGGGTAGACCATGGCGGTGCCGATGCCGAGGGCGACGGCGGAGAGGACACCGGCGAGAAGAGGCCACTGGAGCAGGATGAGGGCGATGCCGAGGCCGGCGGCCTGGACGAGCATGCCGGTGACGATGAGGGGTTTGCGGCCGATGCGGTCGGCGAGGTGTCCGGTGGGGATCTGGCCGAGGCCCCACAGGATGGGGTAGAGGCCCTTGATGAGGCCGACGGCGGCCAGGCCGAGGCCGTGGTGGGTGAAGAGGAGGGGGAAGACGCCCCAGGTGAGGCCGTCGTTGAGGTTGTTGACGAGGCCGGCCTGGCTGGCGCCGCGCAGGGAGCGGTCGCGCCAGGAGGTGCGGGCGAAGGTGGCGGCGAGGCCGGGCTTCTCGCCGGCAGGCGCGGGTTTGGGGTGCTGTGCGAGTTCGAGGGCGACGTGGGCGGCGGTGTCGCGGACGGTGAGGGACAGGGCGAGTCCGGCGGCGACGAAGACGGCGCCGAGGAGTTCCGGGACGGGGCGCAGGCCGTAGCCGGTGGCGAGGTAGCCGGTGAGCAGGGCGGTGGCGCCGACGGCGGTGTATCCGGCGGCTTCGTTGAGCCCGGTGGCGAGTCCGCGGCGGGTTGGGCCCACGAGGTCGATCTTCATGTTGACGGTCATCGACCAGGCCAGTCCCTGGTTGAGGCCGAGGAGGACGTTCGCGGCGACGATCCAGCCCCAGGAAGGCGCCCAGGCGAGCATGAAGGGGACCGGGACGCCGATCAGCCAGCCTGTGAGGAGGAGCCGGCGGCGGCGGAAGCGTGCTGTCAGGGCTCCGGCGGCGAGGTTGGTCAGGGCCTTGGTGGCGCCGAAGGCGATGATGAAGGAGAAGACCGCCAGGTTGCTGGTCAGGCCGAAGACGTCGGTGCCGATGAGTGGCACGGTGGTGCGTTCCAGGCCCACCAGGCCGCCGACGGCCATGTTGACGACGACGAGGAGGGTGAACTGGAGCCAGTTCTCCCGGAGCCCGAGGCGCACGGCGGGTCCGGCGGGCCGTTTCGTCGCGGTGGTCGTGGTCGTGGGCGTGGTCGTGGTCATGCGTCGGTGTCCTTGCACGGTGCGGGTGCGGTGGCAGGGGAAGGTTCCGGCCGGCCTGCTGTGAGGGTCGGGCGGAAGGGAGCTGGCGGGGGAGCCGCCGGAGGGGTCAGACGAAGGCGTTGGCGAGCATGCGGGCGGCGACCGCGAGAAGTACGTGGGCGAAGATCCGCCGCAGTTGTGTGGCGAGCCGTTGCGCGTGGCGTTTGCCGTCCCGGGCGCCGGGGATCGCGGCTGCGGCGAACGGTGCGATGACGGCCCGGTCCAGGTCCGCGGCGGTTCCGGCGCGGGCGGCGAGTGAGTTGACGGTGATGACCAGGAGACTGGTGCCCAGAGCCGGGAGGTTCAGCACCCCGGGCCAGGGCGGGGACGGCGAGGAAGCCGCCTTTCACGGCCAGCAGCCCGGTCATCGTGCCGAGCGCTGCGCCGGCGGTGCCCGCCCCCGCGGGACGCACCTCGCCGATGGCCTGGGCGCGTGCGGGCCGCGGCATGCCCACGGCGGCGACAAAGGCGACGGCCGCGAAGGAGGCGGTCAGCGCGGCCTGGGGCAGGCGCCCGGCGGCCGCCCCGGTGAGCGTCGCGGTGGCCACGCCCCGCCGCCGTGAACCAGCAGGCCGGTTCTCCGGGCCACGTCGCCGTCGCGGGCGTGACCGGTGAGCGCGGTCACGGAGGGCACAGTGACGATGACCGGGCTGGCCGTGACCGCGTCTGCCGGACTCAGGCCGAGCAGGCGGGTCAGGGCGGGCCCCGCCAGGACGCTGCCCCCCGCCGCCGAGTCCGCCGGGGGCGGGCCCGACGACGGCTCGGGTGGCGAGCGCGAGGACCAGGGCGGTCACGCCACCGAGCCGTTGTTGCCGCGGGCGTCGACGACCGGGTGCCCGGCGGCGGCCCACGCCCGCATTCCGCCTTTGACGTCGACCGCGTTCAGACCGCGCCCGGACAGCAGTGCGGCGGCCTTCTGCGAGCGGTTGCCGCTGCGGCAGATCACCACCAGCGGCCGGCCCTGGGCGGCCTGCGGCAGGGCAGCCCCCGCGACCAGGCCGGACAGAGGCGCGTGCACGGTGGCGGGCGCGCGTCCGGCGTTCCACTCGCTCTTCTCGCGTACGTCCAGCAGGACGGACGGAGCGTTTGTGCCCTGGGTGCGTCGGCGGGCCTCCTCCACGGTGACGCGTCGGGTGTTTCGGGAGAACAGGGGCATTGCAAGGCCTTTCGAAGAAGTGGTCGCGCGGGGTTGTGGGGCCGGTCGTGGGGTGGCCGGGGCCCGGGTTCGGTGTCGAGGGACGGACCAGCGGAGCCGGTGAGGACTCAGCCGGTGGCGAGGGGCAGTCCGGCGGTGGTGGCGGAGTCGGATCCGTCGTCGACGGCCACCACGTCACGGCCCGCGGCGTCCAGCAGTGAGGCGGCTGTCCCGGCGCGCATACCGCCGGCGCAGTGCACCCACACGGTGCCCGCCGGAACCTCGCCGAGCCGCTTGTGCAGCTCGTGGACCGGGATGTGGACGGAGCCCTCGATGCGCCCGGCGGCGCGCTCGGAGTCGCGGCGTACGTCCAGGACGACGATCCCGTCGGCGCCCTGCTCGGCCAGGCCCGCGAAGGTGGAACGGGGGAAGGACGCCAGCCGGGCGCCGTCGGCGACCCACTCCCGGGGAGCGCCGGTCGCGGCGGCCGCGGGCCGGTCGATACCGACCCGGACCAGCTCGCGCTGGGCGGCGGCCGGCTGCTCCGCGGACTCGGCGAGCAGGGTGACCGGTTTGCCCCACGGGATCATCCAGGCGAGATAGGTGGCGATCTTGCCGTCCGCCTCGAAGTCCTTCGTGTGATGACGTGTGAGCGTGCGGTTCCCCCTCTGTGCGCGGTGTCAGGAGCGCATGCTCAGTCGGTGGGTGTTCTCCGGCGTCGTTTCGTCGGTGTCTTCCGGCCGGTGCTTGCGCGCCAGCGTCCGGCCCACGGCCGCGGTCGCTGCGAGGCCGGCACCGATCCAGGTCCAGGGGCTGGTCCACACTGCGGCGGGGAGTTGCTGGCTGAGGACGAAGACGCCCATGACGACGACGAACCAGCCGAACGTCTTGCGCAGGGTGTCCTGGGGGATGCGTCCGGCGAAGCGGCTGCCGACCAGGCTGCCGACGACCGCCGCAGCGGTCACCATCAACGCCAGGCTCCAGTCGATCTGGACGCCGGCCAGGTGACCGGCGAGCCCGGAGAACGACTTCATCGCGATGACCAGCAGCGAAGTGCCGACCGCGACACTCATGGGCAGTCCGCCGAGCAGAGCCAGGGCGGGGACGACCAGGAAGCCGCCGCCGGAGCCGACCAGCCCGGTGACCGCGCCCACCACCAAGCCCTCGGCCACTACGAGCTTCACCGGCATCTCGGTGTGGGCGGCCTTGTGCCCGCCCTTCCTGCGGCCGGCGCCCTTGCGGAGCATGGCCACGGCGGTGGCCAGCATCATGAGGGCGAACGCGATCAGCAGGACGGTGCCGGGGACGTACTCGGCGAGGCGTCCGCCGCCGTAGGCGCCGGCCATGCTGACCGCGCCGAAGACCAGCCCGGTGCGCCAGCGGACCCGGTGGGCGCGGGCGTGTGGGATCAGGCCGACCAGGCTGGTCACGCCGACCACGAACAGCGAGGTGGCGATGGCCTCCTTGCTGTCCTGCCCGGCCAGGTAGACGAGGATCGGCACGGTCAGGATCGATCCTCCGCCGCCCAGGATGCCCAGGCTGATGCCGATCAGGACGGAGGCGGCGAGGACGAGGGTGATCACGACCGGTCCCGCAGGGAGGTGACGACGGTGCGGATGTCGGTGCGCGGGCCGCGGTTGTAGGGAAGCTTGGAGAGCATCATGCCCATGGCGCAGGTGTTGCTGAGGGCGGCGAAGGCCAGTCCGGCGCCGATCGCGGTGCCGATCAGGTGCACGCCGGGGACGAAGAAGCCCACGACACCGCTGACGAGGACGACCGAGCCGGCGATGAGGCGGACCTGGCGTTCCAGTTCCCAGCGCCGCGGGCCGCGGTTGACCGGGGCGCCGGAAGCCTCCCAGGCCATCATGCCGCCGTCGAGGACCCGCAGGTCGGGCAGGCCCGCGCCGGCGAGGGCCTCCTCGGCCTGCGTGGCGCGGGCGCCGGAGCGACAGACCAGCACCACGTTCTCGTCGAGGTGCCGCCCCAGCTCCATGCGGTGCTCGCGCAGGGTGTCCAGCGGCACGTTGTAGGCGCCGGGGATGTGACTGGTCTGGAACTCGCCCGGGGTGCGCACGTCCAGCAGGCGGGGGGCCTGGCCGGTCTTGATCAGGTGCTGGAGAGCGGCGGGGGTGAAAGCGGTGGCGTTGGCGGTCATGAAAACTCCATGGGTGATGCGGACCCGTACCAGGCACGGGCGGAGAACGGGGGAGACGCGGGGGAGGGGCCGGTGCGCCCGCACCGGGGGCGGTCAGGGCAGAAGTCGCCTGCCGCGGGCGCACCGGCAGCTCGTTACGCCTCGCCGGGTCAGACGGCGGCGGGCGTGTTCAGCAGGGCCCAGGCGGCCCAGCCGCCGAGCACGTCGGAGACGTCGTCGAAGCCCTGCCGGCGCAGCAGGCTGGCGGCGATGGAGGAGCGGTGACCGCCGGCACAGTGCAGGACCAGCGGCTTGTCGCGCGGGATCTCGTCCAGACGGCGGGGGAGTTCGCCGAGCGCGATGTGCAGGGCGCCCTCGATGAACCCGTTCTCGCCGCGCTCGCCGCAGTTGCGGACGTCGATCACGACCGGCGGGTTGTCGCCCTCCAGTTCGGCACGCAGCCGGGCTGCGGTCAGGCGGCTGGCCGGGGTGACCTCGTCGGCCACCGTCTCCAGCGCCTCGTCGGGGGAGGCCAGGCAGCCGGCCACCCGGTCGAAGCCGATCCGGGCGAGGCGGGTGACGATCTCCTCCTCACGGTCCTCCGGGACGACGGCCAGCAGCTCCGCCCCGGGCGGCAGGACGGTGCCGGCCTGCTCGGCGAACCGGCCGTCGGCAGGGACGTTGACCGCTCCGCGCAGGTGGCCGGCGGCGAACTCCTGCGGGTCACGGGCGTCGACCACCACGGCGCCCGCCGCGCGCCGGGCCAGGAAGTCCTTCACGCCCAGCGCCTGCGGCGGGCCCGCAGGGTCGAACAGCTTCCGCTCCCGGCGGTTCAGGTCCGCGTCATAGGCGAAATAGCCCGGCGCGGCCGACTGCCCGGCGGTCACGATGGCAACGAAGTCCTTCTCGCTCATCGGCGCGCATGCGTAGTTGGTGGCGCGCTGCTCACCGATCGTCGACTGCCGCTCGGTGGAGAGGTTCTTGCCGCAGGAGGAGCCGGCACCGTGAGCGGGGAAGACGCGCACCTCGTCGGGCAGGCTCATCAGCTTGTTCTGCACGCTGTCGTGGAGCATCGCGCCGAGCTCTTCGGCGGTCACGCCCACCGAGGCCAGCAGGTCGGGGCGGCCGACGTCACCGATGAAGAGGGCGTCACCGGTGAGGACACCGTACGGGACGGTGTCCTCGGCGCGCTCGTAGACGAGCACGCTGATCGACTCCGGGGTGTGCCCGGGAGTCTCCATGATCTTCAGCGTGACGTCACCGAGGCTGATCGTGTCGCCCTCGGCCAGCTTGCGGATCGCGTACTCGGTCTCCGCGCGGCGCCCGTAGCCGATCCACGCGCCGGTGCGGGCGGCCATCTCCAGGTGACCGGCGACGAAGTCCGCGTGGAAGTGGGTGTTGATGACGCCGACCACGGTGAAGCCGCGAGCCTCGGCGTCCTTCAGGTACTCGGACACGTCCCGGCGGGGGTCGACGACCACCGCGTGGCCGGTGGACTCGTCGGCGATCATGTACGACGCCTGGGAGAGGCACTCGAGGTAGTACTGCGAGAAGAACACGGAAACCTCCGTCACGAGAAGGGGGCCTATACCCCCGGGGGTATTATTTCGGCCATGAGGTGCCCCCCTGGGAAGAGCGGGAGCAGGCGGCGGGGGAGAGCGGGGCGACGGCGCTGGAGCCGAGTGTCGACGACGGGCCGTGACGTCAGGCCGGGCCTGAGGGCCGTCCGGTCGTGTTGATTGCTGCGACCGGATGCCTCCATACCCCCTGGGGTATCACGTCATTGACCGTAAAGGGTCGCCGGTCGGGCTGTCAAATACCCCGGGGGGTATCTCTTGGGGTGCTTGGCGGGGAGGCGGGCCGCCGGCTCGCCCCCGCCCGCCCCATCGGCGCGTGCGGGACCTTGCGGCGCCCCGGCGCAAAGGCGTCAGCGCTGAGGGCGGACGGTGCCGCTCCCTCGCGCGCGGCGATCGCGTCGGCCGCCCGGGTGCGAGGCGAGTCCGCGTTTATACCCCCCGGGGTATTATGATGGGGAAGTAGAGGAGGATTCCCATGCAGGTGGACGACGAATCGACGCAGCCCGTGCTGAACCGCTTGCGGCGGGCACAGGGGCAGTTGGCTGCCGTGATTGCGATGGTCGAGGCCGGCCGCGACTGCAAGGATGTGGTGACGCAACTCGCGGCGGTCTCCCGGGCGCTGGACAGGGCCGGATTCAAGATCGTGGCGAGCGGAATGCGGCAGTGCCTTGCCGGGGACTCCGACGCCCCTCCGATGTCGCAGGAAGAACTGGAGAAGCTGTTCCTCGCCCTCGCCTGATTCCCGTTCCGCTCCCGCTCGGGCGCTGGACGGGCCGCGGCCTTGCCGTGCTCGGACTCGCGCCGGGTGAGGAGGTCACCGAGGCCCCATTCCTCGCCCTGACCGATGAGAAGGGCCGGCTGATCTGGATATCCACCGCCCGGCCCGGCCGCACCCACGACAACACCGCCGCCCGCCGCCAGGATCACGTCCTGGCCCACCTGCGCGCCGTCGGCCTCGGGGCCCCGGCGGACCCCGGCTTCCGCGGCCTCGACAACGACGTACTCGACCCTGTGAGCGTCACCGGCTTCCACGCCAGCCGCACCCACAAGCTCACCCCCGGCCAGAAGACCGCCAACCGCGTCCTCGCCGTCGGACGCGCCCCCGGCGAACACGGCTTCGCCCACCTCAAGAACCGGCGGACCCTCACCAAGCTCCGCACCGACCCCGCCCGCGCCACGCACCTCCTGCGCGCCCTGCTCGTCCTGACGAACCTCGAAGTCAACCGCTGAGACAGCGTCCGGCCCCGTCCTGTATCCAGCCTGCGTGGAGTGGGACGTTGGAGGGCCCGCGCCGCTCGGGCCGCAGGCCCTCCAACTGCTGCAGAGAGGATCGATCATGACCTCGGACCACGACATGCTGTGGAGTCGCTGCGCGTACCTGGGTCGCGTCCTGCTCCCACTGCTGGACCAGGAGCCATGGCGTCAGGATCGCCGCCGAGAGCGGTTGCACTCTTGGGGCATTGCCGTGGCGGTGGGGGAACGACTCATGGAGGTCTTCGCGTCCTTGGCCGCTCACGCTGTCGCGGTGGACACTTCCTTGTCCGCTGCAGAGTTCGAGAACCTGCCCCTCAACGCCGTGGCCGACGCGGCGACCGGCAAGCAAGACTTCGCACTACTCGCCGGGCTCCCCGACACCTTCGCCGACGACCGCGACGACGTTGCGGTCAAGGCTTTCCGCTTGTACGCCTATAAGGGCGGCCAGACCAGTCTCCAGCTCTTTCGGCTGGGCACGGAAGTGCGCCATACGCTGACCGTCCTCGCCGCCCGCGAGTCGGTACCGTCCCCCACGTGCGGAGACATCTTCGGCCAGGCGGACAAAGCCCACCTGCCGCTGTGAGCACACCCGCTCCGATTGCCGCCGGCAACACAGCCTGACGGATGATCTACTGCGCAGACTGCCGCCGACGACCAGCGTGAGCATCCCGAGAGCCGGTCACACCAGCCCTTTGACCTGCGGTTTCAAGTTGGCGGAGGCTCAGTGACGGTGTTCTCGGGCATGACAGCCCCTCACATACGGGCCGCCCCGCCGATCGCGGCGACCTCGAAACCACCTTCGAACTGCGGCCCTGTGGACAGAGTCCGGCCGCCGGGCGGGGAAGAGAGATCCTCTCCCCGCGCCGCTCGCGCCACCCCTTGTCCAGGTCCGCTGCCTGCGGCATGCAGCCTGAAACGGGGCAGTTCCCGGGGAGGAGAAGTCTCCGTCCCCGGGCGCTGCCCGGCTTCCGACTCAGTCCAGGCCGCAGCCGCTCCGAAATCCCGCGCTGCCGTTGCCGCGGAAGTCGTCGAGGAACTGGGACACCTGGTCGACCTCCTGCATGCGCGCGATCAGGAACCCGGCCGCGAACCACGCGGTGTGCGACCCGGCCCCGCTCGCGAGGCACCACCGCTTGAGGTACCGGCTCGCCACCGTCACCGTCACCGGCTGCCGCAGCGCGTACGCGGAATCGCAGTCGGCGTGCTCACCGAACACGGCCTGGCGCAGGTTGCGGGACTGGACCGAGGCGGGCGTCTGGCCCCGCCTGCACGACGCACTGCTGACCGAACTGCGCCGAGCCGACCTGCCGGACCTGGACGATTGGCCGTGGACGGCTCGCATATTCGGGCTCTCAAAGCGGGAAAATCACGTTGACCCCTCGCCCGTTGACCGCGCCAGGCCCGGCTCCAAGCACCATCTGATCGTCGACCGCCACGGCACGCCGCTGGCCGTCCCGCTCACTGGCGGCAACCGACACGACGACCCCCAGCTCCTACCGCTGCTCGACGCGATTCCACCGATCCGTGGCCTGCGAGGGCGCCCCGGCCGCAAACCCTGCCGCCTGTACGCCGACCCGCGGCTACGACTTCGACAAGTACCGACGTCAGTTGTGGAAGCAAGGCATCAAACCCGTGATCGCCCGCCGCGGCACCGCTCACGGCTCCGGGCTTGGCAAGATCCGCTGGTAGTGGAGCGTGCGTTTGCCTGGCTGCACCAGTTCAAGCGTCTGCCCATCCGCTACGAGCGCAAGGCCGAGCACGTCACACTCGGTGCGCTGGTTTTTTGGGGCCGAGGCCGAGACTGCGTCGAGCCGGGCTTCGATGCCTGCGAAGAACGCGGTGAGTTCGCGTGCTCCGCGGCCTGGCCGGGCGGGCACTCAGGCGTCACGAGGGGTGATCTCGCCCATCTCCCCCCAGCCATCCATGCCGGGGATTTCCGTCGAGACGATCCGAGGCTTGGCGGCCACGGCATACGACATCTCTTCCATGGCCTTGATGAAGTGCGCGGACTCCACGTGCTCCCTGCCCGCTTCGCCGTCACGGAACGCCTCGACCAAGACGAACTCGTTGGGATCGTCGACGCTGCGGGACCACTCGAAGAAGAGGTTGCCGGGCTCGTCGCGGGTGGCCCGGGTGAAGCCGTCGACCAGGTCGAGCCACTCGTCGGCGCGCTCGGGCCGGACAGCGAACTTGACAGTGATGAAGATCATGGGTTCCCTTTCGCGCCACGGCGGTGCGGACGGAGGCAGACTGTTCTGCCCTGAAGGAGTCCATCATCGCAGGCAAGATCAGCGATCCAGCACACCTTCGGTACGCGCCGCCGGTCTGGCACATTGCGGTGGCGCGCGCAACCTTGAACGCGGCCCCTTCCCGGCTGCGGGCCGAGAACCCTGCAGCGCCCCGTGAACGCCGCCGCGGGCGCCGCTGGCACCGCGGGCGAAAGCCAGGTCACCGTCTACCGGCGATTCCCCCCGCGAGGCCCCTGCTGGACGCGCTGCGCGAGCAGAATGCCCGCGAGTCCCCCGACGCGATCGCCGGAGTCGACGCGCTCCGCAGCCCGCCCCTGCCGGTTCGTCAGCGCGCCGGCCGGGATCGTGCCCGAGCGGTACGGGCCCGTGGGCCACGCTGCACACCCGCTTCCGCCGGTGGCCCCTGGACGGCACCTTCGAGCGAATGCTCCGGGCCGCCCAGGCGCAGGCGGACGCGGCCGGGGACATCGACTGGCTGGTGTGCCGGTCTACTCCACCGTCGTGCGCGCCCACCAGCACGCCGCCGGCGCCCGAAGAGGGCCTTCTTGGCGGGCCCCGGCCGCGTGCTGCTGGGCCGCACGATCGTGGAGTCAACCGACACGGCCCAGCCCAGCTCCTCGTCCGCGTCCGCCTGAGCCACCAGGGCGGGGAACACCCGCTCCCAGGAGCCGTCCACCGCCCACATCCGCAGCCGGTTGTAGAGGCCGCGCCAGTTTCCGTACCGCTCCGGCGGGTGCACCCACTGCGTGACGGTCCGAAACCTGCAGGCGATCGCGTCGAGCACCTCACGGTGGTCCCTCCAGCGGCCACCCCGTTTCAGCGTCCGGTCCGGGAGTAACGGCTCGATCCGCGCCCACTGCGCATCAGTCAACGGCACGCCCGAGCTCCTCTTCCAGGTGCTGACCGAGCGCGAGGAGAAGAACAGCGTCGCCATCGCCTCCAACGAGTCCTTCGACAAAGCGCACATGTTCCGGCGAACGTGTGCGAGGTGGCGCCGAGAGTCAACGGGTTCCACAGGGAGATTCCGTGCTGCTGACGACTGTGGCGGCTATCAGCGCTACCAGGTTGTCGGTCCAGCAGTCCGATTCCTTGGTGGCGACCTCGACGCCACATCCCGGGCAGACGAGGTTGGGGCCGTCCTGGCCGTGAAGTCCGCAGCAGCCGCCACGACGTCCGGCGTCGGGATGCAGAGTGGTGCCTGGCACGTCGTCAGCATGCAGGACGAACAGCGTGGCGTCGTAGGTGATCGCAGAGGTTCCTTGCGCCCCGGCGGGTCTGCGATGCGATGGTCGGACAGGTGATCGCTGGCCGGGGCGGGCTGCGATCCCCGGAGATCGCCGGTGAGAGGGTGCTCGCAGTTCGCGCAGGTGAAGAGGGTCACCGGGACATCGAGCCGGGTCACGCAGTGCCTGGTCCCGGTGCGTTTTGCTGTGCTGCGCGAGCCGACCGACGTCGACATGGCCGGCGAGGTAGATCATGCCCCCTTCGGGGACCATGCCGCGGTGCCCGGCAAGTGGGAGAAGACGCTCTGCGGCCGCACGATCGGCCGCCTGGAAGAGGCAGGCATGCCCCTGGTGGCCGAGGACAACGAGACGGGTACCGCCCTGCCGGCCGCGTTCAAGCGCGACCCGGGCGCGGTCACCTCAGCTTTTTCTCGCCAATGTGCTGGAAGGAGGTGAAGCGTCGGGAGATTCCCGGTACACAGAAGATGGCCACTGCGGCGATAGGCAGTCGCTTTTCCTACGCATACAGGATGCGTCGACACGACTACGGGGGTATCCGTGTCCGAGATCGAGACTCTTTTGAGTCAAGCCGTCCCAGCGGTCAGCGCGGCTGTGAGCGCCTACGGCGCTGCGGTGCTGACCCGGGCCGAGGACGAGGCCGCCGGCGCCACCGTGCGCCTCGGGCAGCGCCTGCTCGAACGGCTGCGCCGGAACAACCCGGATCGCCCGGCATTGGACGCGGCGGTGACGGATCTGGCGGAGGCGAACGACGACCCGGACGCCGTGGCCGCCCTGCGCCTACGGATCCGGCATGCGCTGCGCGACTCTCCTCAGCTACACGCGGAACTGGCGGCCCTGTTGCCCGTGCCGAGAGCGGAGGCGAGTGGTGAGCGCACAGTGGCCGTGGCCGGGGACATGACGGGGATCGTGTCCACCGGGGACGGCGCGACGAACATCGTGCGCCGATGAGTACCGCCGGGACCCCGCCGGAGGACCCGGCCGGGAGGCTGGCTCCGGTGGACGCGGCAGTCTCCGTCCCAGGTGCCCGCAAAGCCGTGGTCGACGTCAACCACGGAATCGTCAGCCAGGGTGACAACGCCATCAACCTGGTGTTCCAGGAGGGCGGCTACGCACAGATCCCCAGCCTTGCGGCGCTCACCCCGCGTCAGCCCGAGGTGCTGGCCGCGCCCGCCGACGTCAAGCTGTTCGGCCGCCAGGCCCTCGTGGAAACCGTCGTCTCCCAGCTGACCGAGGGCACGAGCGTCCAACTGTACGGGGACGAAGGCGTCGGCAAGAGCGCGATCGCGGACGCCGTGCACCAGCGCCTGCGCACCCGCGGGACGCGGGGCCATGTGCTGCGCCCCAGAACCGGGGAGACCGGGACCTTGGCGACCCTGTACGAGCGGATGGCCACCGTCCTCTTCGGCCACCGCTTCCTTCGCGAGGTCGACGAGACCGAACTCCGCCAAGCTGTCGCCACCGTGCACGACGTGCACATCACCGTCGTTGACAGCGCCCTGGACGAGGCCGACCTGCGCCGGCTGCTGCAGACCTTCTCTGGTTGCACCTTCCTGTTCACGTCCCCGTACCGCACACTGCCCGACGCTGCTGCTGCCCACCACGTACAGCCGCTGTCCCCCGCCGCGGCCATCGAACTGCTCAACTCCGAACTGGGCCTGGAACTGGGCCCGGAAGGCCTGCGGAACCTCCAGTTCGACCTCGCCTACCGCATGTCGGAGGGACGACCGCAGCGGCTGCTGCTGTACGCGCGGTTCATCAAGGCCTCGGACGACTGGCGCGATCGCGCGGACAGGGGACCGCACGACCAGCCACCCGCCTTCGACCCGGTTCAGCTGAGCCCCCGGCACCAGGCGGCTGCGCTGGCGGTCGCCCTGAGTGAACCGGCCCGACGGGTCCTGGTGGCACTGGCCACGTTCGGGACGCCGCTCGGCCCCGCGTGGTTCGCGCCGGTCACGGGGCACCCCGACGACGCGGGCACCGAGCGGGAACTGCTGGACCGGAGGCTGGTCGTCCACGCGGGGGATGGCTACGCGATCACCAGGGACGCGGCGGCCGCGGTGCGGGACCTGGCCTGGGACCCCGCGCCGGCCGCCGCGGCCGCCGAGGGGCTGCACGCCGCGCTCGCGCGACGTGAGACCGTCGCCACCTGGCCGGACCCGCATCTCCTGCTGACCGTCGCGCAGGAACTGAACGCTGGCCAGCAGTGGGCGCTGACCACGCGCTTCGTCCGAGTCGCGGTGTCCGCCGCGCTCACCGCGGGGTCAGGATCGGTCGCATTGGAGCTCTACGGCCTGGGCCGGATCGCCGCCCTGCGCGGCGGTCTCAGCAAGGACCACGCCTACTACGTCCACACCGAGGAGCAGACCCGGAACCTCTTGGAGGGCGACAAGGCGGCCGTGGCCGCGGCCCTGCTCATCCTGTCGCCGCCGTTGACCACATCCGCCGTGGCAATCGGCGGCAAGGGCAGCGGCTTCTTCGGGAAACTCGCCACGACCGTCACCACCAAGGCCGGCCTCACCGCCGCCGCCGTCACGGTGGCCGCGGCGACCGCCGTGACCGTCGTGGTGGCCACCACGGGCGACGGCAAGCCCGCGGGCTGCTCCGAGGCGCTCGCCGCGAACAGCGCGCTGAACGAGCGGGACACGCGGACGCCGCAGGACCTTGCGGCCGCGTACCGGCAACTGGCCGGCGGCATGACCACCGCCGCGGGAAAGGCGGACGACCCGGCCCTGCAGTCCGTTTTCCGGCAACAGGCCGTCACCTTCAACGAGAAGGCCGACAACAAGGAGGCGGAGACCCCTCCGGACAACATTCACCCCGATGTGACGGCCGCCCTGGTGAGCAGCGAGAAGCTGCGGGGTGGGATCGAAAACCTCCAGGCCCTGAGTTCGGTCTGCCCGCTGGACTGAGCCGACTCTGTAGTTCACCGAGCCAGACCGGCTGACTTCCGATGAGGTGGAGGCCCTGCGCGATCTGTCCTCGCGGCGGCCGGGTCCGCCGATCTGAGCGAGGCGGGCGGCATCGCGGCTGCGGTCGCCGGGCCCGCACGGCCATCGGTGACAGCACCACCGCCGCGTGACAGGAGTTCCTGGAGATCCCCGACGTGGCCACCCTGGAGGCTGATCCGCAGGCCGCTCGGACGCGTACGCGTTCACCGCGTTCCCGGTCGCACAGCAGGCCGTCGGCGAGTACCAGGACGACGCCCTGGCACTGCTGGGCCGCACCCAGGAGGCCGGAGCCGGGGCCCGGCGTGCGTACCGGTCCGAGCGGGGCCGCCCCTGGTTCCCGCACAACCCGACCGGCGCGGACGCCGTCGCCGCCGCGACGAAGGCCGCCGACACGGCGAGGGAGCGCGTAGCCGAGTACCTGCCGGCGGCGCGGCAGAAGCAACTGCACGAGCGGTCCGCCGCCCGGCCCGAGAGGCCCGCATCGTGGACGGATCGGCTGCCCAGCCTCGCCGCGCGCCCGCTGGACGGCGACGCCACCGGGGCGGTGATCGCATGACGGGCGAGCTGAGCGGCGTCGACCTCGCCCGCCAGGCACTCATCGCGGCCCCGGGCGGCGAAGAAGAGGCGCCACCCAGACGAAGAAGCCCAAGCAGCGCACCGGCACCGTCGTACGCCGTGACGGGCGCGATCTGCCAGCGATGCCGACAGCCCGGCCGCCGCTCTCGCGATGGCGTTCAAGACCGCCGAAGCCACCCAGGTCGCTGGCGGACGGTCACCGCACCCCGCCACGCCGCCTCGTCCGTTCCAGATCCTTCTTCGTAAACGGCCACCTCACCGAACGGCCAGAAGCAACCTGAATACGCCAACTCACCCTGGAAACAGGATATTTACCCGGGAGTAATTCCATAAAGAGCTCAAGCGATCTTCACCATGCGATCAGTTCGTGGTGCGATCTCATCGCGCCCCCGCGGTGATCACCGCGGGGGCGTCTGTCATGTTCCCGACTGCATGGGGGCTTCCCGTGCGTTCCAAGACCAGTGCCGCGCTCATCGCTTGTACCCTCGCGGCTGGTTCCGTCATGTTCAGCGCGCCCGCCGCCTCAGCCGCCGCCTACTGCAGTTCCTCCGGCTACACGGCGATCGGCCTTCCCGTCGAGCGGTGCACCTCCATGTCCAACGGGGTGCTGCTCCACAAGAAGGACTACAACAACCCGACTGACCTGTGGACCCGGTACGACAAGACGAAGGGAACCGCCGTCAGTGTCCGCCTGGGCTACAGCATGTCCGGCTCCACCACCCACTCCTCCTACTTCACCATCAGCTCCGGCGGGAGCGTGACGAAGCACTGGCAGAAGTCGGGCACCTACATGTGTTACAGCAGCACCCGCGTGCTGAACTACAGCGGCGGCACCTTCCAGACGCCGGCCGCGCACTGCTGAGACAAGCAACACGATGGGCCCCGTCCGCGAAGGCGGGGCCCTGTTGCGCCGCCATCCTGCCAAGGACCTTCACACGTGTTTACCGCGATCTTCCAAAACCATTACGGCTACCTGGGGCTCTGTACGCTGGCCGCCCTCGTTCTGGGCGGAGCGGCATGGCTGGTTTCCCGCCGCATCGGCAACCCGTACGGCGTGTGGTGGGCCGGGCTGGCCGGCGCACTTACTGGCGTACTGGGTGTCACCTTCATGGGCAGCGGGCCGGCCAGCGGCCAATGCGTCATCAACCACAATCTCACCGAGCCGTTTCGCACCACGCAGGGCCTGTGGAACCTCCTCATGACAGTGCCGCTCGGGCTGTTTGCCCTGCTGGCCCTGCGCCGATTGCTGCCCGCACTCGTCGGTGTCGTTGCGCTGCCCTTGGCCATCGAGTTCACCCAGGGCATGGTGAACGGCCTGGGGCGTGTATGCGACAGCGCGGACGCAGAAATGAACATCCTCGGCGGACTTGCTGGGCTCGCCCTCGCCGCAGGGGTGCTTGCCAGGCGCGCGGCGCTCAACTGGCAGGCAGGCGCCAAGGGCTCGCTGATCGCTTCCGCGGCGCTGCTTGTGCTAGGCGCTGGCGTGGCCGGCCCGATGCTGACCTTCACGCATGTGGACGGCACTGGCCTGTCGGCAGCAGGAGCTTCGGAGCGCCAGGCCGTCGAACAAGTGGTGAAGGAGGCGTTCGGCAACCGGTACAAACTGGGACACGTCTACGTGCAACCGTGTGTGGGAGCGCCATGCACCAATCTCGCCTTCACCCTGCTCAGCCGTGACGAGGGACATCCGGAAGCATTCAGCAACGGCAGCTTGTCGTGGCCGGACAAGAAGCATCTGAATGTGCTCTTGGAAGACAGCGACCGTCCCAGCGTCATGGGTTATCCCGTGGCAGGGGCGAAGGCGCCATCCACTGAGCAGGAGGCGTACCGGATTGCGCACACCTACATGAACACGCACTACCCGTGGGCGAAGGATGCGGTCGAGCACCGGACATATCAGGTGGGGGAGAAGGCAGAACTAGGGTGGATAACCAGCTGGCGCTGGCTCCACGACGACGTCCTGATGCCCAGGATGCTGGACGTGCAGGTCGGCAGGAGCGGTCGCGTATCGCAGGTGGATGTGACCCTCGGTCCGAAGCACGTGAAGTTCGCAAAACCAAAACTCGACGCCAATCAGGCTGAGGAAGCGGTGAGAGAGGGGCTGGTCGCGCAGAACCGGATTCATGGAGACGGTGATCTCAACAAATCTGAAGTAGAATCCCAGTACCGGATCGAAGCATTCTCCCTTAAGGTCGCTGATGGAGACGGCACTTGGCGGCCTGAGTGGCTCGTTAATGTGTCGATGCGCGCAGAGCAACCGGGCGCAGATCCGCAGGAGTCAGGCGGGGCGGATATGTGGCGGGTAGACGCGTTGAATGGTCAGGTCTATGACGGCACCAACGCGCCGGTGAAGGACTGACCCGCACTCGCGCTTCGTCCCCTTGGGGGATCTCGCCTGGTCGTGGGCATCGTCCTGGCGTGAGGCTGGGGGAAGTGGAACGACTTCGGGTGAGTTGGCGGCGTTTGCTGCCGATGTGTTCGCCTCGTTGCCGCGGCGAGGTCCTGTTCCACCAGTACAGCGCGAGCGCGGCGGCGGAGTAGCCGGCGCACGCGGTCGGGTAGGGGTTCAGCCGGTCGGGGCTGATCGGCTCGATGACGGCCTTGTCGTCGGACGGCTCGATGCTCTTGGGCGGCGTGCTGGGCATGGTGGGCCCATCGTAGGTACGCTGAGCGGCGAAGACCCTGGAAGCGTCCCTGGCAGTCCGCGAAAACGGGCAGGCCACACCCCAGACCAGCGGTCGCCCATGTGGTGAAGGAACCACAGGTGCAGCGGGATGCTCACGAGCGCGTACAGCCACAGCACCACCCGCATCGCCCAGTCCGCCGGGCTGATGGACGTCTTCCCCTTCGCCATGGTCCTGACGGTAGTGACCAGCCCCTCGGGCCGGTGCACGTTCGTGAGAACCGGCCGCCAATCCGGCCGGAGCACCGAATCCTCGCCGGCCGCCCGCTGCTCGGCTGCGTGCGGGGTCAGAGGCGGCGGCCGAAGGGCCACCAGCTCCGCCGCGTCCGGTGCCGGGGAGGGGCTTCCGGGCGGGGAGGTGCTGAGGGCCGCGGCGGCAGTGGAGGTGCCGTCGACGCTGGCGGCGTGGGATCAGGAACGGGTGGTGATGCTGGCGGCGTTGCCTCGGGGAGGCCGAAGTCGATGGCGCCGGTGTGGCCGGTGTGGCTGGAGGTGGAGCAGCTGGTGGTGCGGCAGACGTGGGCGGCCTGGTGAGGCGCGGCGCCGTGGGGGTGAGACGGGTCGCCCGTCCCGGGCCGGGCTTGCGTGTGGCGGCGGATCGGGTCTGCCGGAGGGTGCGCTGGGCGAGCGAGAGCGGCGGCGGGCAGGCGGGCGGGCTGCTGTGGCCAGTGGCGGCGTCGTAGGACCAGTGGGCGAGCCGCCAGTGCTCTTCGGCGAACATCTGCAGCTCGGGGCTGCCGTTGCGGGGTGTCCAGACCTTCCAGGCGCCGACGGCCATGACGAATGCGCCGGCGGCGAGCGGAGCGAGGAGGCTGGAGTGCTCGGACCGGATGCGAACGGTGAACCCGTTTCCGTCGGCGAGCCGGAGGACCGGTCAGCCCTGGTTGTCGTTTCTGATCTCGGCGATGCGGCCGTAGACGGCCACGGGGTGCTGGGGCTTGGGTCCGCGGGTCAGGCGTGTATACAGCCGGGTCTGGTCGGAAGGCGTGGGGCCATGGCAGAACTCGCCCCAGCTCACCGCTGTCTTTTCGCCAGGTCGGCGCACCTTGAACTGGGCGACCACGTCGGTGTCGTAGTCGTGTTTCTGCAGGAAGCGCGCGATAACGACCGCGCTGTTGATGAGAGGGGGGCAGCAGCGGCCGCACGGTGGAGACGTTCACGCCGAACTGGTCGCTGCCGTCGGCTGGGGTGGTGCCGATGACGGGGGTGGTGGCGCCGATCTGGTTCACGTCGTCGGGCAGGACCAGATGCAGCTCGTCGCCTTCGATGACGGCCACGCCCTGAGAGCTGTGCGCGATCTTCTGCAGCACTTGGACGGGGTTGAGAGGGCAAATGTCCTCGTGCCGCCGGTCCCGGGCGAGCCGGAACAGGGCGCCGCGGGGAGCGCGGCCCACCGTGGTGCGCTGGGACACCACCGGCGTCATGCAGAACGCGCAGATCGACGGGGTCTTCTGGCGGCGCCACCAGGGTTCGTCGTCGATCTCGTACGCGAAGACCTTCGGGCCGATCGTCTCATTCTCGAACAGGCGCGCCTTGTCCAACTGCCGCCACCCCCTTGATCCACAAGGTCTCAGGGGGCCACGTAGGTCCGCGCGTCGAAAGACTGACTGCGGCCACTACCTGCGGGCTACGCGAGCGAGGAACACTCTTCGTACGCGATTCGTACGTCAAACATACGCGGTTCGTACGGTTTATGGGTAGGGTGTCGGTCAGGAGGTGCTTTCATGTCCGAGTTGTTCGACGCGGTCGACACGCTGCTCGCGTCCCGCGCCGTGCTGCCGCCGCCGGCGGAGCGCAAGCGGCTGCGTGCCGCGCACGGCCTGACGATCGACGAAGTGGCCACCGCGCTGCGCGTGCGGCGGGCCACGGTGTCCGGCTGGGAGTCCGGCAAGACCGAGCCTCGCCCGCCCGAGCGCGATGCCTACGCCCGGCTGCTGGACAAGCTCGCGGAGCTCTACCCCGCCGACACCACCGCGCCGGTTCAGGACGCCGCAGCGCCGGCCACGTTCACCGCTCCCGCCCCGGCGGAAGCACGGACTCTGCCCACAGGCCGGGCGCCCGACGCCGCGGACATGGCTGCACCTGCGAACACCCAGGCCCCTGCCCCTGCTCCCGTCGCTGCTGCTCCGGCGGCCGCGCCGCGTCCGGCGCGCACCACCAGGCCGCCGTCGACGTCACGCCGCCCGCATGCGAAGAAGGCGGCCCCGGCCGGAACCCCCGCAGGCGGTACCGATCCGCGGTTCGAGAACGGGCCGCTCGCGGTCGTCGACGTCGAGGACGGGCAGGTGCTGGCGTACTGCACCGGCGGCCTGGTCCTGGACGTGCCCGCCAAGTCCCTCCCGGCCCTGGTCGACTGGACGCTGCGCGAGGCCAAGCTCGGCCAGCCGAAACTGTCGGGGCCGGGCAAGGACGCCGACCCGCTGATCGTGCTCACCGAGGCCGCGCTGGAGCGCTACGGCCTGCCCGTCACGCTCACCGAGGAGGAGAAGCACGCCGGGCGGATCCCGGAGGGCCACAAGGTCATCAAGCAGCTCGCGCGCGCGGAGTGGAAGCTGACCAAGCGCGGCTTCGGCCCGTGGGCGCGGATCTACCGCCCCGCCACCGGTTCGGAGCGGGCCTGCGTGCAGCTGTGCATCCCCTCCTGGAACGCGCTGGACACCCGGCACTGGGGTGAGGCCGGGCAGCTCCCGCCGGCCGAACTCGCCCGCGTCCTGGGCGTGTACGCCTCCCGCGTGATGACGCCGCGCGGCTCCACCGCGGTGACTGGCCTGGAGCTGATGACCGCGCTGCACCCGCCGACCCGTGCCTCCGAGCCGGACGCGACGGGGAAGCGGCACTCCGAGCACAACCCCGGTTCGCTGGGCAAGGACGCCATCGACCCGATGAACTGGCCGCCGTGCGAGGTCCCCGACGGCCACCCCGTCCTCAAGGACCTGCCGCGGTTCCACGTGCGCGGCCCCGGCGAGAAGCTGTTCGAGGAGGCGTACGACTGGGCGCGGCCGATGACCGATGCCGAGTGCACCCTGCGCCACCTGGTCGGCATCGACGTCAACATGGCCTTCGCCGCCGGCGCGAACGGCCTGCCGGTTGGCCTCGGTGAGGCGACGCACGTCACGAACCCGGCGTTCGACCCGAAGCTGCCCGGCTCGTGGCTGGTCGACCTGTCCCACGTCGACCTGTCCCGCGTGAAGGTCGGCAAGGAGTGGGTGGAGCTGGACGGCAGCCTGCTGCCGTCCCCGTTCACGCCGAAGGGCGAACACCCCGAGGGGCCGGCCTGGTACGCGACGCCCACCGTCGCCTACGCGGTAGAGCTCGGCTACGAGGTACGCCCGGTCGAGGCATACGTCCGCCACGACAACGGCCGCTACCTGGACGGCTGGTACAAGCGGCTGCGTGACGCCTACCTCGCCACGATGGCCGACCTCGGCGTCGACGCCGACCTGCCGCCGGCCGACTTCCTCACCGCGATGGACGGCTACCAGGCCCGCGACCCGGAGCTGGCAATCGTCACTTCGGCCATCAAGGCGACGGTCAAGGGCGGCCTGGGCAAGCTCCGCGAACGCCCGCGCGGCGAAGGCTGGCGGCCCGGCGAGCCGTGGCGCGCCCTGTCCCGCCCGACGTGGCGGCCCGACATCCGGGCAGCGGTCATCTCCCGCACCCGCATCAACCTGCACCGCAAGATCCTCAAGCACGCCGCCTTCACCGGGCAGTACCCCGTCGCGGTCCTGTCCGACTGCGTCGTCTACGCCGCCGACGGCACGTCGCCGCTGGACTTCCTGCCCTACCGGGACGGCAAGCCGCTGCCCGGCGGCTTCAAGCTCGGCATCAACCCCGGCCTGGTCAAGCACGAGGGCACCCAGTCCGTCCTGTGGGGCGAGGAAGTCCGGGAGCGGTTCAACGCCCCGCAGCTCAACCTCGCCCGGTACATCAAGGACGGCACCGTCACCGACGTCGACAACGGAGAATAGGGAGTAGGCCACGATGAGCCTGTTCGGGGACGGCCTGGACGCCGCGGTGCAGAAGGCCTTCACCCGCCCGGCGCCCAAGAACGCGGGCCCGCAGATGCGGTACCTGGTCAAGCAGCTCAAGGGCACGAAGGCGGTCGCCCAGATGCTGCGGGTCTCCCAGCGCACCGTCGAACGGTACGTGAAGGACCAGATCAAAAAGCCCCGCCCCGAACTCGCCGCGCGCCTGGACCGCGAGGTGAAGAAGCGGTGGCAGCCCCAGATCAGGGCCAAGGCCAGGGCGAAGGCGGCGAGCACGGGCGGCATCGTCATCGACGCCCGCGCCCGCATGGGCTACACCGCGCCCATCGGGTCCACGGACCAGGACCGCATCCGGCACCTGACCGTCGCCCTGCCTCCTCAGTACGCGGCCCGCCTCTTCGACGCCCAGGAGGCCGGCGCCACCGACGCCCAGCTCCAGGAGATCGCGGCCGAAGCGCTCAAGGAGGTCTACTTCCAGGACGGCGGCCGCCGCGCCGGCTCCCTGGAAGAAGTCCGGTTCACGGACATCGAACACCTCGAGTTCGACCTGTAGCAGCCGCACCTTGAACAGCTTGTGGGCCCCGGGACCGATGTCTGGAGCCCACGCGCATGTCCGTTGAATTCCGGCTCAAGGTCTGGCCCACGAGCCGCTTCGGCAGCTCAGACAGCCTGGCTGATACAGCCAAGCCGCTCCGGGCGTAGGTGAATAGAACAAGCCATTCCCCATCTGATGGTTCCCTTGCAAAGCTCTTTGTGTGTCCCTCCACGAAGCAGCCCGGACAACGGGGCACGACCGTCCAGCACAGCGGAACCGTCCGGCCATTGGAGCCGCGCTGATCTTGCTTGTGCACGTTGGTGTTGATCTACGGTTGCCCCGGCATCCGCGCATATGCCGACCACCTATCAGCACGGGTGCCGTCAGCCACACCATCAATCCAAGGGGGAACCGTTTTGCTTACCGCAACGCGCTCGAAGACGAGGCGTCCAGTCATGAGGCGTATCGCCACTGCTGTTGCGACCGCCACGGCCGCGACCCTACTGGCGACGACTGCAGCACAGGCGGTCCCGCCGGCTCCCACTCGGCCGGCGGCGGTTCAGACCATCGAGGCGGCACAGATCGTCCTCGAGCAGCTGAAGAGCAAGGGTGAGGTGACCGACCGGCTGGTCATCGACACCCTCGACCCTGCACAGGCCGCCCGCTATCAGAAGCTGCTGGATAGCGGCATGTTCGACGCGATGTTCCGTGCCGCTGAGCAGAGCAACCAGTTCAGCGCCAGCGACGTCCGCCTGAGCATAGCCCTGGCAGCACTGACGAACGACGACGCTGGCATCGACGCTATCCTGAACATCACCGCCGAGGACATCGCTGCCGCCATTGAGTGGCAAACTGAAACCAGCGGGCCAGAAGAGGACGGAATGCTGAAGCCTCAGTGGGAATTCAACTGGGGCATCGTCACCGGCACCCTCTATCTCAACCGGACGGAGACACGCAACGCGCGCGACGCCGGCTACATCGTCGCCCTGGCGGCCGGCGTGTGCTCCGCCGGCTTCCCCATCTGCTTTCCCATCACGGCCCAGGCGGGCGGGATCGGGATTGCAGCGGGCCGCTACTACGAAGAGGGAAACTGCGTGAAGCTGAAGGTGATCGGCCCTACGCTGAAGCCAGAGCGGCACAAGAAGGGCCAGCGCAACTGCAAGTAGAAGGGAAACCCAGCGGTGCTTGAAGACACACTGTCGAACGCCGTTTATGCGCTCATCGTCGGGGCATGGCTGATCTACCTGGGACCGATGGCGTGGCGGCGGTTCGCATCTGACCCGCACGCCGTCGACCGGGCAGCTCTGCGCTATGCGACCGTGATTGCGGCCCTCCTCGGCGCGGCAGTCGGTGCAACAGTGGCGCTGGTCAGTACATGGCCGGGCATCACGGCAGGCCTTGCAGTATTCGCCTTCGCGAGGATCGTGATTCCGCGCCACGCTCGATGGCAACTAGCAGGAGAGAAGGGGCCCCGGCCCTCTGCCTGAGAGCAGGCCCTCACCAACTGGTGAGGGCCTGCTGCTTCGCTACTGAACCCGCTGGCCGCCGCGCCGGCTCCCTGGAGGAGGTCCGGTTCACGGACATCGAGCACCTCGAGTTCGACCTGTAGCAGCCGCGCCCCGAACAGCCCGCGAGCCCGGACCGCATCGGTCTGGGCTCGCTCGCGTATCCGCGGGGGGGCGAATGTTCATGCACGCGACACCCCTGTTTATCGCCTTCGTTCGGCGAGGGTGAGCGTTTGGTGCACCTGAGTACCTCGCAGGCACGCACCGACCTGGTCACCCGCGCGAAGCCGACCGGCACCTGCTGACCAGCAAGCGCATGACGAGGATGCCTTCGCCCGAGAAGTGGCGGAGGCATCCTCGCGTGCAGTGGCAGACATCGTGTCAGACCCAGCCGCGGCGCATCGTCTGGGCTCCTCTCATGAGTCCCATCTGACCGGCTGTCACCAACCCCCGCATCTCGGGGGAACCTCAAATCGCCAGGAGAAGGGACTTGAGGGAGGATCGCTGCGGGGCAGTGCACGGCACGGGCCCGCTTCGTGCGCGTAGCTGAAAACCGCCACTACGCCGGACGTACCGGCACGGGTCTCGTCGTGCCTGGCCCCCCCGCGCAGCTGCGCGCGTGACGGAAGGCGAGTGCGATTCTCATCAGGCATCCGTGGGTTCGATCGGGCAGTGTCGGCGGGGCCGTGTCACCGCACGACCGGGTTAGCGCCCGCCCATAAAATAGATTAATATTCAACTATCGGCACGATGCAGGAGTGAAAGGATGGTTTGTGCCATGAAGATCACCGCCGCTGTCGCCCGGGGTAAGTCGGAGCCGCTGACGATCGAGGAACTTGAACTGGACGACCTTCGACCGAGTGAGGTCCGGGTCCGCATGGTCGCCACTGGTGTGTGCCACACGGACGCGATCGTGAGGGACCAGGTGTACCCGACCCCGCTGCCCGCTGTCCTCGGACACGAGGGGGCCGGCGTCGTGGAAGCGGTCGGCAGCGCGGTCACCAGTGTGGTGCCCGGGGATCACGTGGTCCTGGCGGCCGCGTCCTGCGGAGTCTGCTCGCAGTGCATGAGCGGGAACCCGAGCTACTGCGAGAACTCCTACGCGCAGTGGTTCGGCGGCCGGCGCCCGGACGGCACCACCTCTCTGTCCTCGAACGGGGAACAGGTGTCGTCCCACTTCTTCGGCCAGTCCTCCTTCGCGACATACGCCAACGCCGTGGAGCGCAGCGTGGTCAAGGTTCCGGCCGACGCACCGCTGGAGAAGCTCGGCCCGCTGGGCTGCGGGCTGCTCACCGGCGCCGGAGCGGTGCTCAACGAGCTGCAGCCTGCAGCGGGCACGTCCCTGGTGGTCTTCGGGGCCGGCGCGGTGGGCTCGGCAGCCATCATGGCGGCCAAGGTCGCAGGCTGCACCACGATCGTCGCCGTGGACCTGCATGACTCCCGGCTGGACCTGGCCCTGGAGATCGGCGCCACCCACGCCATCAATTCCGGCAGCGCCGACGTCGTGTCCGAGCTGAAGAGGATCACCGGCGGCAAGGGGGTGGACTACGTCGTGGACACCACCGCCGTACCGGCCCTGCTGACCCAGGCGCTGGACGCCCTGGCCATCCGGGGAACCATCGTTCTCGTCGGAGCCGCAGCGGCCGGTACGACGGTTCCCTTCGAGATCGGCGAGTCCCTTTTGAAGGGCTGGACGTTCAAGACCGTCATCGAGGGCAGCGCGGTGCCGCAGGTCTTCATCCCCCGTCTCGTCGAGCTGTGGCAGCAGGGCCGCTTCCCCTTCGACAAGCTCGTCCGGACCTACGAGTTCAAGGCGATCAACGAGGCATTCGCCGACTCGGCCAGTGGGGCGACGGTCAAGCCGGTCGTCGTCTTCTGACGTTCCGGCCGAGGTCCGTCGAGACCAGGGACCGGGGTCGAGGACCGAGTCCCGTGGGCCCCGCAGCCCGAACGCGAGGGGCGCACGAGTGTTGAGCTCGTGCGCCCCTCCAGGCCACTGCGTCGTCCGTACGGGGGGGTGCCTCTATGTCTTTCGTCAAGGCGCCTAGGTTTGGTTTGGGATGGTTTGGCTTGCCGGGGTCATGCGGCGAGTTCGACGTCCCTGGGGACGCGGGGTTCGTAGAAGGTGCCGTCGCGGAGCATGGCGAACAGGACGCTGATGCGTTGGCGGGCGAGCCGGAGAAGGGCCTGGGTGTGGGTTTTGCCGCGGGCTCGCTGGCGGTCGTAGTAGGTGCGGGAGGCGGGATCGGCGTTCATGCAGGCGAAGGCGGAGAGGAACATGGCCCGCTTGAGCTGACGGTTTCCGCCTCGGGGTGCGTGCTCGCCGTGGATCGAGGTCCCCGAGGATCTCGTGGCCGGGGCGAGGCCGGCGTAGGAGGCGAGGTGGGCGGCGGTGGGGAAGCCGGTGCCGTCGCCGACGGTGACCAGCAGGACGGCGGCGGTCCTGACGCCGACGCCGGGCATCGACGTCAGGACCGGGGAAAGAGGGTGCGCCTCCAGCAGGGCGTTGATCTGGGTTTCCAGGGCCCGGCGCTGTTCGTGGACGGCTCCCAGCGAGCGGGCCAGGGTGGGGATCACGATGTCGAGGGTGCCGGTGCCCGGGACGACGACGGTCTGCTCGTCGAGGGCGTCGAAGACGTCGTCGATCAGCCGCTTGGCCATGCGCGGGGCCTTGGGCCGGATGGCCTCGACGAGTCTGCGGCGGCCGGCTTTGCGCAGGGCGGCCGGGGAGCCGTGGCGTTCGAGCAGCCAGGTGACGGCCTGGTGGTCGAGGCGGGGGCCCAGGACGCGTTCCAGGCTGGGGTGGAACTGGGTGAGCAGGCCGCGTATCCGGTTGCTGGTGCGGGTGGCCTCAGCGGCGAGGTCCTGGTCGAAGCCGACAAGCACGGTCAGCTCGGCGGTGATCTCGTCGGTGAGTTCGAGCGAGCGCAGAGTGTGCGGCATGGTGCGGGCCGCGTCCGCGATCACGGCGGCGTCCTTGGCGTCGGTCTTGGCCTCGCCCGGGTAGAGGTCGGCGATCCGGCGCATCGCCAGTCCGGGCAGGTAGGCGACCTGGCAGCCCGCGTCCCGGGCCACGGTGAGCGGCAGGGCGCCGATGGAGGCGGGCTGGTCCACGATCACCAGCACGGTGCCGAACTTCGCGGCCAGCTTGTCGAAGACGGCCCGCAGCTTCGGTTCGCTGTTGGGCAGCTGCTTGTCGAAGACCTTCTTGCCGGCCGGGGTGAGTCCGTGGCCGTGATGGGCACTCTTGCCGACGTCCAGGCCGAGGAACACGCCCGCGTCTTCGGTGTCGAACATCGCACCCTTCCAAGGTGTTGACGGTGCCGGCCTCGGCTTCGGTGTCGTACGCGCGCATCCACGTTATGCAGACCTGCCGCCCGCGAGCTGCCCGGCATTGCGCCGGACCGGACGGTGGCCGGACCTCTGATCAGCGTCTCCGACGGCACCTCCCGGGCCCGGTGACACCACCCCCCAGGTCATCCGATCGACAGGGGGACACAGTCATGCCGGGCCCGGAGGCCAGCGGCCCTCTTGCAGGACCGCGAAAAACATAACGGGGACGTCCCCCGGTTCCTCGACTCCCGTCGGCCCGACGTGAGCCAGAAGCTGGCCGGTGGGGAAAAGCCGACCGTGGCGGTCAGTTCAGACGAAGCCGCCAGGCGGCCGCTCCCACCCGCCTACGATGCCCAGCATGCGGAAGACCAAGGCCTTCAAGGAAGCCGTTGCCCAGACGCTTGCCGAGCTGGCCCACCGTGGGGTGACACTCGCACCGTCGACCGTCGCCGACACCATTGAGAAAACCATCAACACCGTCTCCGAGCGGCTCGGTATCCAGGTACGTTCCGCCTGACGGTACTTCGACGCCTCCGCCACGGCCGACCGCCTCGCACAGAGCCTGGCCTCCTTCGAGGAGAGCAGCAGCGAAAAGAGTGCCGGGCAGGCCCCGATGCCGCCGATCGACAATCCGGAGCTCGCCTTGGTCCTTGCCGGTGTCCCGGACTCCCTGGCGCAGACCGGCGGCGACCTGTACGCGGTCATCATCAACGTGGCCGTCAACGCCTGGATGGCCGGCCACATCCACGGCGAGGACGGCTGTGTGATTGGGCGGTGGGGTGGCAGTGGGTGGGCGTCAGCGGGCTCGTGATGTGGGTGTCCTGGTAGCGGGGTCCAGGGCGGGGTTGTGGTCGCTGTCATGGGGTGACCAAGCGGCTGTTGTGGTGTGGCTAGCAGGTTGGTCGCTGGCTGTCATGGGTTTCGCTGTTCCTGTGTGAGGGGTTGGCGGGGTCGGCTGGGGCTGCGCCGACGGGGGGTGTGCCGTTGGCTCGGGGTGTGGTGGTGCGTCGGCTTCTTGCGGTGGATGGGGAGGGGACGCTGACTGCGCTGCATGTGCGGATCGCGGCGGAGCTGGCGGGTGTGTCAGAGCGGACGGTGTGGCGTTGGCTGGCCGATGGGCGCCGGGGCCACGTCGAGGCGCGGCCGCGGCAGGACGGGTTCTCGCTGAGTGACGCCTTGTGGGAGGTCCTTGCGGAGGTGGGCGGGAACGTCGCGGAGTTGCGGCGCAGGATGCTCCGGGCCGAGGAAGAGGGGGCGTTGGAGGGCTGGGGTGCGCAGTGTGTGCCCTCGCTGCCGACATTGCACCGGGTGATCAAGCGGGATCTGGGGGCGGGCCGGGTTCTTGAAGTGGTCCGTCCGGCAGGGGCCCGGGTGGGTCTGGAGCCGAGCCGGTATGACCGGGCGCTGGCGGATCTGGGGCTCGTGGACGGGGCGAGTGGTCCGCTTGTTGTCGACGGGCCGCCCGCCGACGTGCCGGTGTCGGAGGACGCCGCGGATGCGGGGGTGCGGAGCGGCGGTGTGCGGTTGTACGTGCCGGGGGCCCGGCTGGTGTCCACACGGCAGGTGGCCGCTGTGGCGGAGGCCGTGGGGCATACGGTCGCGGCACGCGGGATGTGCTGTGTGTACGGGGACACGGGCCTGGGGAAGACGGTCGCCGTCGAGCAGGCTTTGCATCTTCTGCCCGGCCGGGTGCCGGTGTGGCGGGCGGTGGCCGGCGTGGCACCCGGTCTGCCGCAGCTGCGGGCCTCGCTGTGTGAAGCGCTCGGGCTGCCGTCGGGGGCGCTGCCGCACCGGGCCGGGCCGGCCAGCCGGGCTCTGACGCGGGCACTGGCCGAGCCGGGTGTGCTGTTTCTCGATGACGCCCAGCGGCTGACGCCGCCACTGCTGGATTACCTGCGGCAGGTGTGGGACGCGCCGGGCTGTGCGGCGGCGCTGGTGCTGTGTGGGGCGGGAAGCGAGCGGGCCCTCGCCCGTGCTTCGGCGCTGCGCTCACGAGTGCTGACCTGGCATCAGGTCGGCCGGCTTGAGCCGTCTCAAGTACCGCAGACGCTGACGCTTTTCCATCCCGTGTGGGCGGAGGTGGACCCGGACGACCTTGCGCGGGCGGATGAGCAGATGGCGCGCGGCAATTTCCGCACGTGGGCGAAGATCACGTCGCATGTCTACGCAGCCCGCGAACGCGGCCCCGCAAGGCCTGTGGACCGGGAGCTGATCGAGCAGGCCTGCGCGCGTCTTGGCCCTTACCCGTGACCGTCCGCGCTGCTCGGAGGGCTCGTGTAGGAGGGCCTTCATCTGTTCCGAGACGAGGTGAACGAAGGCGCGCTCCATGAAAGTGGAAGAGGCGGAGGGGCACGGCGTGAACGGGCAGCCGATGGCGCCGCCGGAGGATCCGGCCGGTGTTTTGGGGGAGGAGTCGTTGACGGCGTTGCGGGCGCTGGCGGTGCGTCGTCTGCTGGCGCTGCGCGCCGAGCGGCGGCTCTCGCGGGAGCATGTGCGCCTGGCCGGGGAGTGCCTGGGCGTGTCGGAGCGCACGGTGTGGCGGTGGCTGGCTGAGGCCTCCCGGTCGCCCCAGGACGCGATCCGCCCCGGGGAACGCAGCGGTGAGCGGTTCGAGATCACCAGGGAGATCCGGGTGCTGCTGGCGTACTGGCACGGCAATGCTTCCGCGGTCCACCGACAGTTGGTGGCCCGGGCCCAGACCGGCGGCCGTGACGGTCAGCCGACGACGGCATCTGAATCCGCGGCTTCTCCCGCGGGCGCCCCGCCGGCTGCGGTGCCGTTGCTGGACCCAGTGCCGTCGCTATCGACGTTCCTGCGCGCGGTGCGTCGTGATCTCACCGCGGGGGAGCGGGCCGGTCTTGCCGCGGGACCGGACGCGGCCCGCGCGCACGACGTCTTCGGCAAACGGGCGGCCTCCTGGCGCAATCACGTGTGGGAGACCGATCACGTCCAGGCACCGCTGCTGGTCGATGCCGACGGCGACCTGGTGCGCCCCTGGGTGACGTGGTTCATCGACACCGCCACCAAAGTGATCACCGGCACCGCGGTCACTCCTGGCGTTCCTTCCCGTGCCTCCGTGCTGGCCGCGCTGCGTGCCGCTGTTTTGCGTGATGATCCCTACGGCCCCGCGGGAGGGACACCGGAGCAGGTGCGGGTGGACCGGGGCAAGGACTTCCTGTCGACCACCGTCACCGCCGCGTTCGGCACGATGGGCGTGACGGTGAAGGACCTTCCCGCTTACAGCCCTCACCTCAAGGGCACGGTGGAGAACCTCAACCGGGCCGTTGACCGGATGCTGTTCGCGGCCCTGCCCGGCTACACCCTCACCCCCACCAAGCCCCGCTCCGGCCGACGACACAAAGGCGTGGGCAAGCCGGAGACGTCCGGTGCCATGTCGTTTCAGGACTTCACCGCGGAGGTGCTGGCCTGGACCCACTGGTGGAACACCGAGCACCGGCCCCAGGCGCTGTCCGGCCGCACGCCGCTTGAGGCATGGCAGGCCGATCCGACTCCCGTCACCGATGTCCCCGCGGCCGACCTGTGGACGTTCACCCTGGAGGACGACGGCCGCCCGCGGAAGCTGACCAGCCACGGCGTGCGGTGGCGCGGGCGCACCTACATCGCCCCCTGGATGACCGGCCAGGCCGGCCGTACCGTCACCGTGCGCTACATGCCGCACCACGATCACGAGATCGACATCTGTGACGCGAGCGGCAAGTATCTCGGGCCCGCGCACCTCGCGGACGCGGCCACCCCCGAACAACTCAAGGCCCTGCGCACAGCCCGTGCGGAGCGTGCCCGACGTCTGCGCGCCGAGGTGAAAGCCGCCGAGACGCTGCGCCGACAGCGCTTCGCCCCGGCCACCACGGCAGGGCCGGCCCAACGGCTGGGAGCCCTCACCGCCGCTCAAGCCGGGCACGAACTGGCCGCCATCGAGCACAACGACGCCTCGAAGCTGGCGCTGCCGGACCTCATCCCGCCCGCCGCGCCCCCGGTCGATTGGCGCACCCCTGCTTCCCTGGCCGCGCTGACCACGCCAGGCCCGCCCGTCCCGCACCCGTCCGGCCGTGATGGCGCTTCCGCCCCGGACGGCCGCGACGGGCGGGCCGCGCCTCCCACCACCGACGACGACGGAGACGCCTCGTGACCGCGGCCACCTACCAGTACGTCGACCTGCCCGATGCGTCCGTGGTCACCACCCGTGCCCTGCTCACCGCCCGGGAGAACATCACCGACACCGTCGCCGCCCGCGCCATGATGTGCATCCACGGCGGCGCCGGCTTCGGCAAGACCCTCGCCGTCAACACCTGCCTGCGCGGACTCGAACCCGGCGAGGATGTCCGCAAGATCACCTTCCGGGCCCGTCCCACCGCCCGAGCGGTGCGCTATGAGCTGTTCGCCGCACTCGATCTGGCCGGTGAACCGCCGCGCCACCCCAGTGAATTCGACCGCCTGCTGAAGACTGCCCTGGCTGAGCGCCCCCGCACCTTCCTAGGGCCTGTTCTGAGTTGAGATCACGGGATCGGTCATTCCTGCCCCAGGTGGGTACTGGCTGCGGTAGACCGGTCGCGTGACTCGTGGTGACCTGACCGATGCCGAGTGGGAGTTGATCGAGCCGCACCTGCCGCTGGGGGCGTTCGGGCCGATCCCTGACCTGCGCGGCTACTTCAACGCGGTGATGTGGCGGTTCCGAACCGGCAGCCCCTGGCGGGATGTGCCGGAGAGCTACGGCTCCTGGTCGATGATCTACGACCGGTTCCGGATGTGGGCGCGTGACGAGGTCTTCCAGACCCTCATGGACGCGATGATCGCCGAGGCGGCGGCCCGCGACGATGTCGATCTCAGCCTGGTCAGCGTGGACTCGACCGTTGCCCGCGCGCATCACCACGCGGCGGGCATGGTCGTGGACCCGGAGCTCCTTGAGGACCTGGAGAAGGCCGTGGCGGAGGAAAAGGGGCTGCGGCAAAGGGGCAAAACGACCCCATGGGCGAGGGGTCCGCAGTCGGGGAGGACCCCGAGCGGGAACAGCGCCGCGCCGTGCGCCGACGCCGCAGGGCCCGGCTGCGGGCCGCTGAACTGGGCCGCTCCCGGGGCGGGCTCACCAGCAAGGTCCACCTCGCCGTCGAGCGGCGCTGCCGTCCGCTGTCCATCGTCCTGACCCCCGGACAGGCCGCGGACAGCCCGCGCTTCATCCCCGCCCTGAAGGAGATCAAGGTGCGTGGTCCCGTCGGCCGCCCCAGGACCCGGCCGGACGCAGTGGCCGGCGACAAGGCGTACTCCTCCCGCGCCAACCGCGCCCACCTGCGCAGACGCAATATCAAGGTGGTGATCTGAGGTTCCCCCGTTGCTCGGGAGGGGCTGATCAGCTGGTCAGAGCGGGTTGGCGGGGTTTCAGGTTCGCTCGTTCGGACGCTGCCTGCTCGGCGTAGTGCTTCTCTTCGAACTCGACGGGGCTGAGGTAGCCGAGGCGTTTCTGGATGCGCCGACTGTTGTAGAACCCGTCGATGTACTCGAAGAGCGCGAGGTTCGCCTCGGCCCGGGTGGCGAAGGTGCGGCCGCGGAGGCCCTCGGTCTTGATGAGCATCCAGAGGTTCTCCGCGAGGGCGTTGTCGTACGAGTCCCCGACGGAGCCCATGGATGCCTCAATTCCTGCCCGCACCAAGCGTGTTGTGAGCTTCACGGACGTGTACTGACAGCCGTGGTCCGCATGGTGAATCAGCTGGCCGGGTTCGACCTCCCGGGACGCGAGGGCGTACTCGAGGGTGGCCAGCACGAGGTCGGCGTCCGCGTGGGCGGAGGCCTCCCAGGCCACCACCCGGCGGGAGAACGCGTCCCTGATCGCCGACAGCCACAAGGGCCCCTCAAGGGTCGAGATCATGGTGAGGTCGGTGACCCACAGCCGGTTCGGCCTGTCGGCGGTGAAGTCGCGCCTGACCAAATCCGGGGCGAGGTCGGCGTCCCGGTCGCGGCGGGTGAAGCCCTTGCCCGTCCGGCGGGGACTGATCCCGGCGAGGCCGGCTTCGCGCATGAGCCGTTCAACTCGTTTGCGGCCGACGTGGACGCCTTCGCGTTTCAGGACAGCGTGCACGCGGGGCGAGCCGTAGATTCCGCCGGAGTCGGTGTGGATCTGCTGGATCTGCCTGGTCAGCTCGGTGTCCCGGCGGTGCCGTTCGCACGGCTCCTTCTTCGCCCGGCGCCAGCGGTAGTAGGTGGAGGAGGGGATGTGCAGTTCCCGGAGGGTGGGCTCGATCTCCAGGTTCTCGTGCTCGTCGAGGAGCGCGGTCACCTGGGCCGGGTCGGGTCGAGCTGTGCCGCGAAAAAAGCCGAGGCCGTCCGCAGGATCTCGTTCGACCGCTTGAGCTGGGTGTTCTCCTTGCGCAGCGCGGTCAGCTCGGCGCGTTCGTCGCTGGTGAGCAGGTCGTCGCGTTCGCCGGCGTCGGCCTCGGCCTGGCGGATCCAGCCGCGCAGGGCCTCGTGATGGACACCGAGTTCCTCGGCCATGCGGCGGATCACGGGCTTCGGCTCCGCGGTGCGGTACATCCGCACCGCGCGCTCACGCAACTCCAGTGGGTATTTCCTCGGGGCAGGCATCAGCAGGGCTCCTCTCTGTGAGTCCTACCTGACCTGCTGTCACCATTCTCCGCATCTCGGGGGAACCTCAATCCCGGAGAAGGCCGACCAGGCCGCCCACCGCAAGAGAAAGGGACGCTCCGGCGGCCGCCCGGTCAGCCACGACGCCACGCTCTACAAAGATCGCAACACCGTCGAGCGCGGCATCAACAAGTTCAAGGAGTGGCGGGGGCTGGCCACCCGCTACGACAAAACGCCCGAGAGCTATGCCGCCGGGCTCCACCTGCGCGGATCCATCCTCTGGTTACGCAGCCTGCCAGCCCTCCCGTGATCTCAACTCAGAACAGGCCCTAGTTGTATTGATCACGAGCGTTGTTGACACTGCTGGATCTTGAACATGGCGAAGACCTCCGGTGTGGTGGGAGCTGTCTAGGAACTCACCGCACGGAGGTCTTCGTGCCCCACCGTAATGCCCGGCTGACCGTCTTCGGTAGAAGACTGCTGGTCGAACGTGTCTGCTCAGGCCGTCCGGTCGCTCACGTGGCCGCCGAGATGGGTATCTCCCGGGCCACGGCTCACAAATGGATCCGCAGGTGGCGGGCTGAAGGCGAGGCGGGCCTGCACGACCGGTCGAGCCGGCCTCACACGACGCCGCACCGGACCGCGGCCTCGGTCGAAACCCGCGTCTGCGACCTGCGACAGAGCCGCAAGCTCGGGCCGGCCAGGATCGGCCCGATCCTGGGCCTGCCCGCCTCGACCGTCCACCGGATCCTGACCCGCCACCGGCTCAACCGCCTGGCCTGGCTCGACCGCCCCACCGGCACGCTGATCCGCCGCTACGAACGCGAGCGTCCCGGGGAACTCATCCACGTCGACGTGAAGAAACTCGGCCGGATCCCCGACGGCGGCGGTCACAAAGCGCTGGGCCGCCAGGCCGGCCGGGCCACCCGCAACAACATGGGCTTCGACTACGTCCACTCCGCCGTCGACGACCACACCCGCCTCGCCTACAGCGAGATCCACGGCGACGAGAAGACCGCGACCTGCGCGGGCTTCCTCACCCGCGCGGCCACGTTCTTCCACAGCCAGGGCATCACCCGGATCGAGCGGGTGCTGACCGACAACGCCTGGGCCTACCGCAAGGGCCTGGCCTGGAAGGCAGTCCTGGCCGAGCTCGGCGCGACCGGCAAGCTGACCCGGGCCTACCGGCCGCAGACCAACGGCAAGGTCGAACGCTTCAACCGCACCCTGCTCGACGAATGGGCCTACCTGCGGCCCTACACCTCAAACACCGAACGGACCGAAGCCCTGGCAGACTTCCTCCACACCTACAACCACCACCGCTGCCACACCGCACTGGACGGACACCCGCCCATCAGCCGTGTCAACAACGCTGCGGGTCAATACACCTAGTGGACGAGGCCCAGTGGCTCAACGGTGAGGCGTTCGAGTACTTCCGCTACTTGTGGGACGAACCCTCCACCCAGCTCGCGATCATCTTCGTCGGCGGCGAGGGCTGCCACACCGTGCTGCGCCGCGAACCGATGCTCTCCTCCCGCATCTTCATCTGGCAGCACTTCACCCGCCTCAACCCCGACGAGGTCCTCGAGGCCATCCCCCTGTTCCACCCCATCTGGGCCGACGCCGATCCCGACGACATCACCTTCGCCGACAGCCACGCCGCACACGGCAACTTCCTCGCCTGGGCCCAGCTGACCGCCCACACCCGCACCGCCCTGGCACGCACCGGCCGCCCCCGCGTCGACCAGGAGCTGCTGCGCTGGGCCTTCAGCCGCCTTGGCTGACCACCCCACCGCCATGCCGCTCACCGTGCCGCCGCCGTCCGTCACTGTGGTCCTCGACCCGGGCGACGACGCGATCCACACGCACACCGCTCTGGCCGCCCACCATCCGCCGTCCGGCCGGATCACCCTGCACCCCGGCCCGGGAACCACCAGCGAGACCGGCCTCGCCCACGACCTTCTCGTCGCCCTGGGCAAACCGCCCCTTCTTCCGGGCCGCTTTCCCGGTGGCCGCCAGCCCGCCTGGGAAGCCGCCACTGCCTGGCTGACCGCCCTGCCCGTCACCCGGCTGACCGTCCTGCGCGCCCACCGCCTCACCGCCCGCCGCACGATGCGCCTCCTGCAGCTACAGGCCCGCACTGGTATCCACCTGACCCTGGTCTGCCACCGCCCTCACCTTCCCGCCGCTCTGCACCAGGCCCTGCGGACGGCCGACTACTCCGTCACCGCCGACTTCGAGGCTGCCCGCCGCCACTACTACGGCACGCCTATCGCCGAACCCCCGCCCGCAGACGAGCCCGCCGCGCCGGTTAGCCGGTGGCTCACCCTGTCGGCACTGGACCGCCTCGTCTCCTACGACAGCCCCCGCCCCTGCGCCGACCCGTGCACGCCACCGCCGATCGCCTGGCGGCACCGCCCACCGCCCGTGCCTCTCACCGCGCCCACCGCCCAGCGAGTCGCCCGCCGGCTGCACGCGGCCACCGCACATCCTCGCCTGGCCGCGGCCGTCGCCGCCGCGCTGTTCACCGGCGCCTCCCTCCAGCAACTCGCCACCGCACGTCCCTGCGACTACGACGACGCTGCGGCCACGCTCGCCCTGCACGACCGCGCCCGCTACACCGACGGCTGCGCCGCTCACCCCGTACCACCCTGGTCGGGCATCTTCCTGCGGGCCGCAGCCTGCTTCACCCGGCTCCTCTCCGGCGAGGATCAGGAACTGCTTGCCGCGCCAGGTGACCGTGGGCACCTGCTGCGTGTGGCGGAGACGGCCAGACTGCGCCCGCCCCAGCCGCCCGCGGCCCGCCGCAAAGGCCCGGCCGGCCGTGTGGAGTGGGACTGGCGCGAGCGGCAGGAAGCCGAGAGGTACGAAGCCATGCCGACCAGTCGCGTCAGGCCGCCCTCGCGACGCTGAACACTCTGACGCGTTTCGCTCGAAGAGGCGGGCTCATCAGATTGAGAAGTCTGCGAACTCGATGTCGCTGAAGGCGATGTGCAGACCGTGTGCGCGGCGGCCCCACTCGCGGAAGTAGGCGTGTCCCAGCGCGCGGGCCAAGATCACCGTCTGCTGCTGTTCGCCCGCGCCGGCGTCCCGAGCGGCGAACAGTTCGCGGGCCACCTCTCCTGGCAAATACTGAGTGATCCACCGCACCCGCGGATCGTCCGACGAGCCTGCAGGCACCACGAACCCGAACCGCGCCCTGGTGTGGATGACGAATCCGTCCTCTTCGGCCATGGCCCGCTGGCGCGCGCGGACCCGGGGCTGCCAGCGCGCCCTGACGACCTCATCGATCCTCTTCGTGTGCGCTGCGCTGGGACGCCGCCGCATTTCCGGCCGATCAGTGACCCATCGCTGCACGGTGCGCTGTGAAACGCCCACAAGACGCGCCACGTGCTTCGTAGAGCCCTTCTCCGTTCTCATCAAAAAGCGCAATGCCGAGGCGCCTGTAGGCACCGGGCGCGTCATCAGCGCTCGCTCAATGCCATCACCTATCTTCCCCACATACACTCCCCAGCACTCGGCCACCCTGGCGGTCACACCTTTAACGCCCGTCTGCGCTGCCATGTCTTTCACATTCGCTGGGCCCAATGAACAAAATGCGTCATCCGCACGAGACCACAGAGGGTTCTGAGCTGCAGGGCCCACGGCGAACGCCCGAGCTATGGCCAGGTCTATGCCTCGGTGATCCAGTCCGTAGGGATCAGGGCTTTGCCTTGGCGCCAGTTTTCGATTACGGCGTCGCGGAACCAATCGTCTCGTAGGTTCACGTGATCGCACACGATGATCTGCAGTCCCTGGCCGTTGCGGTTGACGACGTCTCGCATGAGGGAGAAGTAGCTGCGTACTGCTTCCCAGTCGGCGTCGGTGAGGGCGCCTACGTCATGGACTTCTTCAGGGAAGAAGGCCTGGGTGGGCTGGTCGAACATGACGAAGTGCGGGACGGGCCGCTGGTGTTTGAGTAGGTAGGTGTGCAGGGCCAGGTGCGCGACGAGGTGGTACCCGATCCAGTTCTTCGCGCTGCCGATGCGGGTGAGGGGGATACGGCTGGTTTCCGTGCGCAGGACGACGTTGAGGAGGGAGAGGCTGATGCGTACTTCTTCAGCCTCGTCTGCATGCTCGAGATCCAGCTCGCGGGCCCAGTCCGTCATGTCCAGCGCGATACGGCTGAGGCGGCTTTCCGTTTCGGCCCTCACATCGTCGGCATCGACCAGTTCCTGCAGTTCTGCGATCCGCTCCTGCATACGAGCCACCTGGCGGCGCAGCGATCCAGATTCGTCTGCCGACTGCGACGTAGTTCGTTGCAGTTCCTGGAGAATGCGCCCTTGCACGTGAGCCTGCCGCGCGTGCTGGTCATTGATCTCCTGGAGGCGGCGGTTACTGGCCTGCAGGGCCTGGAGCGCTGAGGCATTGGCCTGGAGGCGCCTGCGGACGTCTGCGATCTGCTCGTTGAGTTCCTGACGGTGACGGGTCCGCGATGGTTGAAGTGCTTCTGCGTCGGTCAGCTCGGACTGGAGACGGCGCGTGAGGTCGTTGAGCTGCTCGATGTCGGGGTCGGGCTCCTCCAAGGCCTGATTACACAGGGGACAGACCTCGGGCGCCCCTGCGTCTTCGGGACTGAGGAGCTGCAGAGACGTAAGGCGGCCGAGCTGGGTGTGGAGCTCACCGGTGAACGCCTGACTCTCCTGCTGCCACGAGTCGAGAAGGGCCCCGGCCTCGTTGAGATCGTGAAGTTGTTCCCTCAGCGCCTGTCGCTCCGCAGCCAGGCGTTCTTGCATCCCGTCTTCGCCGAACACCGGAGGCGCCGATGGATCAACAACTGTGTCCGCCGCCTCGCGCAGCAGGACACTCAGTTCGGCTGCCGATGCGCGCTCTGGCACAGCCTGGACCATGCCTGCCTCCTGGGCGAGGCGGGCCAGGCCGTGCAAGGCGGCGTTCGTGGATTCGTTGTCCCGCTGGCTCTCATCAATCTGTCGCTGGACGCGCCGCAGGGCCCGGGTGGCCTCCGCAAGCTGTCGTTGGCGTGCGGCCTGTTCCGGTCCGGCCGCACCGAGGAAGTACGGCAGCGTGTCCTTCATCATCTGCGCCATGCCGGGCTCGGACTGGCGATGGAACAGCAGCTGCTGGTTGGCGATCTCGGTCTGCTTTTGCAGGCACATGTAAACGGCCTGGGCAATAGAGACATTGAACGCGTAGCGTTCGGCGCCCGCCGGAGGTTCGAAGCGGAAGTCGTCGATGCCCAGGCGAGCGCTGAGCTCTGCGCGGAGCGCGTCCGTGTCGGCATTCGCTCTCATACGGTCGCCTGCCGGCAGCTCGAGCGTGTCGTCGCCGATGATCAGCATGGCTTTGTTGGTGGAGGCTCCCGCTGGGCGGGGCCGGCCCAGGAGCAGGCGCGTCGAACCGATCTGTACGAGCAGCGCGTACCAGCCCACCGTCTGAGTGATCACGCCCTCTGGCAGCGAAATGTGCTGCCGTCCCAAGCAGTACTCGATGATGTCGAGGACTGCCGATTTTCCGGTCTCGGACTCTCCGGTGAGGATGTTCAAGGCTCCGGGTTTGAAGGTAATGGTGCGCGGTGCTTGCCTGCCATCACGGTGATACAGGGCCAGAGCGAGCAGATGCATGCTGAGGTGGCTTCCTTGGAGCGCTAGGGGCGGACCCCGAGCAGGGCGAATGCGGTAGCAGGCGATGTCGCTGCAAGCCAGCGGCCAACGAGGGCCGCAGCGCGTGTGCAGTCGACGAGCTCCGCTCCATGACTGTTCGCGCTGGGACGCCTGGGCTGTCTGGTCACTGCGAGGCCGCTGGAATGCACCGTCAACACGTTGTGCCGGACGCCGAACCGCTGGGACGCGCGGGTGTAATGCGTTAGCGAGGCGGCGCGGTGCGGGTATGACGCGCGCTGGATCGGATTATCAGCCAGCCAGCTGGCCAGCGGCGTGCGGACATCTCTCGGGAGCGCGGCGCGGGAGTCCGGCGGCAGCACCAGGGGAAGGACCAGGAAGCTGCTCGGCAAGGGGAGAGGCAGACTGGGGCCCGCTGCGATGTGGGCCGCTACACAGTGCGCCAGCACATACGCCCCGAAGGCGGGATTGAACAGGGCTGCAGCTTCAGGGAGTTGACGCGCGGGAGCCGACATGACTATTCCTCCCCGTCAGCAGTATCAGACGACTGGGACAGCAGGTTCTCGAAGTCGGGATGCCAGCCCACCGGCTCGTCGTCCTGCGTAGCCAGATCGGCCAAAGCGTGAAGCGTGCCGCGGGCGACCCACCGCTTCTCCACCTGCGGACGCAGCCGCAGTGTTTCTACAGCAGCCATGGCCTTGTCCAGAATGTCCACACCGGCCTTGACCGCATCGTCCCCGTACTCGCCAGCGTCAAAAGCGTCGGCGAGTTTGGAGAACACCATCTCCCATTCACGCCGGAGATCTGACTCGAACTGGTCGAGTTCGCTCTGGGCGACGTAGTGACGGTGGAGCCAGCGAGATCGATGGGTCCATGCGTGGTGATACTCGCCGAGATGGAATCGGATGCTTCGGCGTCCCAGTTTCAGGAGCTGGAGCTGGGCAACGAAGACGCGGTCCTTGTACCGGGCCACCTCTTCCTCGGTGAGCCTTTCCAGCCGGTCGCTGATGGGCAACGAGGTCTGCGCGTACTTGCTCATCACATAGTCGATCTTCGTGCGCAGTTCCTCGGCGGAAACAGTCTCCCTCCGGCTGGGGTTGGAGCGGTCGAGCATCTCCTTGGAGACCCCCCACCACCAGCCCTTCAGCTCCTCCAGGATCTCTTGGCTCTGGCCCTGATCCGTCTTCCATACGCCGATCACTTCACGGAGCTTAGAGTCCACCTCTGACACTCGAGGCGCCAGATCGTCCACGACGATCTGGCCCACCAGAGCCTCCCGGACCACCGGAGTACACCGGAGGAAGCGCTCCCGCCAAGGGCGTGTCGTCTTCGGACCCTCGTCATCACCAGCTAGCTCCTCAAGAGCTGCTAGAGCTGCGGCTACATCGCGCGTCTGCGGATCGGCGCGCAGCTTCTCCAGGAGGCTCCCGGCAGAAACCTGCTGCGTGGTGACCAAGCGGAGCAGCGGCAGCGGCGCGTCCCCGAGGATCTCTAAGGCATCGCACCAGGAATTGATAGAACGCCACAGATCAGCACTGGTGGAGCCGATCTCTCCCTGACCGCCATGATGCTTGGACTGCACAAGCTCGACAGGAACTGACCCGTGCAGCAGGTCAATGTCGTCCAGCATCTCCATGCGTAGCGTGGCCTCTGCGTCCTTGAACCACCGCTGCGCCAGCTCTACCAACGCCCACTCGCACTGGTAGAGGTAGCCCAGCATCTGGCCAGCCGCTGAGTGGGGCATCTTCTCTGTCACGATGCGCGTCACTCTAGAGACAGCCTGCAACTGGATCAATACACACTCATAAGATCGCACATCGGAGCGAATCTCCGCTGACTCCGATTCCTGTGCGCGACCTCTATGCCCACTCCACACCCAGCTCCCGTAGGGCGTCGAGCTGTTCCTGGGCGAGCTTGTCCCGTCTCGCGCGGGTGTTCGATACCCATACGCCCAGCTTCACGACTACCGGCTGCGCCTCGCCGTCGACCGTGATCTCCTCGGCGTGGCCGCGAGGCACCGGCCGGACCGCGCCTTCCCGCTCCACCCACTGCGCGAGGGCTGCCAGGCCCCGCTGGAACGCCTGCTGCGCCTTGCTCGGGCCCTTCGTCGCACGCCTTCCCGCCGGGGCGGGAGACGGCGCCTCGAGCGGTTTGATGCCGAGCGTGGTCAGCCGTTCCTGCTGTTCGGGCAGGAGCCGTGCCCAGACGGCCGGCTGCTTCTGCTGTTGGAGCCACTTGCCGATGTCGTCGCCGTCCATGAGTACGCTGGGTGCGATGTCGGGCAGGCTGCCGTCGGCGTCGACCAGGTCCGCCAGGACGCGGTAGTGGCGTTGCCAGTCCAGTGGCCACGGGCAGTTCCAGTCCGGGTCGATCGCGGTGAGCTGCGCCGCACGCTGCTCCGCCCGCTTCGGGTCCTTGCCCAGGCCGTTCTTCGCGCCCTTCCGCCGCAGGTTGGCCATGTGCTGCCCGATCGGCACGGGAACGCCGTCGGCGGGGTCGGTCCACACGGCGTCCTGACGGGGGGCGAGATGCCCGGTGGCCCGCCGGTAGGACCGGAGCGTGGCGAGCTTGGCTTCCCAGGCTTCCTCGCCGGGCTCCCACACCATCCCGGCCTCGGGCGCGTCGAGCAGCTCCTTGCGGTGCGGATCGAGTTCGCCGGCGCGCAGCGTCTTGCGCTGCTGGTGCACCCACCGCCCCAGCGGGAAGTCCTTGGTGATGCCGACCTCGACCTCGGTGTCGTACGGGACGGCGTACAGGCTGGTGATCTCGTTCTCCCTGCGCCAGCGCAGCAGCGCCTCGTATCCCTCCAACCAGGCCAGGGACTCCGGCCGGTAGACCCGGGTGCGCAGGAATGCGGCGATCGTGGCGGCGTCGCGCGGGCTGGAAAAGTGCAGCAGCGCGGACTCGGCAGCGGCGTCGGCGTCGTCCTGCTCCTGGTCCTCGCCGTCCCCTTCGCCGCCGGCACCGACGATCCGCCCGTCCTCGTCGCGCCGGACGTGGACCTTGCGCTTGCCGTGGGTGAGGGCGCGGGAGGCGAGCTGCTCGACCAGGCGCTCATCGTGCGAGCGCAGGCCCTGAAGGACCGCTACGAGGGGGCGGAACGAGGCGCTGGCGACCATGTCCTGCGGGTCCTCGCCGGGCTGGAGGAAGACCGGCACGATGATCCGCGCGACCTTGGTGGAGCCGTCGCGGTTGAGCCTGAGTGCGCGGCCGATGTTCTGCACGATCTCCACCTGGGAGCCGCGGGTGTCGGCGAAGCAGGTCGCCTCCACGCCCCGCTCGCCGGTGATGTCCACGCCCTCCCCGAGCACCCGCACCGAGGCAAGGAACGCCCGGTGCACGCGCCGGTTGTTCGCGTCGATGCCGTTGGCGAACTGCCGCAGGACCTCGCGCCGCTCGCTGACGAGATGGTCGCCGCACAGCCACGCCGCCCACACCCGGTCCGGGGGTACGTGGCGGCCGGCCTCCAGCTCGTAGAACTCCGCGTCGATGGAGGACTTCGGCAGGGCCTCCGCCTTCGCCAGGTCCTCGTCGGTGACGTCGTTGACGTACAGCTCGGCCGCCGTCTTGGGCAGCTTCTCCGCGAACGCGGCGGCCTCCTCTACCCGCTGGTGGAACGTCATCACGGTGCGCAGGTTCCACTTCGCGGCGTGCTCCAGCAGCGCCGTCTGCAGTAGAGCCATGCGCCGTCCCCGCAGCGCCTCCTCCGACTCGCCGAAGACGGGGGAGGGGTCGCGGATTTCGAGCACGTCGATCTCGAATCCCGCGAGGATTCCGCGCTCGATCGCCTCTGAGAGCCCGAGCTCGGCAAGCCACGGCCCGTAGGTGGCGGAGTCCTGGCCCATCGACGCCAGCACCAGCTCCTGGCCGTCAGCGCCCTTCTGCGGCCGGGGGGCCGCCAGGATGCGCGGGGTCGCGGTGAGGTAGAGGCGGAAGTTGGCGGGGATCCGCTGGTTGTCGTGGATAGCGGCCCACGGACGACCGAGATCACCGGCGGTTCCGTGGGCCTCGTCCACGATCGCGAGGTCGAAGCCCGCCATCTGCTGCCCGTAGAGCCGCTCCCCGCCTGCCAGAGCGGCCTCCAGCGGCCCGCGAACCTTCCGCTGGCACTCGGGTGCATCGATGTCCTCACGGTCCACCAGGGAGGCATACGTGGCGAACACGACCACGGGCCCTGAACCTGCCCATAGGGCGAGCTGGATCGGGTTGGTGGTGGTGCGCACGTCCAGCTCGTTCAGGACCGGGTCGTTCTCCAGAGAGCACACCGCCACCATCGGGGATCGGTGGCCCACCAGGCGCCACGCCTGGGCGGTCTGCACGAGCAGGTCCAGGGTCGGCACCGTGACGAGGATCTGGCCGCCCGGGAAGCACTCCAGCGCGCACGCGGCCGCCGTGATCGTCTTGCCCGAACCGGTCGCTGACACGATCGTGCCCCGAGCACCCTCCGGGGGCACAGATGATCTTGCAGGGAATCCCACCCATTTACGGAAAGCCGCCTTCTGGTCAACCTGGTGTCCCTTGAGCTGAATACCCGGCATTTCGAAGTCCTCCCCTGACTCGTTTCCTGACCGCTTCGGAAAATCACCGGGACGGCATGAAGGGCGGGACTGACACCGTACCGTCCTCGCCCACCACGACCCGCTCGGCGAGCTGCGCCAGGACCTGGGCGGGCATGAGCCCGGCCCGATCGGCCGCCGCCCGGATCAGCCGGCTAGGCGCGGCAGACAGCCACAGCTCCGCCCGCAGTTCATCCGCCTCCTCCCGCCGCCGCGCCTCGAAGGCGGCCTTGGCCGCGAGAGCACCGTCACGCCGTTCTGTGCGCTCCTGAGCCCACGTGGAGCCTTGGGTGTCCCGCTCCGGCTCGTACGCGCCCCAACCGGCCTGAGCCATCAAGTCCCTGACGCGCTGCCACTCCACATGCTTTGCCTCCCAGACGGCAGCCAGCCGTTCCGGGTCCGTCTCGAACTCGGAGAGGGAACCGCCTCGCCTCAACTGCTCCGCTGTCTCACGCTCGCGAGTAGCAGCCTCCGCGACCTTCTCCGTAACGGCGGCCATATCGAGACCGTGTGCCTGGCGCCTAACCTGTTCCCGCGCCACATCCTGAGCACTCCACATGCGATTTCCCTTTTCCTCTCACTGAGCCTCGGCCCGGTCCGAGCGGTTAGGGGGTGTCTCGTGTTTCCGCCAACGGTACATGGCGCATCAACTTGAGCACCCGCTACACTGAAACCCGACACGAACGAGCGACCCCCTCCCTCGTAGCCAGCCCGGCCCGCGACAGCGGGCCTCAACGGTTCTGGAGGCGCAGCCGGAAGGACCGTCAGGCGGGGGGAGCGCAGCGGACCCGCCGGCCAGGCTGGAGCGAAGCGAAAGCCTGGTAGCGAGACGAAGTCCCGCCGGTCCGGGAGCGCAGCGGACGGACCGTCACCCTTCTTGCACAGCAAGAGGGGTGAGCGGGTGGCGCAGCCACCCGCCAGCGCTCCCGCGGAGCGGGAGCGCAACACCCGCGCGCAGCGCGGGTGTTCGCTTGCACATCGCGCAGCGATGTGGTACCCGCTCCGCGGGA